>JAZSQZ010000147.1:0-86546 GCA_045538175.1 Clostridia bacterium
CATTATCGAAACACCTGAACAATTCGCTTATATGATAAACACTGTAAACAGTGGTGCACATACAGGCAAGTTCTATCGCCTTGTAAAAGATATTGACCTTAGTGGCAAATATTGGACACCTATCGGCACAACAGAACATCCATTTAATGGTGTATTTGATGCAAGTTATGAAGAAATAGTCGGTGGCGACCCTGTAACTAAGACATATACAATTTACTATGCAATGGTAAACTCTAGGGGTAACGATAATGTTGATTATGATTATTCAGGTATCTTTGGTGTTGTATCAGGCAGTGGTAACGTATCAAATGTAACAACTCTTGGTGGAAACATTCAAGGTAAGGTTGCAGGTGGTGTTGTTGGTTATTACAGAGCAAACAACATTGTTGCAAACATTACAAATGGTAACACTGTTGTTGGTTCAGTTTATGCTGGTGGTGTTGTTGGTAAAGCTTCTGGAAGCGAAGTTAAACTTACACAATCAACAAACAACGGCAATATAACCTTAAAAACAAAAGTAGATACAACAGTTTCTCCTGACAACAGTTTCTACATTGGTGGTCTTGCAGGTAGTGTTGACTATATGGCTTTTGAAGAACAATGCTTCAACTATGGTTCAATTTCTGTAACTGACGAAGTTACAAATTACAACTTATCAACTCCAATTAAAGCAAAAACTTATATCGGTGGTGTTGCAGGTTATGTTGCAAAATCATCTACACAACGCACATACAACTATGGAGCAATCTCTGTTGTAAGTAATGCAGATAGATTGTATATCGGTGGTGTAACAGGTTATTGTGTAAACAACTACACAGGTGGCTCTAACAAAGCTAAAATAACAGTTGATTATAAGACAATTGACTCTGTACAAGATAGTTATGCAGTTAATTCTGTTTTATACAAGGGCGACCCAATCGATGGTACAGCTATTGCAAATATTGGTGGTGTTGTTGGTTTTGCTGGTGGTGTATCATTATCAGCAAACGAAGAAAAGATTGACTTTATTTGCGAATACAATACGAACTCTATCATAAGTATTGGTGGTGTTGCAGGTTGTATTTCTGCAAAAGATGGCTCTGTTGTAGAACAAAACAGCAACGTTGCTTCAATCGAAAGTCAAACTCCAAACACATCAACATTTAATATTATCGGTGGTGTTGTAGGTTCAATTATTGCAAAAACAAAGACAATCAACTTTGTAAATAACTACAACACAGGCGATATTATATCTTCAGCAACATCTTATCAAATCTGTGGTGGCTTAATTGGTACAACTCTTGCAGAAGTAATAAAGAGAGGTGCAGCAGTTTCGGACGACTATTGGATTTATAAGATTGGTTCATTCCCTGTTGACACAACAGACGATTATACTTCTGTAATTGTAAATATCTACTTTAACTACAACTTAGGTACAATTTCTATTAGTGGTGTAGAAGATACTTACAACTCAAGGGGAGCAATCATTGGACTTCTTAGCGACGCTAATGTTAAGTTTATGAAGTCGGGTGGTGGTGCAACTGATGTATACAACTATTACTTAACAGGCTCTGTTGCAAATTATGCAATGAAATATGAAGATTCAGGTTTCGTTGCTGCAGGTGCAACAACAAATTGTGTAAGTATGTTGGCAACAACAATGCACAATGAATTGTTTGATAAGTTAGATGTTGTTGGAAACTTCAATATGTGGGAAAACAAATACTACAGTTGGTTCCCAACACTTAAAAACAACCCAACCGAAGTATTGTGGGAAAATTACACAGATAATTTCTCAATCTCAGGTGGTAGTTACACAATTTCTTCTGCTGAACAACTTGCATATCTTGCAAAAGCAGTTAACTCTGGTCTTATCTCAACAGAAGGAAAGACATACAAGCTTACAAGCACAATCAACTTAGAAAACAAATATTTCACTCCAATAGGAACTGAAGCATATCCATTTAAAGGAACTTTTGATGGAAATGGCTATGTAATTAAGAACTTAACTATTGACGGAGACATCACAGTTTACGGACAAAGTTACTTAAGTACAACAAAGGTTGATATTGGTGAAGGAATAACAAGAACTTATGGCTCATTGTTTGGTTTTGTTCAAGATGCAACAATTACAAACTTGGGTGTAGAAGCTCCTATTATTAAAAATGTTGGTTTTGCTGGTGGTATTGCTTATAGCGCTAAAAATTCACTTATTGAATATTGCTACACTGATACAAACGAATTTGTAATTAGTGGTTCACCTTTTGATGTTGGAAACTTAGAAGTTGGTTACTATGCTGGTGGTATTGTTTGTTTCGCTGATGATTGTTATCCTTTAGAAACAAATGATTACAAGGGTGGTATCTACAACTGCTATAACAACATTAAGATTACAAATAGCAATGATAACCGTGTACTTGCTGGTATTGGTATTGTCAGTCACTGCTATGTTGAAAATTGTTACAATAAAGCATCAATTTCTTGCGACGCAACATATGTCACAATTGGACCTATCGTTGCAACAAGAAAAGTTGACGATAATACAAACTATGTAAAATACTGTTACTCAATTGGCGAAATCGCTGCTAAGAAACCTGCAGTTGTTTATACTTCAGATACAGGACTTCTTATCGACGATATAACTTATGGCGAACCTACAATTCAAAACTTAACAAATTGGGGTTGGGATATGACAAGTGTATGGACAAACGAATATACACTTAACGACTTCAACCCACTTGACAATGTTGGAACATATAATCCTTCACTTAGAGGTCTTGGACAAAATTGGAAGAGTACCGAATCAGAAAATCTTACACCTTATAAGAGTAAAGATGATGTTAAAGTTGCTGTTCAAGAGTTGTATGATAAGAATAAATTATCAGAAAAAACTGAACACGGTGTAAACTTTATACACAATTTCGTTGTAGGTGATGATACTTATACTTATTACTTAATTGAAACAGCTGAACAATTGGCACTTCTTTCAAGACAAGTAAATGATGGATTATTAACAACAACAAATTCAGAATTTATCTTGGTTAACGATATTGACCTTAGTGGTAAATATTGGACACCTATTGGTAAAAATTCTAACTATGCATTCCGTGGTATCTTTAACTTTAACGGTTATACCATTAGTGGTTTAACAATCGACTCTTCAACACTTTCATATGCTGGATTGTTCGGTTATGTTAAAGGTGGACAAATTTGCAACGGTTATATCAACAATGCATTCGTTAGACTTGAAAGTAAAGATTCAACAGTTGACCTTTATGCAGGTACAGTTGCTGCTAACGTTTATGACACAACAATTCAAAACATTGCTGTTACAACAACTGTTGGTGTATTCTCAAGCAAGCACGCTATTGCTGGTGGTATCGTTGGTACATTCTCAATCTTGTCTCAACACCAAGCAGGCGACCCTGACTATAGCATTTCAAACGTAGTTGTAAACAAAAATGGTCCTATTTCTTGTGGCGAATACGAAGTTCAAGTTTTAGAAAGCGTTGGTGCTTTAGCTGACGGAAAAGATGAAAGCCCAATTACTAAAGAACATATGATTATTGGTGCATTCTCAAACGGTGGCGATACATTTGCTGGTGGTATCGTTGGTAAGATGAAAGGTATGTATACAGCAGACGCACAAGAAGCAGTATTGGAAAATGCTACAAACTATGCAGGTATTGCAAGTATAACAACTTCATCATCTTCAACAGCATATGCTGGTGGTATTGCTGCTATGGTTTCTGAAAATACTAGAATTAGCGTATCAACAAACAGCAACGAATCATTTATCAAATCACACTCAGGTATGTATGATAGAATCGGTGGTATTGTTGGTTACCTTTATGAAAGTACTGTAGAAAACTGCTTTAACGATGCAGCTTACTTAGAATCAACAAAGAACGGTCATACAACTTCATACCTTGGTGGTATCATCGGTTTTGCCGAAGAACCAAAGAAGGTAAGCAATTGTATCAGCACAGGTTATACAAGAAAGAACTATAACTTGGGTGTTACAATTTGGGGTGGTATCATTGGTTACTTTGATGCTTATAGTGACGAATTCTTTGATACACATAACGATTGGGGTGCAAGCTTATTCTTAAAAGAACTTGGATTCACAAAGTGTATCGGTAACGTTGTTAAAGCAAACGACGAAGAAAATCTTGTAATCGAAGTTGACTCTAACCTTATTATGAAAGGTACTGTTATGGACGCTTTAAAGATTGGTAAAGACTCTCTTGAAGGTGGCCTTCCATTAACAAACTTTGGATTCAACACAGATTATTGGATGCTTGGTACAGATGGTGTTCCTGCAGAACCTAGAATCAAATCAAAAATAATTAAGATAATTACAGATGACAATTTGATTCTTGACACATTGAGCACATCATTTGTCGTTGGCGAAACTGTAAAGATTGTCCAACAATCAGGTACAGGTACAAAAGTAAGGATTGACTTAGGATATGGAGTAAATCAAGTTTCAACTAAGGTTGACCTTATAACTGATGGTTCTTCAAATTACTATACATTATCTTTACACGACATATTTATCTTTACCGGCGTTGATGGTGAAAACTATTCAGGCTACGGATTTAAAGATACAGTTATCGTATTTGTATCATTAGCAGAATAAAATTTAAAATTAAGAACCCCTAAACGGGTTCTTAATTTTTTATTTTTAAGTTTTTTATTTTTATATATATCGTATAAATTTTTAAAAAAAATAAAAAAAGTGTATTAAAATAGTTGACTTTTTTAAATTTTTTTGAAAAAACCTGTTGACTTATTTTTTTTGTTATGTTAGAATTCTAATTGCATATTATTGATATATTGAAAAAAGTGTCTTTTTTATGACTTTTTTAGGGTGTTTTTGGGACTTTTTACTTGAATTTTCCTATCATATAGCGATATTGTGTGAAATTTTGAATTTTTGTTCAAAATGACGGGTAATTAGTTTTCGCAGGTTTTAAGCTTTTTAGGCTTTAAAACTTACATATAAATTTTTTATAAGGAGTTAATATGGGACAATCACTTCCTAATATTAAAAAAGTAAAGTATGGTAAAGTTGAAAGGTATAGTTTTGCAAAGATAAACGAACCTATTGAAATGCCATACTTAATTTCTATTCAAAAGGATGCTTACAAAGAATTCCTAGAAAAGGGTATAGGCGAAATTTTAGAAGAGTTTTCTCCAATCACAGATTATAGTGGAAAAGCAGAAATCTATTTCACCAACTACACACTTGACCCAACTGCTAAGTATACTCGTGACGAGTGTAAGAGAAAAGGTGTTACTTACTCTGTTGCACTTAGAGCAAGAGCAAGAATGGTTAGAAAAGAAGATGGTGAAGTTATCGAACAAGATGTTTTCTTGGGCGATGTTCCACTTATGACAGAAGAAGGCTCTTTTATTTTTAACGGTATTGAAAGGGTTATCGTTTCTCAAATCGTTCGTTCTCCAAGTGTTTATTTTGATAAGGTTCAAGACAAGACAGGTGAGTACCTATTTAATGGTACTATTATTCCTACACGTGGTACTTGGATTGAAATCGACCAAAATATCAACGGAATTTTAAAAGTTGTTATCGACAGAAGCACAAAGATTACACTTGGTGTATTCTTAAAATGTTTCGGTATGACAAACGAACAAATTTTAGAAACATTTGGTCACAACCCACTTGTTAAAAATACATTGGATAAAGAAGTATCTATTACTCAAGAAGAAGCTTTAATTGAACTCAGCAAAAAAATGAGACCTGGTGAAGTTCCATCTGCTGAAGCTACTTATAACTTTATTAACTCTTTATTCTTTACACATCAATATTACAACCTTGCAAGAGTTGGTAGATACAAACTTAATAAGAAGTTAAGTATTGCTAACAGAATTGCAGGACAAGTTGCATTTGGTGATATTACTATTGGCAAAACCGTTGTTGTTAAAGACGGCGAAACCATTTCAAAAGAAATCGCAACAAAAATCCAAAACGCTGGTATCAACGAAGTTTGGGTTAGAGCAAAAACTCTTAAAGGCGACTTTAAGAAAGATGGCGAAAAGTATGTAGGACACAAAATGATTGGTAACAATCGTGTTCAACTTTCCGCTGTTTTCCCATGCGATGAAAAAGAACTTGGAATTTTAGAACAAGTCCACTATCCAACACTTATGGAATTGTTCAAACAATATAAGACAAAAGAAGAAAGAATGGAAGCTATTGCAGAAAATGCAAAACAACTTATGAACTTCCAACTTACAATGGACGATATTATCGCATCATTTAACTATCACTTAGACCTTACAAATGGTATCGGTGAAATTGATAACATCGACCACTTAGCAAACCGTCGTGTTGCATCTGTTGGCGAACTTATGGCAGGAGCATTTAGAAGCGGTGTAAACAAACTTGCTTCAGTAATCCGTGAAACACTCCAAGCACAAGATTTAACAACAGTTAACCCATCATCAGTTATTAACGCAAGACCAATTAACAAAGCACTTAAAGATTTCTTAGCAAGTTCACAATTGTCACAACTTATGGACCAAGTTAACCCAATTTCAGAACTTACTCAAAAGAGAAAAATTTCTGCTGTTGGTCCTGGTGGTGTTAAGAAAGAAAGAGCAACTGCTGATGTTCGTGATATTCACTATTCACACTATGGCAGAATTTGCGTTATCGAAACTCCTGAAGGTCAAGGTATCGGTCTTATTAACTCTCTTGCTTCATTTGCAAAGATTAATGAATACGGTTTCTTACTTTCTCCACTTAAAGTCGTAGATAAAAAGAAAGGCGTTGTTACAAACGAAGTTGTTTATCTTATGGCTGACGAAGAAGAAAATGCTTGTGTTGCTCAAGCTATTGAACCTGTTGACGAACAAGGTCACTTTATAAACCCACGTATCATTTGTAGAAGAAGGGATTCTGTTTTAGAAGTTCCTGCAAGCGAAATTGATTATGTTGATGTTTCACCAAGACAACTTATCTCTGCTGCTACATCACTTGTTCCATTCCTTGCAAACGACGATACAGCTCGTGCTCTTATGGGTTCTAACATGCAACGTCAAGCTGTTCCACTTCTTACAACTGAAGCTCCATTTGTCGGTACCGGTATTGAACACAAAATCGCTGTTGACAGTGGTGCAATGATTCTTAATAGAAATGCAGGATATGTTGATTATGTTTCAGCAACTGAAATTCGTGTTAAGAACGACAATGGTGAAACTGATAAATATCACCTTACAAAATTTACAAAAACTAACCAAGATACTTGTATCAACCAAAAACCTGCCGTAAAGAAAGGCCAAAGGGTTGAATCAGGTGATGTTCTTGCTGATGGTTTCTCAACCAAAGACGGCGAACTTGCACTTGGTAAAAATATGACAATTGCTTATATGAACTGGGAAGGTTACAACTACGAAGATGCTATCTTAATCTCAGAAAGAATTGTTAAAGAAGATATCTTCACATCAATTACATTGAAAGTTGAAGAATTAAAATGTAGAGCAACTAAACTTGGTGACGAAGAAATTACAAGAGATATTCCAAACCTTAGTGATGATGCTCTTAAAAACTTAGACGAAAATGGTATCGTCCGTGTTGGTGCAGAAGTTAGACCTGGCGACATCTTAGTTGGTAAGGTTACACCAAAGGGCGAAACAGAACTTACTCCTGAAGAAAGATTGCTTCGTGCAATTTTCGGTGAAAAATCAAGAGAAGTTAGAGATACTTCACTTCGTGTACAACACGGACGTGGTGGTGTCGTTGTAGATGTTCAAGTATTTACAAGAAAGAACAAAGACGAACTCGAACCTGGTGTTAATATGATGGTTAAAGTCTTCGTTGCTCAAAAGAGAAAACTCTCTGTTGGTGACAAGATGGCTGGACGTCACGGTAACAAAGGTGTCGTTTCTCGTGTTCTTCCTATTGCAGATATGCCTTATATGGAAAACGGTACACCTGTTGATATCGTTTTAAACCCACTTGGTATTCCATCTCGTATGAACGTAGGACAAGTTTTGGAAGTACTTTTAGGTAAAGTTGCAAAAGCACTTAACTGGAAAGTTGCTGTTCCTGCATTCGACTGCGCAAACGAAAAAGATATCTTAAAATTACTTGAAGACAACGACTTGGAAAGCGATGGCAAGATGGTTCTATATGATGGTAGAACAGGCGAGCCATTCGAAAACCGTGTTACAGTCGGTGTTATGTATATGATTAAACTTGACCACATGGTTGACAGTAAGATGCACGCTCGTTCAACTGGTCCATATTCACTTGTTACACAACAACCACTCGGTGGTAAAGCTATGTTCGGTGGACAAAGATTTGGTGAAATGGAAGTTTGGGCATTGGAAGCTTATGGTGTTTCACACTTGCTTCAAGAAATGCTTACTGTTAAGTCTGACGATGTTCAAGGTAGAAATAAAACTTACGAATCTATCGTTAAAGGTCTTCCAATTTCAGAACCTGGAATTCCAGAATCATTTAAGGTTTTAATTAAAGAATTCCAAGCATTAGGTCTTGATATTAAGATTTTAACCGAAGACAATCAAGAAGTTTCTATTTCAGAACTCTCAAGTGATGATAGTGAAACAACACCATTTATGGTTAAAAATAAAGAAGAAGTCAAAGACATTGAACTTAACATTGATGACAATGACCCAACAGATATTGTTTCAGAAGCAGAAGTTGATTCTGAATCTGTTGATGATAATATCTTTGATAACTTTGATGAAAATAGTTTATTTGATGATTTTGAATAGAAAGAACTTGTTCAATTTGTAAGGAGAAATATATGTTTGAATTAAACAATTTTGACTCAATGAAGATTGGTATCGCATCTCCAGAAAAAATCAGGGAATGGAGTTATGGTGAAGTTACAAAACCTGAAACCATTAACTACAGAACTCAAAAACCTGAAAGAGATGGTTTATTCTGCGAAAGGATTTTTGGACCTAGAAAAAACTGGGAATGTCATTGTGGCAAATATAAAAGAATTAGATATAAAGGAGTTATCTGCGATAAGTGTGGCGTAGAAGTTACACACTCAAAAGTTCGTCGTGAAAGAATGGGTCACATCGAACTTGCAACTCCTGTAAGTCATATTTGGTTCTTCCGTGGTGTACCATCTAGAATTGGTACTATCTTGGATATTACACCAAAAGCTTTGGAACAAGTTTTATACTATGTAAATTACATCATTCTTGATCCAAAGAACACACCATTTGTATACAAACAAGTTATCACTGATAAAGAATATCGTGATGCTGTTGAAGAATATGGTTACAACTCATTCCGTGCAGGAATGGGTGCTGAAGCTATCAAAGAACTTTTGTCAGCAATCAACCTTGAAGAAGATGACAAGATGCTTAAAGAAAGACTCAAAACTGCTAAAGGTCAAAAAAGACTTAAAGCAATTAAGAGACTTGAAGTTGTTGAAGCATTTTTAAAGAGTAACAACCGTCCTGAATGGATGATTTTAGACGTTGTTCCTGTTCTTCCACCAGACCTTCGTCCTATGGTTCAACTTGACGGCGGTAGGTTTGCAACAAGCGACTTAAACGATTTGTACAGAAGAGTTATCAACCGTAACAACCGTTTGAAAAAACTTATCGAACTTGGTGCTCCAGAAGTTATTGTTAGAAACGAAAAGAGAATGCTCCAAGAAGCTGTTGATGCTTTAATCGAAAATGGTAAGCGTGGTAAAGCTGTTCAAGGCCCTAAGGCTAGAGACCTAAAGAGCTTGACTGCAATGCTTCGTGGTAAGCAAGGTCGTTTCCGTCAAAACCTTCTTGGTAAACGTGTTGACTACTCAGGTCGTTCTGTTATCGTTGTTGGTCCAGAACTTAAGATTTATCAATGTGGTCTTCCAAAAGAAATGGCTCTTGAACTTTTCAAACCATTTATTATGAAAAAACTTGTTGAAAGAAATCATTCTTACAACATTAAGAGTGCAAAGAGAATTATCGAAAGAGAAAAACCAGAAGTTTGGGATATCTTAGACGAAGTTATCAAGGATCACCCTGTTTTACTTAACCGTGCTCCTACACTTCACAGACTTGGTATCCAAGCTTTCGAACCTGTTCTTTGTGACGGCAGAGCTATTAAGCTTCACCCACTTGTCTGCGTTGGCTTTAACGCTGACTTCGACGGTGACCAAATGCCTATTCACGTTCCACTATCTTTAGAGGCTAGAGCTGAAGCTCGTATGATTATGTTATCATCAAACAACGTTTTAAAACCTGCTGATGGTAAACCTGTTATGACTCCTGCTCAAGATATCGTTCTTGGTTGTTACTACTTAACAATCAAAAAACCAGGTGCTCTAAACGAAGGACACTACTATAAAGATGAAGAAGAAGCTATCATGGCTTATCAAACAAAGAACGTAGAAATTCAATCTGAAATCTATGTTAGAAGAACTGCTATGTTCAATGGCGAAATGATTTCTGGTAGAGTCAAAACTTCTGTTGGTAAAATTTTATTTAACCGTTGTGTTCCACAAAACCTTGGTTTTGTTGATAGAAGCACAAAAGAAGGTGCTCTTGAATATGAAGTTAACTATACAGTTGGCAAGAAAGAACTTGGTCAAATTGTTAGTGCTACTTATGATAAACTTGGTTCAACACCTACAGTTATTATGCTTGATAAGGTTAAAGAACTTGGTTATAAATATTCAACAATCGGTGCTATCACAATCAACGTTTTTGATATGAAAGAACCTGAAGCTAAAGCACAACTTGTTGCTGAAGCTGATGCTAAAGTATTAGAAAACGAAAAAGCTTATCGTCGTGGTCTTATCGCATTTGACGAAAAAATTTCTAAAAACGTTGCTATCTGGAACGAAACAACTGATAAAGTTAAGAAAGCTGTTCTTGACAACTTGGGTGACCTTAACCCAATCAAGATGATGGCTGTTTCTGGTGCTCGTGGTAACCCTGGACAAATCAACCAACTTTGCGGTATGCGTGGTGTTATGGCATCTGCATCTGGTCAAAAAATTGATATTCCTGTTAAGTCATGCTTTAGAAGTGGCCTTACACCTATCGACTATTTCTTATCATCTCGTGGTGGACGTAAAGGTCTTGCTGATACTGCTCTTAAAACTGCTGACTCAGGTTACTTGACACGTCGTCTTGTTGACGTTGCACAAGAAGTTGTTGTTACTGAAGATGACTGTTTTGCAGCTCTTGGCGAAAAACCAAAGGGCATGATTGTTAGAGATTTAATCGAAGACGGTACAGTTATTGAAAAACTTGAAGATAGAATTACAGGTCGTGTAACAGTCGACGCTGTTATCCATCCAAAAACTAAGGAAGTTATCGTTCCTGCAAATGAAATGATTACTCCTGATCTTGCTAAGAAAATTGTTAAGGCTGACATTCAAGAAGTTAATATCAGAACACTTCTTACATGTAAGTCAAAACAAGGTGTCTGTGCTAAGTGTTATGGTAGAAACATGGCTGGCAACCAACTTGTTAACATCGGTGAAGCAGTTGGTACAATCGCTGCACAATCTATCGGTGAACCTGGTACACAGCTTACTATGAGAACTTTCCACACCGGTGGTGTTGCTGCTGAAGCTGATATCACAAAAGGTCTTCCTCGTGTTGAAGAAATTTTCGAAGCTAGAAGACCTAAAGGTGAAGCAATTATTTCTGAAGTTGCTGGTAAAGTTAAACTTGAAGAAGCTGGTGAAAGATACAAAATCACAGTTAAATCAAGTGATGGTGATGTTGAATATCTTACACCACCTAAAAACAAAACTGTTCTTGCTGTTAAAAATGGGGAAGAAGTTGAAGTTGGTCAATGCTTAACATCAGGTTCTATTTTCCCTAACGATATTCTTCGTGTTCGTGGTCTTAAAGGTGTTCAAGAATATCTTCTTAAAGAAGTTCTTAGCGTTTATCGTTTACAAGACGTTAGAATCAATGCAAAACACATTGAAATAATTGTTAGACAAATGCTTAAGAAAGTTAAGATTGAAGATGCTGGAGATACAACACTCCTTCCTGGAGATATGGTTGACCTTCATAGATATGAAGAAGAAAACCAAAAAGCACTTATGAATGGTGGAGTTCCTGCAACTGCAAAGAGAGTTCTTCTTGGTATTACAAAAGCTTCACTTGCTACAGAATCATTCTTATCAGCTGCATCTTTCCAAGAAACATCAAGTGTTTTGACAGAAGCTGCTATTAAGGGTAAAGTTGACCACTTACTTGGTCTTAAAGAAAATATCATTATCGGTAAACTTATTCCTGCTGGTACAGGTATGAGATGTTATCGTGACCTTTATCCTGTAAAGAGTAAAGAATTCTTAGAAAATGAAGAAAAAGAAAAATCAACAATTCACAACGAAGAAGTTGAAACAGTAGATGCTGAATAATTTTAAAAGCCAAGTTTAAAGCTTGGCTTTTTTTATTGTGTTTATTATGTGTTTTTTCAAAAATCGCTACATTTCTTTAAAATAAAGGGATTTATCTTTTAATATTTTAAAAATATTTTGTATTTTGCTATTGACTATTGGTGTTTTTTATGGTATTATACCTATGTCAATAAAAGATATAGGAGGTAATTCTATGGAAGAAATGTTTATTGGTACAAATTCAAAAGGTTTGGTTATTGGTGATGTTAGTGTGTTAAGCAAGGCACTTCCACAAGACCAAGAATCAAGGGATATGATTGTTGAACAAATGGTTGATGGTGCAACTGCTACACCTTTTACAGAAACTGTAGATCTTACAGAAACAGTTTCAATTTCTGCTGCAGTAGAACCAGAACTTTGTATCTAATTTAGATTTGAAAGACACACGGTAGTCGTGTGTCTTTTTTTGTATTATAAATAACTTTTCAACAATTACTGCTTTCTTTGTGGAAAAATAAAAAATAAAAGTGCATTTTTTGTTTTGAATTTTATTTTTTATATGGTATATTATTGTTAGTTATTATTGTATTTTTAGGAGTTTGTATGGAACAATTCGTTTTTCCTGCTGCATTTTATCAAGATAAAGACAATGAAGGTTTCGTTGTCGCTTTTGACGATATTCAAGTTTACTGTACCGGTCAAACTGTTGAAGATGCATTTGTAAAGGCTAAAGGATATCTAAAAGAATTCTGTCGTTTGTCTATGAAACTTTATGGTGGTGTTCAAGAAAAACCTAGGACATATATGGAATCAAAAGCAATTCATAAAAACGATATTGTGCTTTTAGTAGATGCTGATGTACCTGGTAAAAAGGCAGAAAAGGTAGATAATATTTTTGAAGATTAAGCAACTTTTAAGTTGCTTTTTTTATTTTGCTTTTAAATTTTGTTTTTGCTTGAAATTTAGATGTAAATATTGCCTAAATTTATACAATTATTTTTAATTTTTGGGTTGACAACGAGTATCTTTTTTGTTAGAATAATTCTCGTTACAATTGTATTGTTATGTCCTAAACTTATGGGGCATAATTATTTTATTAAAAAGGGTATTTTAATGGAACCAAACAATTTAACTGAAATTCTTAATAACTCTTTAAAGTTTGTTGGGACGCGACAAGTTTTAAAAGCTATTGAGGGCAAGGAAATTTCAAAAGTTTACCTTGCAAACAACATTGACAAAAGCATTGTTGAAAGAGTGACAAAGTCATGCAAATCTCATAACATTCCATATGAAGTTGTATGTTCTAAAGAATCACTCGGGCATCTTTGTAATATAGATGTTCCATGTGCAGTTGTTGGTGTTAGGGATAAAATCTAAGGGTTGTAAAAAAGATTTTTCCAACAAAACTTTCAAGGAGGAAATTATGCCTACAATCAATCAGTTAGTTAGGCACGGAAGACAAAAACAAGTAAAGAAGTCACAATCTCCTATTTTGGAGCAAAATCCTCAAAAAAGAGGTGTTTGTCTTTCTGTTACAACAACATCGCCTAAAAAACCTAACTCAGCTCTTCGTAAAATCGCTAGAGTAAGACTTTCAAGTAGCCAAGAAGGTACTTGCTATATCCCAGGTGAAGGTCACAACCTTCAAGAACACAGTGTTGTTCTTATCCGTGGTGGTAAAGTTAAAGACTTACCTGGTGTAAGATATCACATTGTTCGTGGTACACTTGATACAGCTGGTGTTAGCAAGAGAAAACAATCTCGTTCTAAATACGGCGCAAAAAAGCCTAAATAATAATTTGATGTTATTAGATTTGATGACATCAGTTTTTTGTTGTCTAAAATCTAGGTTATATATCCCAACTTAGTGGGAAATTTTACTATTTTTTGAAATTTATAAAGGAGAAATTATGGCAAGAAGAAATCGTGCTGTTAAGCGTGAAGTCTTACCAGATCCAGTTTATAACTCAACAGTTATTACAAAACTTATTAACCAAGTTATGTATGATGGAAAAAGAGGTATTGCAACTGGTATCGTTTACGACGCTTTAAATATAGCAAAAGAAAAACTCGGTTTAGAGCCAATGGATATTTTCAATCAAGCTATGGAAAATATCAAACCTGTTCTTGAAACAAAATCAAGAAGAGTTGGTGGTGCTACTTACCAAGTTCCTATGGAAATCAGACCTGAAAGAAGGCAAACTCTTGCAATTCGTTGGTTAGTAATGTTTGCAAGAAAGAGAGGCGGCGAAAAAGAAATGAACAAGAAGCTCGCTGCTGAAATTATTGATGCTTACAACAACGCTGGTGGTGCTATTAAGAAGAAAGACGAAATGCACAGAATGGCTGAAGCAAACAAGGCTTTTGCACACTTCAAATGGTAATTCGTTTGTTAACCACAATTTATTTAAATTTATATTGATAATAAAGGAGAAATTATGGCTAGGACATTTCCGTTAAATAGATATAGAAATATCGGAATTATGGCTCACATTGACGCTGGCAAAACTACAACCACTGAAAGAATTTTGTTCTACACAGGTAAAGTTCATAAAATCGGCGAAGTTCACGATGGTGGCGCTACAATGGACTGGATGGAAGAAGAACAAGAAAGAGGTATTACAATTACTAGTGCTTGTACAACTGCTTCTTGGAAAGACCACTGTGTAAACATTATTGATACTCCTGGACACGTTGACTTTACTGTTGAAGTTGAGAGAAGTCTTAAAGTTCTCGACGGTGCAGTAGCTGTTTTCTGTGCTCGTGGTGGTGTTCAACCTCAATCTGAAACTGTTTGGAGACAAGCTGATAAGTATCATGTTCCACGTCTTGCTTATGTTAACAAGATGGACAGAGATGATGCTAATTTTTTCAGAACAATCCAAATGATGAAAGATAGACTTAAAGCTAATGCTGTTCCTATTCAACTTCCTATTGGACAAGATGCTTCATTTAGAGGCGTTATTGACCTTGTTGAAATGAACGCAACAATCTATAATGACGACCTTGGTAAAGATATGACTGTTGGTGAAATCCCAGCAGAATTAAAAGCTGATGCTGAAAAATATCATAACGAGTTAGTCGAATCTGTTGTTGAAACAGATGATGCTTTACTTGAAAAATTCTTCGGTGGTGAAGAAATCACTAAAGAAGAACTCAAAAAAGCAATTAGAAATGCAACAATCGATCTTAAAATCACTCCTGTTGTTTGCGGAAGCTCATTTAAGAATAAAGGTGTTCAAAAACTTCTTGACGCTGTTGTTGATTACCTTCCATCTCCACTTGATATTCCTGCAATCAAAGGTACTGACGAAAGAGGCGAAGGTGAATACGAAAGAAAGGCTGACGACAAAGAACCACTTGCTGGTCTTGCTTTCAAAATTGCTACAGACCCATTCGTTGGTAAAATCACATTCTTCCGTATCTATTCTGGTGTCTTAAAAGCAGGTAGCTATGTTCTTAATGCAACTAAAGACAGCAAAGAAAGAATCGGTAGATTATTAAAAATGCACGCAAACCACAGAGAAGATATCGAAGAAGCTTATGCTGGTGATATCGTTGCTATTGTTGGTTTAAAAGATACAACAACTGGTAACACTCTTTGTGATGTTGATCATCCTATTGTTCTTGAAAGTATGGTTTTCCCAGATCCTGTTATTAACATTGCTATCGAACCTGCTACAAAGCAAGGTCAAGAAAAGATGGTTAATGCTTTAATTAAACTTGCTGAAGAAGACCCAACATTCAAAACATATACAGACAAAGAAACAGGTCAAACAATCATCGCTGGTATGGGTGAACTTCACCTTGATATCATCGTTGAAAGACTTCGTAGAGAATTTAAGTGCGAAGTTAACGTTGGTCGTCCACAAGTTAGCTATCGTGAAACAATCAAAGGCACTGTTGAAGTCGAAGGTAAACACGTCAAACAAAGTGGTGGTCACGGTCAATACGGTCACTGCTGGGTTAGATTTGAACCACTCGAAGCTGGTGCTGGTTATGAATTCGTTGACAAAATCGTTGGTGGTGCTATTCCTAAAGAATATATCCCAGCTGTTAACAACGGTATTCAAGAAGCTAAAAACAATGGTGTTTTAGCAGGTTATGAAACTGTTGACTTTAGAGCAACTGTTTATGACGGTTCTTACCACGATGTTGACTCTTCTGAAATGGCTTTCAAGATTGCAGGTTCTCTTGCATTTAAGGAAGGTATTAAGAAAGCAAATCCTGTTTTACTTGAACCTATCATGAAAGTTCAAGTTGAACTTCCAGACGATTACCTTGGTAACGTTATGGGCAACCTTACAAGCCGCCGTGGTTTGTTACAAGGTACTGAATCAGAAAAGGGTAGTGTAATTGTTAGAGCTGAAGTTCCACTTTCAGAAATGTTCGGTTATGCAACTGACCTTAGATCAAGCACTCAAGGTAGAGGTTCTTTCTCAATGGAATTCTCACACTATGCTGAAGTTCCAAAGAACATTGCAGAAAAAATTATCGGTGAAAGAGCAAAATCATAATTTTTGCTCTCACACTTTTAATTTTGTTGACATGCATTAAAATTTTTAATATAATGCATTTGACAATTTTTTAAAATAAGTCTAAAATATGATTATTATTTAAAGGAGATTTTTAATTATGGCAAAAGCAAAATTTGATAGGTCTAAGCCACACATTAACATTGGTACAATCGGTCACGTTGACCATGGTAAGACCACTTTAACAGCCGCTATCACAATGTGGTGCTCTGCAAAGGGTTGGGCTGAAAAAATGAAATATGAAGATATCGATAAGGCTCCAGAAGAAAGAGCTCGTGGTATCACAATCAACACATCACACGTTGAATATCAAACAAATAACAGACACTATGCTCACGTTGACTGCCCAGGACACGCTGACTATGTTAAAAACATGATCACAGGTGCTGCTCAAATGGACGGCGCTATCCTTGTTGTTGCTGCAACAGATGGTCCTATGCCACAAACTCGTGAACATATCCTTCTTGCAAGACAAGTTGGTGTTCCTTATATCGTAGTTTTCATGAATAAGGTTGACCAAGTTGACGATGCAGAATTACTTGACCTTGTTGAAATGGAAATCAGAGACCTTCTTACAGAATATGGTTTCCCTGGAGACGCAACTCCAATCATCAAAGGTTCAGCTCTTAAAGCTTTAGAAGCTGCACAAGCTGGAAATCCAGAAGATGCTGCATGTGCTTGCATTAACGAACTTCTTAATGCTGTTGACACATACATTCCTGAACCACAAAGAGCAACAGACCTTCCTTTCTTAATGCCTGTTGAAGACGTTTTCACAATCACTGGTCGTGGAACAGTTGCAACTGGTAGAGTTGAAAGAGGTGTTGTTAAGATTGGTGACCAAGTTGATATCGTTGGTATGGGTTCTGAAAAGAACACAGTTATCACTGGTGTTGAAATGTTCAGAAAACTTCTTGACCAAGCACAAGCTGGTGACAACGTTGGTTTACTTTTAAGAGGTATCCAAAGAAATGAAATCGAAAGAGGACAAGTTCTTGCAAAACCTGGTTCAATTAAACCACACACAAAATTCACAGCTGGTGTTTACGTATTAAAGAAAGAAGAAGGCGGACGTCACACTCCATTCTTTAACGGTTACAGACCACAATTCTATTTCCGTACAACAGACGTTACAGGTTCAATCGAACTTGAAAAGGGTGTTGAAATGGTTATGCCTGGCGATAACGTTAACATGACAATTTCACTTATCACACCTATCGCTATCGAAAAAGGACTTCGTTTTGCTATCCGTGAAGGTGGTAGAACAGTTGGTTCTGGTGTTGTTGCTGAAATTTTAGAGTAATTCTAACTAGAAGAATATTAAAAAGCATAGGGTTTTCCTGTGCTTTTTTTATTTTCTAAACAATACTGCAATCTAAAAATAAATGCAAATGCTTAACTAAAAACAAAAGACAAACATGGCATAATCATTTGCTAGAATTCATTTTTTATCTTTAGAAACGCAAGATAAAAAGAAGAAAAAGAGGTGATTAAAACAAATGATAAATATGGCGTAATCATTTGCTAGAATTCATTTTTTATCTTTAGAAACGCAAGATAAAAAGGAGAAAAATAGGGGATTAAAACAAATGATAAATATGGCATAATCATTTGCTAGAATTCATTTTTTATCTTATAATATTACTAACAAATAGTAGAGGTAGAAGTATGCTTGATCATTTCTCAAATCAACCAACAAGTAGACCTAATCGTTTCCTTTGGTTGTTTTTGGCATTATTTTTTGCAATTTCTTTAAGCAATTTGGTTGGTCCTTATATGACCAATATTTTTAATGGCTTACTATCTGGTATCACACCGGTTTTGATTGCTATTGTTGTAGCATTTATTTGTTATCGTCTTGTAGATTTGATTGAAAAGACTATACTTAAAAACGCATTTAAAAAATCAAAACATAAACTTGCTTTTAAAAGATTGATTTCTCTTTCAATTGTCACTCTTTTGATTGTTGGTTTCCTTGTACTTGTAGGATACATTGTTGTTCCTAAAGTTATTGAAGTTATTAGAGAAATTACAGGCAACGAATCTCAATATTATATTGATAAAGTTACAGTAGAAATTCAAGATGTTATCAAAAATTGGTTTGGCGCTGAAGTTGAGATCAACATTCAAAGCTTGATTGATACAATTACTGAATATATCAACACAATGCTTGGTTCATTGAAAGACTTATTGCAACTATCATCAACTATTGTAAGTGGTTTGTTTGCAGTTGTTACAGGTTTAATCTTTGCTGTACTTATGTTAAAAGACAAAGAAAAAATTTCTGGTTTCTTTAGAAGATATACATATGCAAACTTTAAAAGAGAAAAAGCAGACGAACTTTGTGTTATTACAAAGAAATCAAATGATATCCTTTTTGATTACTTCATAAGCAAAATTATTGAGTTTGCAATCTTGTTTGCATTAACCGGTGTACTTTATATGATACTTGACACAAAGTACGCTTGGGAACTTGCTTTTATTGTTGCATTGTTCAACTTTATCCCTTACTTTGGTGTTATCATTGGTTTAATACCTACCGTACTTATTGTTACGGTATTTAACTCTCTTACACTTGCTTTATATGTTGTTTTGTACACTGCAATATTATTTGTTTTTATCACAACATTTGTCACACCTTTCATTACCGGAGCAAAAATCAAAGTCAGTGGACTTGTCGTTGGTGCTTCAATCTTGGTTGGGGGTGCTATGTTTGGTATGATGGGTATGTTGCTTGCACCACCTATTGTTTCAATCATTAGTATTGTTGTTAACGAAGGTATTGAAGTTAAAGAAAACAAAGTTAAGTATTTAAGAGAACTTAAAGAAGAACACGATAGACAATTACAACTCGAACAAGAAAGAAGATTTACAGTCGAAAACAACGCTACTGACGACGAAGAAGTCGAAGGTAGGGGAATGGCTGATATTGTTGAAGAAAAGTCTGAGGAGTCTAAAAAAACGGTTAAAAAGACGACCACAAAAACAAAAGCGGCTGAAGGTGATAATAAAAAAACTAAAACCACCACAAAAAAGACTACTACTAAAAAGGTAGAAAAAACTAATAAAGAATAAAAGGTTATATTATGGAAAAACAAATTTTATATAGTGCTACTAAACCTACCGGAAAACTTACACTTGGAAATTATATTGGTGCTATAAAATCTTGGAGAGAAATGCAAGAAAACAACAACTGTTTGTTTTGTGTTGCAGACCTTCACTCTCTTACCATAGATATAGATAAAAAAGAACTTAATGATAATACTTACAGTCAACTTGCAACTTTTCTTGCTTTTGGACTTGACCCTAAAAAGAGTATTATTTATGTTCAATCACACGTTCACGAACACGCTGAACTTGGCTGGATTATGAATTGCACAACTTACTTTGGTGAAGCTTCTAGAATGACACAATTTAAAGACGCTAAGGCAAAAAACAAAAATATCACAGTTGGACTTTTTGTTTATCCTATGCTTATGGCAGCAGATATTTTATTATATGATACAGCAGTCGTTCCTGTTGGTATTGACCAAATGCAACACGTCGAAATTGCAAGGGATATTGCTGAAAGGTTTAACTCAAAGTATGGCAACACATTTGTTGTACCTAAAGGCGTTGTACCAAAGAGTGGTGCAAAAATCATGGGACTCCTTGACCCAACCAAAAAGATGGCAAAGTCAGGTGATAACGATAATGATGTTATCTATATTGAAGATGATGATGACACAATTAGAAGAAAGTTTAAAAGAGCTGTAACTGATAGTGAAAATTCTATTAAATATAGCGAAACAAAACCAGGCGTATCAAACCTACTTACAATTTATTCTGCAATGAAAAATATTACTATTGAAGAAGCAGAACAACATTTTGTCGGTTGTGGATATGGAGAACTTAAAACACAAACTGCAGAAGCAGTTATCGAAGTTTTAACACCTGTAAGAAACAAACTTCAAGAGTTGAAGCAAAATAGGGCATACCTTGATGAAGTTGCAAGAGAAGGCGCAAGAAGAGCTAGCGAACTTGCAAGAAGAAAACTTGAGAAGGTTTATAAAAAAGTAGGATTAGTTTTAGGAAAATAAAAAAAGACACGAATTTGTCGTGTCTTTTTTTTGTTAAAAAAATCTGTTTTGACAGTTGCAGGTATTGCAGCTGCAGTTGTTGTTGCAACCACAAGAGTTGTTTGATAGGGCAAGAAGCAAAAGTAATAAAAAGTTTGTGTTGTTGTTAAGGTCTGTGTCTGTTGCAGATGTAAAAATTGAGATAAGCAAAATTAAGATTATGTATAAAGTATTATTCATAAAAACTCTCCTTTCTTTTTTATTATAATTTTATTGTTATTTTTCATCAAAATATGCCATCAAAAAATTTTGACCATAAAAAATAAAATTGTTAAAGTTTTATTGGAGTAAAATTATGGACGAAAACAAGATATTATTTTTAGATGAAAAAACCCTTAGTAACTTGCAGTATTATATGCCTAAAAATTCGGTTTTGCAACAAATGGCAAATTTTTTTGGAGTGTTTTCAGATGAAACAAGATTGAAGATTTTGTCTGCTTTGTCGATTTCAAAAATGTGCGTAAATGACCTTTCTGTTTCTTTAAACCTTAATCAAACAACAGTTTCTCATCAACTAAGGATACTTAAAAGCATTGGGGCAGTGGAAGATATTAGATGTGGAAAAGTGATTTATTATAACATTGCAAACAATACTATAAATGAAGTTATGTTATATGGGGTAGACTATATTTTTGGTAAAAATATGGAAGACATAAGGGCATAACTCTTTTTGGTCAAAGTGACTAAAATATTTAATAACAACAATTTTGTTTGAAAAAAGTCTTAGGGTTTGGTAAAATAAAAGTGTTATAAGGGGGCATTATGTGGTTTGAGGACTTAAGAAAAGAATTTACCGATCCATATGATAAGAAAAACAATTTTTATTTAAGACTTGAAGCAATGGCAAGATACCTTTTCTGTAAAGACTTTATTAAAGACAAAGGAATTGATGAAGTTGTTGATATCGGCTTTGCAAATGGCTATGGTTGTGAAATTATGGCAGGCGCAGCATATCACGTTTATGGTACAGAAACAAGGGACGACCTTGCAGATGACGCAAAAGAAAATTTGGTTAAAAACAATGTAAACAATGTTACATATTTCCCAAAGGAAATTAGTATTGAAAAAGGTGCACTTCCTGAAAAGAAGTATGACTTGATTACTTGTATCCAAACTTTGGCTTATATTGAAAATCCTGAAAAGGCTTTAGAAAATATCTACAATTCCTTAAATGATGGTGGATATCTTATTGTTGCTGTGCCAAATGCAAAGTTTGAACCAATTTTAGCAAATGGTAAATCAGCATATAAAAACAGATTACACTCCTTTAGTTTTAATCAAGCTGAAAAACTTATTAAAGATAAGGGATTTAACATCGTAGAAAAATTTGGACAAGCACTTACTGTAAAACTTCTTAATCGTGAGTTTGAGCTTATCGATTCTTATGACTTTAGTGAAAAAGCAATCAAGAATTATCTTAAACAAGATAAAGACGCTCTAGAGTTTTTCTCAAGACTTCTTGCTTACCCTGTAAAAGGTGAGTGTCAAAAATCAAATAGTATCATATTTGTATGTCAAAAATAATATAAACCCAACGAAAGTTGGGTTTTATTTTTTAAAAAATCTATATATTCTATTTAAACATTATTTGTTTTGGTGTATAATAAACTTATGGATATAAATTACATTAAAGAAAAGGTTAACAGTTTGCCAACAACGAGTGGTGTATATGTTATGAAGGATAAGGACCTAAATATAATATATATCGGTAAGGCAAAGAATTTAAAAAACAGAGTTAGTCAGTATTTTATAAATAACAAAAAACAAATCAAAGTTAGCAGTATGGTCAAAAATGTTTTTGATTTTGACTATATTTTAACAAACTCTGAACTCGACGCCCTTTTACTTGAATGTAATTTAATAAAAAAACATCAACCATATTATAATATTCTTTTAAAAGATGGAAAGAATTTTCCTTATATAAGAATTGATTTTAGACAAGATTTTCCAAAACTAGAGATTGTAAGAAAGCTTAAAAAAGACAAAGCTAAATATTTTGGTCCTTATTTTTCTGGAGTAAGTGCAGGTGAAATTATAAAAGCAATCAACTTTGCTTACCCTATAAGAATTTGCAACAAAAACATTAAAGAAGGTAAGTGTGAGAAAAAAGATTGTTTATATCACTCACTTGGGCTTTGTTCTGCACCTTGTATTGGAAAAATTTCAAAGGTTGAGTATGCAAAAATTATGGATAAGGTTTGTGATTTTCTAAACGGTAAAGACGACACCTTATACGATATATTGCAACAAAAAATGCAAAATGCAGTTTCACTTGAAAACTTTGAGTTAGCGATAAAACTAAGAGATACAAGTTTTATGTTGGATAGACTAAAAGAAAGAACCGTTGCATCTCTTTCAAAAGTTAAAGATGTTGATATTTTTGGTTTTGCAGAAAATGAAGTAAGTCTTGCTGTTTCTGTTTTGATTGTTAGAAGTGGTAAGATGATTGGCGAAAAAAATTATAATGTAATAAACACAGGCGAAAACAAAGAAGAGATACTTTCATCTTTTTTAACTCAATATTATATGGAAAACTTTGTTATGCCAAAACAAATTATACTTCCTTTTGAGTGTGATGAAGTTACAAATAAGTTTTTAAATTCCACAACAGCAATAGATATTGTTGTGCCTAAAAAGGGTGTAAACTTTGACCTTGTAAAACAAGCAAATAGTAACGCAAGTGAGTTTTTATATAAGAGCATTGAGAGTGAAACAAAAGAGTACAACAAATCAATTGGTGCAATCGAAGAGTTAAAAAACAAATTGTCACTTAGGACTGTGCCACATCGTATGGAGTGTTATGATATTTCAAACATATCTGGCACAAACTCTGTTTGCAGTATGACGGTATTTATAAATGGTAAAAAAGCAAACTCGCACTATAGAAGATTTAAGATAAAAACAGTTGTAGGCCCTAACGATTTTGCAAGCCTAAAAGAAGCAATTTCAAGACGATTAGAACGCCTCAACACAAAGGATATTAGTTTTGGGTCAATTCCTAATCTTATAGTGATTGATGGCGGTAAGGGGCAAATTGGGGCTTGTAGAGAGATGATAAAATCATACAACCCTGAAATTGATGTAATAAGTTTGGCTGAAAGAGAAGAAGAAGTTTTTGTTGAAGAAAGCAAAGATTCTATTATTTTAAGCAAAGATAGTTTTGGTTTAAAACTATTACAAGCAATAAGAGATGAAGCGCATAGGTTTGCCTTAACATATCATAGATTGCTAAGAAACAAGGCACAAACTGAAAGTGTGCTTGACGAAATTGACGGACTTGGTAAAGTTAAGAAAAAAGCGTTACTTGAAAAATTTAAGTCGGTTAAAAAGATAAAGGAAGCAACCCTAGACGACCTTACAAAAGTTGAAGGTATAAGTTTAGCCCTTGCAAATAAAATACAAAATAAATTAAATAATTAAAACAAAGATATGCATATATTTAAGTATGCATATTTTTAATTTCTATAACGGGAAAAAAGAAAAGAAGAAAAGAAAGCCTAGGGTCGCAATTCTTTTTAGGATAACGGCTTGTTTTTTGGTGCTTTCTTTTTTGATTTTATCTCCTGCATTTTTGTTTGATAGAAATTTATACAAACAAGATATAAACGAATTTTTTAATATGAACTTAGACACAACGGTTTTGTCTTTGGTACACGTTGAAACTTTTGAAGGTAGTTTGAGTTCAAGGGTAAAATATTTAGAAAAACAAATTGCACTTTTCAACAAAACAAAAAAAGATGTTTATGTTACAGTAAAAACTTTAACCCCTGAAGAATTAAAAACAAATTTTGAAAAAGATTTTTGTGATATTGTATCTTTCGGGTTTGGTGTTGGAGAAATTTTAAAAGAAAATTTGGTGGAACTTAAAAACATAAAAATAAAAAAAGAGTTTTTGAATTCTGCTAAGGTTGATAACAAAATTTTAGCGTACCCTTATTCTTTTGGTGGATATGTTGCAATCACAAGAGAAACAAATTTAAGTGACAAAAATATAGGGGAGATTACAATAAAAGATAAAAACAAAAAAAAATATTCTTTAGGGTTTGCAAAAAATGGTTTTATAAATATTGCAGGTGCTTTGACAAAAAATAATATTTCAACTCCTAAAAATTTGTTTTATGAAAATAACTTATCAACATATAAGATGTACGAAAACTTTTTATCAAACAAGTTTGCAACACTTGTCGGCACAACACGTGATGTTGTAAGGTGTAAGGATAGAGAAATTAAAGGAAGTTTAACTTCTTGTTGTTATAAATATCTTGGTGGTTATACAGACCTTGTGCAATATATGGGGATAACTTCTACAAACTTAAAAAAGATTGCAATAGCTCAAGAATTTTTAGAGTTTATGCTAAAAGAAGAAAATCAAAAAAGTTTAAACAAAGTTGGTTTGTTTTCGTGTGTTGTAGATAACATATATACCGAAGGATATCTAAAAGAATTTGAAGAAGTTTTATCAAAGGACCTTGTTGTGCCAAACGCCTTTTTATCTACAAAAGAGATAGAGAATTTAAAGATGGAAGATTTCAAAAAGGTTGTATATGAAATTTAGAAGATTTGAAAAGTTTTTAAAAGAAAATGGTGTTGAATATAAAAAGGACGAGAGCATAAAAAATCATACATCAATTAAGATAGGTGGCAGGGTTAAGTTTTATATTGAAATAAAAAATATAAAAACTTTGCAAAGTATAAAAGCAAAGTGTGATAGGTTGAAAATAAAAACATTTATAATAGGCAACGGTACAAATCTTGTTTTTAGTGATAAGGACCTAAAAATTGTTATACTTAAACTAAAATTCAACCACTTAAAAAAGAATAAAAATTTTATAACCGCAGGGGCAGGTGTAAATTTATTTTCGCTAAATATATTTGCAAAACAAAACAGTTTGTCTGGTCTTGAGTGGAGTTATGGCATACCGGGTTGTGTTGGTGGTGCAATTGTTATGAATGCAGGAAGTTTTGGTGGCGAAATAAAAGATGTTGTTTTATCGGTAAAAGTTTTAGACGAAGAAGGAAAAATAAAAACACTCTTAAATAAAGAAATGGGATTTGGGTACAGAAAGAGTATTTTTCAAGAAAAACAATACATAATACTTGAAGCAAAGTTTTGTTTAAGTGAAGGAAATGAAGAAAATATTTTTAATAAGTGTCAATCAAACTTAGATAAAAGAAAACTAAATCAACCTTATGATAAGTTTAGTGCAGGCAGTGTTTTTAAAAAAGTTGATAACATTTCTTCTTGGAAGTTTATTGACGAACTTGGTTTTAGGGGGTATAAAGTTGGTGGTGCGATGGTTTCAAGAAAACATTGTGGGTTTATAGTAAATGTTCAAAATGCCAAATTTTATGATGTTTTAAAAATTATTTATGAAATTAAAAAGACAGTTTACAAAAAGTTTGGTATAATACTAGAAGAAGAAATACAATTTGTTGGAGATATCAATGGACATTTTAGGCGATTATCACACACATACAGTTTACAGCAGAAAGAAATGGTGTCTAAAAAAGCATGCAAAAGGAACTTTGGAAGATAATGTTAAAAGAGCAAGTGAGTTGGGTTTAAAAGAAATTGCACTAACTGACCACGGCTTTAATCACAAAATCTTTGGCACATACAGAAAGCGTCTTCCTATGTTAAAAGAAGAAGTAAAAAGATTATCTGAAAAATATAATATAAATGTTTTACTTGGTGTTGAAGCAAACTTTATTTCAACCGACGGCACAATTGATGTTGTTGAAAGTGATATGGAATACCTTGATATTGTTCTTTGTGGATTTCACGAAATTGTAAAAGCAAAGTCAATTAAAGACAAATTCAAATTGTGGTATTTTCACTACCTTTATGCAATTTTGGGTCTTTCAAAAAAGAGAATTGCCATAAACACACAAACAGTTGTAAATGCTGTTGAAAATAATAATATAGATGTTTTGACACACTTAAATGCAAAAATGAGAGTGGACCCTATAAAGGTTGCTGAAGCTTGCATAAAGAAGGGAACACTTATTGAACTTAATACAAAGCATTTTAAGTTGAGCGACGAAGATATTGTGACTATGGCAAAAATGGGTGCAAAATTTATTGTTGATTCCGATGCGCATAGTCCAAAAAGAATTGCCGATTTTGAACTTGCAAGAGATGTTATAAAAAGAACGGGCATTGAGAAGTCGGTTGTAAACTTAAATGGTTTGCCTGAATTTATAAACTACAAAAGGAAAAAATAAGATATGTCATTTGCACACGAGGCAAAATTAGAAGTTTTAAAAACAGTTTGTGAAAACGAGTGTTGTAAACTTGCAGAACTTTCTGCAATAATTCACTCTTGTGGAGAGCTTACCAAAAGGGGAAGTGAGTTTTTTATTGAACTTAAAACCGATATGGAAGGCATATATGATATTGTAAACGATGGACTTAATCGTTTGTATGGAGAGTCTGCAGAAATTACGCTTGATGACGACACAAACATAAACAAATCAGTTAGATATATCATAAAACTCCCACAAGAATGCACAGAACAATTGATGTTTGATTGTGGTATTGCAAAAAGAAATATAGACAATCACTTAGAATTGATTCAAGGTATTGATGAGCATATGGTTGAAAGTGATTGTTGTGCGATGGCATACATCAAAGGTGTTTTTATCACAAGTTCAACAGCAAGTATTGTTTTAGATGAAAACGCAACAAAGAAAACCCTTAGTGGTTATCATTGGGAATTTGTTTTTTCAACTGAGCAATTTGCAGATGATTTTTCAAGTTTGTTGTTTAGATATGGAATTACAAACAGAAAAAATAGAAGAAAGAATTTAGTAATTTTATATATAAAAGAAGCTGAAGTTGTAAGTGACTTACTTGCTTGTGTTGGTGCTTTTAAGAGCGTTTTAAAGTTACAGAGCGAAATGACACTAAGGCAAGTTAGAAACAACATCAACAGACAAAACAACTGTATTAGCGCAAACATTTCAAAAACAGTTAATGCAAGTGTTAGACAAATGGCAGCGATAAAAAAGATTCAAGAAACAATAGGGATAAAATCGCTTCCACAAAACCTTCAGGAGTTATGTTTAGTTAGACTTGCAAACCCAGAAGAGCCACTTATAAACTTGACAAAACTCGTAACTTTCCCTATAACTAAGAGTGGCATAAATCATCAATTTAGAAAAATTGTTTCTATTGCTAATGATATTGAACAAAAGGATAACCAATGAAAGAATTTGTACACTTACACGTCCATACCGAATATAGCTTATTAGATGGTGCTGCACGTATCGATAAACTTGTAAAAGTTTGTAAAGAATATGGTATGCCTGCTTGCGCAATCACAGACCACGGAAATATGTATGGTTGTGTGGCTTTTTATGATGCTTGTAAAAAAGCTGGTATAAAGCCAATTTTTGGTTGTGAATTTTATGTTGCAGACGACTTAAAAGTAAAGCAAGGCAAAACAAAGTTAGCTCACCTTGTTCTTCTTGCAAAAAACAGGACAGGTTATCTAAACCTTTCTAAAATGAACACAATTGCCTTCCGTGAAGGATTTTATTATAAACCAAGAATAGACTATAAAACCTTGCAAGAAAATAGCGAAGGTATTGTTTGCTTGAGCGCCTGTCTTGCAGGAGATGTACAACAACTTATTTTAAACAGACAATACGACGAAGCAGAAAAACTTGTTTTATGGTTTAAAGACTTGTTTAAGGACGATTTTTATATCGAACTTCAAAATCATAACTTACCAGAACAACTTGAAGTAAATGTTACTTTAAGAGAACTTGCAAAAAAACACAATATCAAAACAGTTGCAACAAACGACGTTCACTATATCTATAAAGAAGATGCTGAAACACAAGATGTTTTGATGTGCGTACAAATGGGTAAAACTATTGATGACCCATCAAGATTGAAGTTTTCAACAAACGAGTTTTATCTTAAAACTTATGACGAAATGGCAGAAGCTTTGCCAGCTGATTTAGATGCACTTGATACAACAATCGAGATTGCAAACAAGTGTAACTATTCTTTTGAAGAAGACCATATCGATAAAAATATGTATATGTTCCCAAACTTCGTTCCACCAAATGGTATGGATTGTCCGGAATATTTAAAGAAATTAACCGAAGAAGGTTTAATTAGAAGGTATGGAGAAGTTACACCTACAATTCGTGATAGAGTTGATAGGGAACTTGGTGTTATTATCGGTCAAGGATTTGCTCAATATTTCTTAACTGTTCAAGACTATATCTCGGCAGCAAGAAAAATGGGTATTCCTGTAGGACCTGGTCGTGGTAGTGGTGCAGGTTCTGTTGTAGCATATGCAATCGGTATTACAAACATCGACCCATTTAAGTACGATTTACTTTTTGAAAGATTCTTGCACACAGAAAGGGTAACAGCACCCGACTTTGACGTTGACTTTGCTGATGATAGAAGACAAGAAGTTATCGACTATGTTAGAAATAAATATGGCGAAGACAAAGTTGTAAAGATTGTAACTTTTGGTTGTATGCAAGCTAAAAACGCTATCAAAGACGTTGGTAGGGTTTTAAGAGTGCCTTATGCAGAGCTTGATAAAGTTACAAAGGCAATTCCAAATATTTCTGCAAAACACCACGATGTTATTAAAAAAGCATTTGGTTTTTATAAAGCAAAAGAAGGGGATAAAGATTTCGGTGTAGAATATGCCGTCCCTGAACTTGTTGAAGCATATAACAACAGTAATGACATTAAAAGAGTTGTTGATATTGCTATGAAGCTTGAAGGTATGCCAAGACAAACTTCAACACATGCTTGCGGTGTTGTTGTTGCTTGTGGTGACCTTATTAAATTTATGCCATTATCAAGAAATGGCGAAGATATTACAACACAATACAGTTTTGCTGATATCGAAAGATTAGGGCATCTTAAGATGGACTTCTTGGGCCTTCGAAACTTAAATGATATTCAAAAATGTATTCAATATGTAAAAGCAAATCACGGGGTTGATATCGATTTTGAAAATTGTACTTATGACGACCCTGCTGTATTTAAGTTGATTTCAACAGGAAACACAAAAGGTATATTCCAAATTGAAAGTGGTGGTTTCCAAAAGTTTATGAGAGAATTGCAACCATCTTGTATTGAAGATATTGTTGCTGCCGTTTCTCTTTATCGTCCAGGACCTATGGATTCTATTCCAAGGTATGTTCAAAACAAACACAATCCTGAAAGCACAACTTACGACCACCCAATTTTAGAGCCAATTCTTAAAGTTACCTATGGTTGTATTGTTTATCAAGAACAAGTTATGAGAATTGTTCAAGATATGGCAGGGTACACCCTTGGTCAAGCTGATATGGTTCGTCGTATGATGGGTAAAAAGAAGATGGATGCTATGATTGCAGAAAGACAAGTCTTCTTACATGGTAGACCTGCAGAAAACGGCAAGACTGCAATTGACGGTGCTCTAAAACGTGGCGTACCAGAAGATGTTGCAAACAAAGTTTGGAGCGAGATGGAAAGTTTTGCCTCATATGCGTTTAACAAATCCCACGCTGCAGCATACTCATATATCACTTATCAAACAGCATACCTTAAGTGTTATTATGAACCAGAGTTTTTGACAAGTATCTTAAACAACCGTATCACAAGTGCTGACGAAATCAAAAACTATGTGGCTTATGCCAAAGAAGAAAAGATTGAAGTTTTACCACCCGATATTAACCTTAGCGAAACATATTTCTCAGTTAAAGATGGTAAAATTCGTTTTGGTCTTGCTGCACTTAAAAATGTTGGTATCAGCGTTGTTGATACAATTATTGCAGAAAGACGACAAAATGGAGATTATAAAGACCTACAAGATTTTATAAACCGACTTGATGGTCAAGCCTTAAACAAAAGATGTGTCGAAAGTATGATTTTAAGTGGCGCATTTGATTGTTTTAAAGTAAAAAGATCTCAAATGATGAATGTTTACGAACTTATAATCGATAGAGTTTCAAGGGACAGAAAAAACCGTGCGACCGGTCAGATTGATATGTTTGGTGGTGGTATGGGTGTGCCTTCAATTGAAAACAATATTGATTATCCAAACATTTCAGAATATAGCGACCAAACAAAATTAAAATTTGAAAAACAAGTGGTCGGCACATATATCTCTGGACACCCACTTGATAACTATATTGACAAACTTGCAAAGTTCAATTTCAATTCTTCAATGATAAAAGAAGAAACCGAAGATGAAGAAATGATGGTCGAAGAAGATGGCGAAAATCTTTCGGCTGTTGAAGAAAATGAACTTAAAGATGGTATGCAAGTAAGTTGTGGTGGGGTATTGTCCGAAATCAAAAAGGTTTTAACAAAAACAAACAACAAAGAAATGGCAATACTAAAGATTGAAGACTTGTACGGCAACTTTGATGTTATGCTTGTACCAAATGTTTATGATAAGTATAAGCACAAACTTACAGAAGATGCGCTTGTGTCAGTCTATGGCAAACTTTCAATGCGTGATGGCGAAAGACCTATTATTGTTGTAAGCAATCTTAATTTCTGGGCTATTGATGAAAGTGAGCCACAGGAATTAAAAGAAGAGAAAAAAGAAGTTTCCAAAACTTTATATTTAAGGTATAATACACAAGACGGAACAATCCACCCACAAATCTTATCAATTTTAAGAAACTATGTAGGTGGCACTCCGGTTATAATTAAGTGTACAGGTTTAGATAAAAGTTTTAAACTTTCTTTCAAAACTAATGCAAATAATTATCTTTTAAATGAATTAAATGCTATACTATCTGAAGAAGATATAAAATTGGTATAAGGAGTTTTTTATGGTTATTGACAGAATTGCAGTTTTAACAAGTGGTGGCGACTCACAAGGTATGAATGCCGCTGTCAGTATTATTGTACGTGTTGCAACACAAAAAGGAATCGAAGTGCTTGGTGTCAAAGATGGCTACCAAGGTTTAATTGATGACAATTTTGTTGTTCTAACAAATGAAGATGTTGCAGCAATTTCTCATCTTGGGGGAACATATTTAGGTACTGCAAGGTGTGAAGCATTTAAGACTCAAGAAGGTGTTGAGAAGGGTATTGAAAACTTAAAGAAAAGAAAATGTGATGCTCTTATTGTTATCGGTGGTGATGGCTCATTTAAAGGTGTTTGTGCATTTAACAAATATCGTATCAAAACCATTGCAATCCCTGCAACAATTGATAACGATATTTCATACACCGATAGGTGCCTTGGATTTGATACTGCTGTAAACAATGCAGTTCAATCTATCGAAAGTATCAAACAAACTATGGCAGCCCTAAACAGATGTTCAATCATCGAAGTTATGGGTAGACATTGTGGCGATATCGCTCTATATAGTGCAAGTGCGGCTGCAGCAGATGTTTTGGCTTTACCTGAAATGCCAATTACCGAAGAAGAACTTATCGAAAAAATTGCAAAAGCAATTGAGAACGGTAAAAAAAGCCCAACCGTTATTGTGGCTGAGCATATGTTTGATGTAGAAAAATTAGCAAAGAAAGTTCAAGAAAAATTAAACATTGAAACCAAATCTTGTGTTTTAGGATATATTCAAAGGGGTGGTTCTCCATCAGTTTATGATAGAACCCTTGCTGTTCAAATGGGCGTTAGAGCAGTTGACCTTGTTTCTCGTGGCGAATTTAACAGAGCCATCGGTATTAAGGGTCACACTGTTATTGATGTCGATATGGAAACAGCCCTAAATTCAGAAACTAATTTCAATTATGACTTGCTTAATATTTTTATCAATATGAATTCTTAATAGTTAGATGCTTCTTCTATTACGAATTTATCAAAGTCAATCGGCTCTGGAAAATCTTGTGATAAAAATGTAGCATTGTTAAAATTAACATAATGAAATTCGTGTTTTGATAAAATAATAGGAGTGCAAATATCAAGCGCTTCACATATATCACTAATATAATCAAAGAAATGATTTAAGTCGAATTTTTCAGGATTTTCGTAAATCATATCTTTGATTATTTTTTCTTCTGTTAAAACTTTAGCCCAAATTCTTACCATAATTAAAATTCCTTTTGGGTTAGTTTAACACTTTTTGTTTTGTTTGTCTAAAAAAATAGCATATTAAAAACTTTTTAGCATATAATACAAAACAACCGTTTTATTTTTAATTGTTGCAAAATGAAACAAAAAACGGAAATTATCTTAAAAATCACTTGACAATTTGGTCTATCGTGATTATAATTCCTTAATGATTTTAATAGATGCGAAAATCATTTAGGAGTATTGCGTTTTGCGATATTTTTATTTTTTACTATTTAGACATCTTTTGCAAACTTAGTTTGCATATTTGGAGGGTACAAAAATGGCAGAAGTTATTTTGACAAAAGAGGGATATAAGGCCCTTGAAGAAAGACTTTATTATCTTAAAGCCGAAAAGAGAGAAGAAGTTGCAAAGAAAATTGGTGTTGCTCGTGAATTTGGCGATTTGAGTGAAAACTCAGAATATGATGCAGCTAAAGAAGAGCAAGCACAAGTAGAACAAGAAATTGCAGAAATCGAAGAAAAATTAAGACACGCACAAATCATCAATCAAAAGAAAGTTGACACAAGCAAAGTTTCAGCTGGTTGTTTTGTCAAACTTTTAGATTTAGATTTTGATGACACTTTTGAATATCAAATTATGGGTTCAACTGAAAGTGACCCTGCAAAAGGCATCATTTCAAACGAAAGTCCTGTAGGTCAAGCATTGATGGGTAAAAAGAAAGGTGAAACTGTTGAAGTTATCCTTCCTGAAAATAACTCAAAGATTAGACTTAAAGTCCTTGATATTCACGCATAATTTTAAAAATAAACTTCCTGTAGTTTGGGAAGTTTCTTTTTTTATAAAATAATGTTGTTAAATTCTTGTTGTTGTGTTAAAATTATTCCATAAATGGCTATTGAATTTAAAGATATTATTATAAATCATCCTGAATTTGAACTTTTAAAAACGGAAAAGAAAAACGGGAAACTTACACACGCTTATATGTTTGAAAGTAATGACACCCGTCTTGTTGAAAATTTTTCGTTGCTTTTTGCTACACTTTTAATGTGTAACGAAGAAAACCCACCTTGTTTTGAGTGTGTTGATTGTAAAAAACTTGACCTTGATGCACACTCTGATGTTATGGTTTTCCCAAAAGGAAAGAGCATTGTTGTCGAAGACGTCAAAATGATGATTGACAATTCTATCTTAAAACCACTAGAAGGCGACAAAAAAGTTTTTATTTTTAAAGATTTTTCAAACGCCACAATTCAAGCACAAAACAAGCTTTTAAAAACTTTAGAAACTCCACCTGATAACGTTTATATTATTTTGGAAGTTTCAAATATAAATTCAGTGCTTCCAACAATTGTTTCAAGATGCAAAAGAATAAAACTTGCAAACTTAAAACAAGAAGATTTAAAAACAATTGTATCTCGTATCAATAGATTAAGTGATGCAAATACCATTGTTGAAATGTGTGGTGGAAGTTTGACAAGGGCCATAAACTTTGTCGAAAATACAAATTTTAATGATTGTTACAACTTAGCAATTTTCACTTTAGAAAACTTAAAGTCAAGTCAAACCATGTTAAGTGTTAGCACAAAAATTATGGAAAAGAAAGATTATTTAGATAACTTCTTTGAAATTTTGATTTCTTTGCTTAGGGATATTTTGCTTATTAGATGTGGAAGGGCAGAGTATATTGAAAACAAGCAGTTGAAAAATAATCTTATAAATCTTGCAAGCGAATTCAATGCAGACTGTGTTGATTTGATTGTAAAAAGGATTTACGAAACAAAAAAACAAATGGGATTTAATTGTAATCCAACCATTTGTGTTGATAATTTGCTTTTATATATTTTGGAGGTTAAGCATAAATGCAAGCAGTAGTAGGTATTAAGTTTAGAGATGCAGGAAAAGTTTATAGTTTCAGTCCAAATGGGTTAAAACTTGCTGTAGGGGATAGGGTTATTGTTGACACTTCAAATGGCCCTTCTTTTGGTGTTGTTGAAACTGCCGAAACAATGGTTGAAGAAAAATCTATTACAGGCGAACTTAAAAACGTTGTAAGAATTGCAACCGAACAAGATATTAAGCAAAACGAAAAAAATCTTGCTCGCGAAAAAGAAACAATGGAAATCACTCAAAAAGAAATTGATGCACTTAAACTTGATATGAAACTTGTTAGTGCTGATTTTAATTTTGAAGGAAACAAAGTAGTTATCAATTTCTTATCGGACAACAGGGTTGACTTTAGAGAACTTGTAAAAAATCTCGCATCAAAAGTTAAAGCAAGGATAGAACTTCGTCAAATAGGTATAAGAGATCAAGCAAAATTAGTCGGTGGTATCGGTATGTGCGGAAGGGCATGTTGCTGTGCTTCATTTTTAAATGATTTTGAAAAAGTTTCAATCAAAATGGCAAAAACACAAGGGTTATCACTAAACCCTACAAAAATCAGTGGCCTTTGTGGAAGATTGCTTTGCTGTTTAGATTATGAAAACGAATATTATGCTGAAGTAAACAAAATTATGCCAAAACTAAATTCAGAAGTTAAAACTCCAGAAGGTGTTGGCACAGTTTTATATACAAATGCTCTAAAACAAATTGCATCTGTAAAAATAGGTGCAGGTGATGGCTCTTATACAATTAAAGATTTTACTTTTAAGGAATTAAAACCAGCAAACAAACCAAACAATAAAGAAACAAAAAAGGAAGAAGCATAGTTGGACTTAAAAGATAATGAAAGAATTGAAGATTTAGGTCTTGAAAACTTAAAAGTTATTCAAGACCCTAATGGTTATTGTTTTGGCACAGATAGTGTTCTTCTTTCAAACTTTGTAAAAGCAAACCACAGTGATAAGTGCTTAGAGTTGTGTGCTGGTGGTGGGGCAGTTTCGTTTTTGGTTTGGGGCAAGAAAAAACCTAAAAGTATTGTTGGTGTGGAATTACAACCAAGACTTTGTGATATGGCAAACAGAAGCAGTAAACTAAATGGTTTAGAAAACGAAATTCGTTTTGAGAACATATCTTTACAAGAAGCATATAAGGTTTTGGGTAATCGCAGTTTTGATGTGATTTTCTGTAATCCACCATATAATCTTGTCGGCACAATAAATTGTGATGATGAAGAAAGGCTTATTGCAAGACAAGAAGTGAAAATGAATTTAGAAGAATTAGGGGAAAGCGTAAACAGGTTGTTGAAATTTGGTGGAAAATTCTTCTTGATTTATAGGGCAGACAGGTTGGCTGAAGTCTGTTCAGTTTTAAATAAAAATTGCATTACACCTAAGGTAATGCAACTTGTGTATTCAAACCCTACAAAAAATGCTGAACTTGTTTTACTAGAGTGTATAAGTGGGGCAAAAAACGGAATTCAAATTTTGCCACCTAAAGAACTTTACAAATAAGACAACTGACTATTGCACCAATAAGTGTTGCAATAAGTCCTACAGGAACTGCGTAAAGCAGTTTTTTTACTTTAGTTTGCGAGCAATAAAGTGTTGTTACATAAAAAATAGTGTCACAACTGCCAACAATAACACTTGCGCTTCTACTTATATAACTATCAACACCATAGTTTAGATATAGGTCATTTAATATTGCAAGACTGCCATTGCCTGTAAAGGGTTTTAATAAAACCAACTCACAAAGTTCGCTAGGAATTGAAAGTGCCCTAAAAACAGGGGATACAAGTTTTGCAATTGTAAGAGACAGTCCACTCACTTTAATCAAAGCAACCATAATCATTATTGTTGCAATATACGGAAAAATTCCAACAACAAGAGAAGGGCTTTGTTTTGCCCCTTCGATAAAACTGTTATAGACATTTACTTTTTTTGTTTTTGCATAAACAAAAGTTATCAATACAAACAACGGAAGAAGATATACACTCATTTCTCACTTCCTTTTTTTGCTTTAAAATTAAGCAGGTTTTTTGTTTTTCTTTTTTGTCTAAACTTTTCGCAAATTAAAGCAATAAAAATACCAGAAAAAGTTGTTGCAACTGCAGAAATTATTGTAGGAAGAATAATATCGCTAGGACTTAAACTTCCAGCTGTTATTCTAAGGCCTATAACTGTTGTAGGAAGTATTTGAAGTGAAGTTGATGCAAATATTATAAGCATAATCATCGCTCTATTTGCGACACCACTTCCGTCGTCTAGACGTTGCATTGCTTTCATGCCAAGTGGAGTTGCAGCACCACCCATACCCAAAATATTGCAAGAAATATTCATACATAAAAGTTCGTTTGTTTTGTCATCAACCGGACCAAACAATTTTTTTGATATGGGCGATAAAAGTTTTGACAACTTTTTGTTTATTCCACTGTCTTCCATAACTTGTAATATTCCAAGCCACACAGCATAAATTGCACACAAACTTACGCAAAGCTTAATTGTGTCTTCGCTTGCAGTAAGCATTGTTGGTAAAACTATTTCAGGGTTTACATATATCAAAATACAAATACTAACAACTGTTAGCCAAAACCAAATTTTATTCATAACTTGTCCTTTTAATATGTGTATGAAAATCTTTTAATTGCTATGCAACTATTTATGTGATACAATATCAGCAGGAGTAAAAAAATGCTTATCGATACACACTGTCACTTATATGATGACAAGTTTGAAAACGCAAAAGAAATTATTGATAATTTTGAAAAAGACAATATTAAGTCTTGTGTTTGTTGTGGTGATACTATGGAAAATTCTATCAAGGTTTTAAATCTTGCAAAAAACGATAGAATTTATGCTGCCATTGGTGTACACCCTGAAACTGCAGATAACTATTCTATTAAGGTTGAAGAGTTTATAAAAGATAATGCAACAAATCCTAAAGTTGTGGCCGTTGGCGAAATTGGTTTAGATTACTATCACGAGTTTTGTGAAAGAAACTTACAAAAAGAAGTTTTTATAAAACAAATAAAATTAGCACACAAACTTAAACTTCCTATGGTTATCCACATTAGAGAAGCATATGGCGATTTTTTAGAAATATTAAAAGAGTATAAAGATTATCTTACTTACGGTGGAGTTGTGCATAGTTTTTCAGGAAGTGTTGAGATTGCAAAAATACTTCTAGATTATGGCTTTTACTTGAGTTTTAATGGTATTGCAACTTTTAAAAACGCAAACAAGGTTTTAACTGTTATAAAGGAAATTCCTGAAGATAAAATTTTAGCAGAAACGGACAGTCCTTATCTTACACCTGAGCCATATAGGGGAAGGGTAAACGAGCCAAAGTATGTTGAGTATGTTGTAAGAAAAATTGCAGAACTTAAAAACACTGATTATGACAAAATGTGTGAGATTTTAAATCAAAATGCAAAAAATTTATTTTTTAAAATGAAATGAGAGGAAATATGGAAGAGTTAAAAAACTTTACCTTTAAAAAGAAATTTGGACAAAACTTTATTTTAGACAACAACTTTTTAAATTCGCTTGTTGATAGTTTTGGTTTGTCAAAAGACACTGAAGTTTTAGAAATTGGTCCTGGCGCTGGCACATTAACAATGGCAGTTGCAAAGGCAACAAAAAAAGTTTGTGCATACGAGATTGATAAAGACTTAAAACCTGTTTTAGAAAAAAGGTTTGAAGGTATTGATAATATCGATGTTACTTTTAAAGATATTTTAGATGTGTCTTTAGAAGAAGTTGAAAGTAAGTTTAGTGGAAATTTTTCACTTGTGGCAAATATACCTTACTATATTACTTCTCCTATTATTTTTAAGTTTTTAGAAAGTGAAAAACTTGATAGTATGTTTTTAATGGTGCAACTAGAAGTTGGCGAAAGATTTGCTTCAAATGTTGGAAGCAAGGAATATGGTATTCCGTCAGTTTTGGTTGCAAGTAAGGGAAAGGCTTCAGTTATTAAAAAGGTAAACAGAAAAATGTTTTATCCTGTGCCTAATGTTGACTCTTGCATATTAAAAATAGAAATTGATAGAAACAAATTTGAGTTTGATGATTGGAAAGATTTTTCACAATTTGTTCAAAATTCTTTCTCGATGAGAAGAAAAACTTTAGTCAATAATTTATCTCAGCAATACAAAATTTCAAAAGAGGAAGTAAAAGAAATTTTATCAAAATTAAATTTAAGCGAAACTGTTAGACCTGAAAATTTGACCGTTGAAAATTATGTTTCTTTATATGAATTTTTTAAGCATCGCTAAGGCGATGTTTTTATTTTGCAATTTTATTTGTTTAGTTGCATATATACAATAAACGACAAAAACGCCTATAAAAACTCATTATTGTAAATACAAAAATGTATGTTTAAAAAGATTGTTGTCGTATAATATTGTAGGAGATAAATATGTCTATAAAAAGAACAATAATTTTAAGTGATGATATAAACAAATCAAGCAGGGCAATCTTAACTTTGGAGTGTGATAATTTTAAAACTTGTGGCGAAATCAGGTTGTTTGGGGCCGAAATTTGCCCCAAGATAGCACTAGGGATAAAAAACGGAGAGAAACCTGTTATCAAAATACCACTCGAAACAAGAGAGAGTTTTGCCCGATTTGAAACTCAAGAAATTGTTGATTGTGATAAAAAAATATTCTGTGCATTAGTCGATATTGAAGACTTAAAAAACCCACAGGTTTTGATAAGTGGTTGTAACTTTGGTGGGGATAAAGTAAATGATGTTGTAGAGATTGCATTTTTTAATAATGAAAAAATATCAAAAGAAAATATGTATGAAATCGAAGAAGATGTTGTGAGTCTGGTTGATGAAAATTTAAAAGAAGATGAAGATTTTGAAGACTGTACAAAATGTGTAAATTGTAAATATAGAAAGTGTTTTTATGAAGAAGAAAAAGAAGTAAAAACAGAAACAACAACAAACACAAAAGAAGAAAATGAAGATGCTTTTTATAATGATATAAAATCTCAAATTGAAGACCTTTTTAAAATTCACGATGAAGACAAAACTCTAAAAACTTTAATCCCTAATTCAAAATGGGTAAGGGTTAAGTTTGAAGACGGGATAAATTATTATGTCTTGGGTCTTATATATGAAAATGATATTGTAAGTTATATTGTGTATGGTCTTCCTGCAGACAACAATAAAAAGCCCCCAGAAGACTTAAAAGAATATGCACAGTGGTTGCCACTTGATATAAACAATCCTGAAGAAAAAGGTTATTGGCTTGTATATCAAAGTGCAAAATCTGGAGAGTCTGTAGTTATAAATGTTGTATAAACCAGCTAGCGCTGGTTTTTTATTTTTAAGTTGCTTAAATTTGTTAATATTTAAAATGATATTTGATTTTATTTATAAATTATTTAATTGACTTTTGGGCGTCAATTTGCTAATATATCATTATTGTAAAGAGGGCTACATGAAAAAGAAATTTTTAGTTTTAATTAGTTGTTTATTATGCTGTATTTTATTTGTCGCCGGCTGTGGTGTAAAGCCACTTGTTGGTGGACCAGAAAAGGAAGCATCAGTTTACGGAAATGGTGGTATGGTTGTAAGAAAAGGCGAGTATGTTTACTTTGCAAACGCTTATAGTTCTGCAACAGAAATCACAACCAACCAAAACAAATATGGTGACGAAACATTATCAGCAATCTATCGTGTTAAGTTAAGCGACAATGGTGTTGTTGAAAATAGCGAAGATGGATTACCTGTTGGTGCAGAAATTATGGTAAAACAAATTTCTGGTTTTGAAGACAGTGGTATCTATATCTTTGGCGAACATCTTTATTATGCAACTCCATACACTCTAAAAGATAGCGAAACAGGTGAAGACATTACAGGCCTTATTAGATTCTGTAGAGTTAACCTTGATGGCACAGGCTGGAAAGTTATTTATGAAACAAAGAAGTTTGACACATCTGCTTCATATTACTTTGCACAAGTTGACGGTGTTGTTTATCTTAACATTTATGATGGTGAAAAAGTTATTGCTGTTAGGGTTAAAGGTGGAAACATAAGTTCAAAAGTTGTTGCTGAAGGCGTAAAATCTGCTGTTGCATACGAAAGAGAAGATATTACAACAGAAGATACTCTTTGTGAATATGATAGATATGTATATTACACAAGAGATGTCAATAAAGAAAAAGACGGTAAAGAAACAGGCACAGTTGTTGCAAGAATTAAGTATACTGATTCAAAAGCAAAAGAAGAAGTTTTATATGTTGGCGAAAATGCTTATACTGTTTATGAAATCAAAAACAATCGTTTGTATCTTAAATTAGATAAAGCAATTTTCAGCACAAACAAAACAGAAAAATTTGAAGAAGAAGATCTTAAAGGTTACTACTTAAATTCAGATATTGTTGGAGATACACTTTTAGTTGTTGAAGATATCAACGCAAATCAAACAAATGTTGAAGGCGTTATTTATGAAAACAGAGAAGATAAAGGTGTTATCGCTGTATGGAACAACAATATGATTATTCACTTCAAGGGTGGAAGCGAAAAAGTTGTTTTATATGATGCTTCAGAAACAGAACTTACTTTAAAATTGCTTTATGTTGAAGATGGCTACGTTTATTACACTGAAGGTGGAGAAACACTTTACAAAAAGAGTATTTCAAAACTTGAAGAAGATGCTGAGGTTGTTGTTACAAACTTAAAACTTACAGTAGGCGAAAGTGAAGATAATTGCTTTGACTATGATGGCGACTATGTTTTCTTCTATAAAACTGTAGCAGATACAAACGAAATCAATTCTTATCTTTATATGGCAAAAGCAGGAAACGGATATGTTGATGCTGATGATAAAAATATTGGTAAGTATATCGGTGTATTAGATACAGAAGATACTGAAGAGAAAAAAGAAGAAAACCCAGCAGAAGAAGTAGTAAAATAAAAAAACAAAAACCAACGAAAGTTGGTTTTTTTATTTTGTAATTTGGGGTATAAAAATCTTTTTTTAAGATAATAATTGTTTGGGAGATTATATGAGAAAAGATTTATTAAACTTGGGTGATATAAAAAAGGCGATTACAAATATAAAAGGACAAAACATAAATATAGAAGTAAACAGAGGTAGAAAAAAGATAGAAAGTTATCTAGGTGTTGTTGAAGGAGTGTATCCTTCTGTTTTTACGGTGCGCCTTGAAAATTCTCCAACAATCAAAAATGTAACTTGCTCTTATTCGGATGTGTTGTGTGGAGATGTAAAGATTTCAAAAAGATAAAAAAGTTATCATAAAATGATTTTTTTGAATATATGATATACTATGAAATTTTAACGGCGAAAGTCAAGAAATTTTGTAGGAGGGATTATGGCAGAAGAATCAAGAAATGAGAAACTAACAGTATGTACAAGAAGAAAAATAGGAAGTGTACAGATTAAAAATAATGTAGTTTTAATGGCACCTGAAAATGATAGGATAAAAAAGGTTATATCATTTGTTGCAACACCTGTTGTAGAGCAAACTGAAATTATTTCAAAGGAAGTAAAGTTTTCGGGCGTTGTTAAATACAATGCGCTTGTCTGCTTAGAGAGTGGAGAGTTTTTGCAAATAAGCGAAAACACACCTTTTAATGCATCAGTTGAAAATGCGATTGTTGAAAATGGTATTGTTGTTGAAGTTTTGCAAAATGTTTTAGATAGTGTAAGTCAAAATAGTGAAGGTGGAGAAGTAACATATATAACAACAATAGACTTTGAATTATATGGAATTTTTCAAAATTCTGCACTTGACGTTGCTGTGCCTGATGAAAAGTTGTATACCAAACAAAGCGAAATTGATGTTACAAGTTTTTTAAATAAAATCGTTTATAAATCAACTGCAACAGTTGAAATTATGAAAGATGCAAAAACTTCAAAAATTTTGTACACAAATTATACAGGTTGTGTAAAAACAGTAACGCCAAGTAATGATTATTTTACTGTTATGGGAGAAATTGTTTTGACAACAATATCTCTTAGTGAAGATGGAAGTTTAAGAAGTAACATAAAGGAAATTCCTTACACTGAAGAAATTGAAGCAAAAGGAGTTGATAAAGAATCGGTTATTCAATCAAGATTTATGTCAACAAGTGAAGCAGTTATTATGCAAAACGAAGAAGGTAATGCTTATATTATAGAAATGCCTTTCACTATTGTTTCAAACATTTATAAGTCAACAAAAAGGAGTTGTATTATAGATGCTTACTCGATTGATAGAGAAGTAAATTTAACAACCGAATCTTTTGAGCAAAATGAATTTTTGCAAACCAAATCAATTGAAGAAAATATTATTGCAAATTTGAGTTTGTCTGAAAAAACCGATAGAATTGAAAAGATTTTATCAACAATTCCTATCAATATTTCTGTTGTAAATGCTTATACAAAAAATGGGGAAATTGTTGTTGAAGGAATTGCAAGTTTTAGCTTAACTTATTACAGTGAAGATGACGAAGGTAACAACATCTTAAATTCTGTTTTATTGGAAGTGCCTTATTCTCTAAATATTTTAGCCCCTGATGTTATTGAAGGCGACGAGGTCGATATAAACCTTTCTATTGGAGATATAAACATAAAAAGCAAAAGGGGAAGGGAGCTTGATATTATTGCAGGGGTTAAGGTTAACTACTCAGTTGTAAGACCTTTTGTTTCTGCAATGGTAACAAAGGTTGTGTATGGAGAAGAAAAACCACAAAAAGACTATGCGCTTGAAATATATGTTGCAAAGGAAAAACAAACCATTTGGGATATTGCAAAAGAGTTAAATATTTCAAGTGAAGACTTAAATAAGCAAAACCCAGAGTTGACGCTTCCTATTTCTGCAGGTGAAAAAATAATTATCTATCATCAACTTCAAGAAAGATTCAACTAAATAAAACAAAAACACACGATATTCGTGTGTTTTTTTGTTTTTGTAATTTGACAAGAGTTAATAATCTTTTTAGGAGTGATTGTGAAAAGATTTTTAGTAGGTGCTATTTTGGTTGTATTTTTAGTTTGTTTAGTTATGTGCTTTGGCGCAAAAGATAATGACGACTTTTTTAGAATCAATATAGTTTCAAATAGTTTTTTAAAAAAAGATAGCGACATAAATGTTGAAATTAAAGATAGAATTACAGAAGTTTTGTATCCTTACATAAAAGAGTGCGAAAGTGTAAAGGAAGTTTATTTGATAACGGGCAAAAAGATTTCAACAATTGTATGTATAATAGATGGTGTGTTGATACAAAATAATCTTGATTATAAATGCTCTGTAAAAATCAATAATCAATATTTTAGGGAAACCGTCTACAAAGGAAATGTTATTGAAGGTGGGTTTTATGACGCACTTACAATAAGTTTAGGAGACGCTAAGGGAGAGTCTTTTTTGTGTTTATATTCTATAGGTGGTTTTGATGAGGTTGATTATGAAAGCAGATTTATAAATCTTATAAACTCTTAAAGGGAGATATGATGAGAAAGTATATTATTATTTTGACTGTATGCTTGTGTTTTGTTATAAGTTTTTCTTTTATTTTTAATTATACAATAAAGAATAATAACCTTGGAAACACACAAAGTTATACGTATGCTGCAACAGCGTCACAAAACAAACAAATACAACAAAAACTAAAAGATTTGGGTTATTATAAGGGCAAAATTGACGGCATAATCGGCAAATTGTCTATTGCTGCAATAAAAGCCTTTCAAAGAGATAACGGGCTTGTGGTGGACGGAATTGTGGGTCCAAAAACTGCTGCAAAATTAAAAATATCTTTATCTTCTCAAAGTTCAAGTGATTTGTATTTGCTTGCAAAATGTGTTTATGCTGAAGCAAGGGGAGAAAGTTATGTAGGGCAAGTTGCAGTTGCTGCTGTTATTTTAAACAGAGTTAAAAGTTCAAGTTTTCCAAATACTATTTCAGGTGTTATTTATCAGCCTTGGGCTTTTACGGCTGTGCATGATGGGCAAATCAATTTAGAACCCAATCAAACAGCAATAAATGCAGCAAGAGATGCTATGAATGGTTGGGACCCTACTTATGGTTGCTTGTTTTATTATAATCCTGCAATTGCTACAAGCAAGTGGATTTATTCAAGACAAGTTGTTGTAACGATAGGCAAACACGTTTTTGCTATATAAGGAGAGATTTATGAAAAAAGCTTTTATAATAACTGTAAGTTTGTTGAGTGCTATTGTTATAGGTCTTAGCATTGCATTGTTTTCAAACGGCACGGCGCTAAGTGAAAGTAAGGCAAACTTAGAAAACTTGTATCAAAGGTCTTTTTATGAACTTGTAAACAATGTAAATGATATAGAAGTTGATGTAAGTAAACTTATGGTAAGTAACGATGCTACAAGTCAAAAAAAGATATTAACATCTCTAAAGCAACAAACAACTGAAGCACAAAACAATTTAAGTTTATTGCCGGTTGATTCTAGCACAATTATAACAACTACAAAATTTATAAATGAATTAAACGGGTATTGTAGTTCTCTTTTAAAATATGACACAACAAAAATTAGCGAAGAAGAAACCGAAAATATAAAAACAATTTATGATGCTGTTGCTCAAATCAAATACGAACTAAATAACATAACCTATCGATTGATGCAAGGATATAGCATTGTTGATAATCTAAATGGAAATATGGAGTTAAGTAACTTTTCCATAAACTTTAGTGGTTTAAGTTCGGATAGTATTGAGTATCCTTCAATGATATATGATGGGCCCTTCTCGGAGTCGCTTGATAAAAAAGAGATAAAGGGGTTAAGTAATACAGAATACACAAGAGAAGAAACAGAAGATGTAATTACAAAGATTTTAGATAATATTGTAAACATTGAGTATATAGGCGAAACAAATGGTAAGTTTGAAACTTATGATTTTGGCGTAAACACAAAAGGTGGAACAAACTATTTCGTACAAATTGCAAAAAGAGATAAGTTTGTTTTAACAATAAATGCAAACGCAATCGAAGGGGAAAGGGTTATAGATGAACAAAAGGCAATAAAGAGCGCTGAATTGTTTGCTGAGAAATTATCATTAAAAAATATGAAATGTGTATGGAGTGCTACTGCAAATAATATTACCTATGTAAATTTGGCACCTGTTATTGATGATGTGGTTTATTATCCTGATTTGATTAAGGTTAAAGTTGACTTAGCTAGTGACAATGTTGTTGGTTGGGAAGCAAGCAGTTATGCATACAACCATACCGAAAGAGAGAAGGGGACAATAGGTATAAACATAGACGAAGCAAAAAGTAAAATAAGTTCAAACCTTAGTGTAGAAGAAACAAGATTGTGTGTTATCCCATTGGATTTTGGTGGAGAAGTTTTAGCATACGAATTTAGTGGCACATATAATAACTTTAAGTACTATATGTATATAGATGCAATGTCTGGAGAGCAGGTAAGGGTACTAAGAGTTATTCAAACTGACCAAGGGGATTTGTTGTTGTAAAAGATGGCTATATGCTGTCTTTTATTTTTAATGTTTTTGAAAAATATTTACAAAAATATTAAAAAACTTTACAAAAACATTAAAATATAATAAAATAATTGCGAGGTTTTAAATGGAAAAGATTTTTGATAAAAACACGCTTTTACAAACAAGCATATATGAACTTCGTGATATTGCAAGAACAATCGGTGTATATTTGCCAACAACATACAAAAAAGAAGAACTTATAGATAAAATATTTAAAATTGTAAATGGGGAAGAAATGCCACATATCCCTAAAAGTAGGCAAGGGCGCCCACCTAAAAACTTGTCTGGTAAGACAAAAATGTTAGAAACTTTTTTGCCATCAAACAGAGAAGAAAGAAAATACGATTTGGAAGCAGGAAGTTCGATAGGTGTTTTAAGTGAAGGCATAATTGCATTTTTAGAAGACTCAAAAAATCCTGCACTTAATACAGAAATTTTCGTTGGGTATTTAGATATCATTGAATCTTTAGGGTATGGACTTATAAGAAAAGAAAGGGATATTTTTAAAGACGAAAAAACTGTTTATGTATCAAGTGGACAAATTGAAAATTTTAACTTAAAAACAGGAGATCTTTTAGAAGTTGAAGCAAGGGTTTTGCACAAAGAAAAACCATTGGTTTTGACAACTATAAAAAAGATAAATGGTAGGGAATTTAAAAATTCAGCAAGGAACAAAGATTTTAAAACTCTGTCTGTTGAAATGCCCGTAAGAGAAATTAGATTTGAAAATAACGATGATAAAATCAGTGTATTAAACGGTCTAAAAATGCTTCCTATAATCTGTGGCACAAGAAACCTAATTCTTATAAAGAAAGGGACAAACTTTGATTACTTTGGCTTAATTAAAGCCCTAAATTCGCTTGTAGGGGCAAAACTTGTTTGTCTTGGTTTGGAGTTGCTGCCGGAAGTAACGCTGTTTATGGACAATATTAAACCTTGCGAAACTATGTATTGTAAACTTGGAGATGATATAGAAAAACAAATGAGAACAACTCATATTGCACTTGAGAGAGCAAAGCGACTTGTTGAAGAAAAAAATGATGTTGTGCTTTTTGTTGATAGTGTTGATAAGATTGTTAAAACCGAAAATCTTATAAATGACAACAATATAAATACTATAAACAAAAAGACAATGGAAACAATAAAAAAGATTCTTGGTAAGGCAAGGAGTATTGAAGTTGGTGGAAGCTTAACAGAAATTTGTCTTATGTATTATAAAGAAGCAAGCGAGTTTGATAATATAATTATCGGTGAAATAGAAAACTTGTTTTCGAACATTATTTATGTATAAGCAAATAAAAAAAAAGAGTATAAATTTTATACTCTTTTTCTTTTTGTTATTTAACTTTCATCTTAGTTCTCATCTTAATGAAGATGATTGTAAGGATAACAACTGTTACAGCAACAACAACAATGATTATGATTGCCATAGCATTTAAAGGTTCAGCACGGTTAACTCTAAAACTTAATACTACGTTGCCAGAATCAGTTAAGATTTGGATATAATAACTGTTTGTTTGGTTCAATGTAATGGTTGCAACATTTTTACCTGCTGAATTTTCTTCGGTGATTTCTTGTGAAGCCATTTCGTAGAAATAGTTTGTATCACTATTGTAAGTTAAGACTACAATCTTTGATTTTCCAAGTTGATTGTAAATTAAATATGGATTGTAGGTAATAGTGATAGTACCTTTAGTTGTTCCACCAGGAAGTGGGTCACTAGTAATAACCGGAATTTCGTTATTGATTGTAACGCCGAATGTGAAAACTTCTGGGTCAAGCAATTCGTTATATTTTACTGACATTGTGATTTTGTAGAAACCATTACCGAAGTTTTCTTCGTCAGGAGATAGGAACAATGTCTTAATGGTATCTGTACCATATTGTTTCTTAATCTTTCCTGTAATGTCGATGTTATCTTTTGTAACTTTTATAATTTCGTAACCTGTCATTTCGCTAAACTCATAAGCAAGTCTTGCTGAAGTAGGTTCGACAATTGTAAAGTTATAAGATGAAGAATCAAGTGTGTATACAACGCCATCGACTTTTGCTGTACCACTGAATGTGACAACATATTTACCACTTGCTGTAAATGTGTAAACATCGTTTTCATCAACAGTGTAAGCATTTGATAATGAACCATTTCTTGTAACTTTAATAGATGTTTCTGTATAGTAAGTTGAGAAGAAATCGTTAATCTTAATGGTTACAGCGTCGTTATAAGTTGCATATTGTATATTCTTTGTATCATTGTTTACATCAAAGATAACTTGGTCGATTAAGTATAAATCATAACTATCAAATGTATAATAAGTTGATTTGAACTTAAATTGGTTGCCAGCCAAGTCGTAGAATTTAAGGTTGTGAAGACCTGAACCTGTCAAAACTTGTGTTGAAGTTCCGTCTCCTAAAATTGTGCCATAAACTCTGTTGTTTGAAGTGTTTTTGTTATAGGTGTAATTTAACAATACATAATTACCTTTGTTGTACCAATCAGTTGAATTTCCTGCTGTAGTGTTCCAGAAAATAGTGATTTGGTTATTGCTTGTTGTGCTATTTGTTAATACTTTTGTATAACCGGTTTTTGTAGGAGAATATAATTCTTCTTTCTTGTAAGGGTCAACCTCAGTATTTTCATATTCAAGCCTTGTAATGATGTTGTTGTTAATTGACAAAGAATTTACATTAGGAACTTTTGTAACAGCAACTATGTTTGCATAAATAGGGTCATTTAAACCATAGATATAATAGAATGTTGTTACATAACTATCATCTGAATTAGGTTTTGCAGCTCTGTAAATATTATTTAAGTAATACATTTCGAAGATTTCTAAGTTCATCGAACTATTTGTTACAACTTTTGAATCATAGATTGAGAAGTAATGTTCAATGTTAGCAGTTTGAATTGTAGAACTTAATTTTTCTGTTAAGAAAACCTTTGTTGTTTCGTCAAGCTCTGTGCTATTTGCAATAGCAGTCTCAAAACTCTTCTTTAATGTAAGGTTGTTGCTATCTTTTTCGTTTATGAGATTGATAGAAAGTGGAGAAGCATTAAGTATTGTTTCTTCTTTATTATCAATAACAACTGAATAGAATGGAAGTTCACCCTCGGTAATAGCGAAGTAAACAATTCTTGTGTTGTTTAAGATAGCGTTTGAAAGAACTAATCTGTAGTAACCTTCTTCGCTTACTTGTTGTCCGTTATTTAAGATAATAGGATTTGTATAACTATTTGAGTTTTCTGCTTTTTTGTAAAGTGTTGCAATAACACCGTTTAAACTTGAGTGTGGGTAATTTAGAAGTGAATCCCAAGAAACTTTAAGAGCTGATGTTGTCATAGAAGAAATACTTTGAGTTTCTGTTGCAAAAATAGGATTGTTGTATTCGTCTTTAAGAGAAATACCAGGAAGCTCGTTATAAATTACGAAGTTTTCTGTTTTTGCAGTGTTGCCTGAGTTTTTGTCAACATATCTTACTGTATATTCTGTGATACCACCAACACTAAGGTTTGCATCAATGCCAGATAGGGTATAAGTTGTTTTTAAAGTAAACTTCTTAAATTCGCCATAATCAACTGCATTGTATCCATACTTTGTATCGGTTGTAACTTCTACTTCAGCACTACCGTTTCTGCTAATCCAAACGTTATAAATTTTGCTTTCGTATACAACTGTAACTGTACCACCACTATAAATCTTATCCCCAATAACTGAATGTTCGTTAAATTCATATTGAAGGTGTTCGCTTTCGCTTACATAATTCATACCAGGGTAAACAGTATATTTGTATTTATAACTACCATTGTAGTTATCTTTATAAGTTACATCATAAGTTCCAGCAGAAAGACCTTTTAATTCGTACTTCATATTTTCTAAGTTTTCGCAAAGAAGTTTAACTTGACCTGTTACCAAATCTACAACTTCTAAGTATTCAAGGAAGATAGGTGTAGAATTTGTCTTTTCTGGGAATTTAAGAGTGTAAGTTGTGGTTGTTGTTTTGTCATCGTTTGTGACAACAACTTTGATAATTTCAGGTTCTGCAAGCCTTGTTGCTGTAACGATAATGTTGATATGCTTGCTAGAAGCAGCAGCATTAAGGTTGTAAGGTGCAAGTCTTAATGAGAACCTTTTGTTTTCTGATGTTACGAGTCTGTTATTGATTTCTCTTAATCTTTGAGAACTTACAGAGTATGTATCATAAGGTGTAAGTTTTTGTGTAAGAAGTGTTGTAACATGCTCGACACCATTGTTGTATGTTGAGTAGGTTAGTGATAATGTACCCCAACCAAGTTTTGCTTTAAGTGATGTTACTGAGAAGTTAAGGTTTGCTGTAATTTCTGCTTTGTCTGTTGCAGAGTGGGTGATACCACTAAGGTGTGTACCTTCAACTTCAATAAGGCTGTGAGATTCTGTGCCATCACCAAAGTAAACAGTGAATGTTCTGTAGTTACCAGCCAAGTCTCTTTCAATGATTTCGTAGAAGCCTGTGATAATATCAGAACTTGTTGGAATACCATAATCTGTGTAAGTTTGAGCAATAATATCTTTTAGGGCACTTGAACCTAAATTATAGTTTGCTTTGTACCAAACATTGCTACCTACAACTAAGTAGTTAGGGTTAAATCTTGGATAATTTGTAAATTTGCTCATATCGTTGTAATACTTGTTATCAGGTGTTAAGCTGATATTTTCACCGTCATACTTTTTGTAGTTTCTAAAGTAGAAGTAGGTGAGTGTATCACGAGTTGATGAGTTGTAACCTAAAACATATTTTGAATTTGCTGCAAATGTGTAGTCATAAATTGTAGGTATATTTTGTGGAAGTGTATCACTAACAAGAGTGATGTTTTCTTCCTTGAAGTTGTTTTTGATTGCAGTTTTGTCTGCATAATAACCTGAAGAGATTAAATATGTTTCACTATCAATCAATTTGTCGATATTTTCATTTGGTTTTGTTCTATCAATGATTAAAGTGTATTTTTTGTTAACAAATGTTCCATAACCGTGAGATGTTGTATTAGGTGTAATGTAACTAATTGTTATTTCATAGATAATTTCATTTTCGATATCGAGTTTGATGTAGTAATCATATTTGTAGTAATTTATTCTATCAAATACTTCAACAGTGTAAGGTGTGTGATCTGCCTTGAAATCTTTAATGTAAGTATAATCTGCAGGGTAGTAAGGATTTACATTAACTACTTCTGGTTTTGAATAAGCTGACAAATCAATTCTTTCTGTGTCAAGTACTTTTTTAGAAGTAAAATCTTTAGCAACAACAGTGATTGTTTTTACCTTTGCTGAGTATGGGTCGTCAGGGTCAGTCCATTCAAACTTAACATAGTTGCCTTCAGCTTTTGAAACGTTTGTTGCATATTCATCAAACATTTCATCATAGTTTTGAAGTAAAGAATCATTAACTGTGATTTCGCCATTAGGTGCTTTATGTTGAATTGTAAACTTAAATGTAATATAAGTTGGGTTTACTGAACCATCGACTTCAGTATCGGTATAACCTGTGTTATCGTGAATTGTGATTGTGTATGTGCCTTCGCCACTAAAAATCAAGTCGCCACGTGTGTTTGTGAGTGATTTTAAAGCAGAGCAAGTGCAATATTTGTTGTCTGCATCGTATCCGTCAATTGTATATAACATTGTTGGAGCATAGATGTTTGCAGAATTCTTATAAGAAATTGTTATAGATAATTTTGCAAAGTTTAATGCAGAATACAAATCTTTATCAAAGAAATATTTTGACAAAGGAATATTAACTTTAACAGGGAGTTTGTTTGTTGTTAAGATGATATCGTCTGATGTTGTACGGAAGAAGTTTTTAAATGTCCATTCATCATCATAACCTGTGCTTAATTGAACAGAAATGTTTTCACCAACTTCTCTAAGTTCGTTAAAACCTGTATCGTCCATATAAGTTGTTGAGATGATGCCGTTTCTATCAACGTAAACAACATAAGATCTTTCCCAAGTATCATAACCGAAGTCAACAAGTTCATATGTGATTGTGCCGTTGTTGTCGACTTTTTTGTATGGACCACAACCTGAGCCATCTGTATCACCTTGAGCATTTATGTAACCACCACCGACATAAGTTCTCTTTAAGATGTATTTACCAGGTCTTGTAAGGGTGTCTGTGCCTGTGCTTTCTAGGTTGATGCCATCAATAATATAATGTCTTCCATCTTCGCTCAAAACTTTGTATTCAAGCAAACTTTCGTTAGAAATTGTTGGGTTTGCTTTAAATGGGTAAGATGTAGGACTTGTGTTTGAATATTGGAATTCATAATATGTGTAAGTAAGTTTTCCAACACCATACATTGTGTCGAGTGAGTTTGATGCACTTGAACTGTTTAAGTAAGTAAACATCAATGTGTTAAGATTTGTAGCACTATTTTTTCTAATGTATCTTTGTGTTGAATCGCCTTCTGCATTGCCATAAGCATAGAAAGTTCCTTCAACAGCGTCAAAGTTCATTTCAATAGCACGAGTTCTCTTTACATTTGGAATCTCTTTAACTTGGTTTGCAGGTGTTACAGTAAATACGTAATATGCTTCGCCTGTAAAATCACTTTGTGGGTTATCAGCATAAATTGTTGTTTCCCAATTTGTAAGAGGATCCATTTTTGCTGGACCGAAGTTTGTTGTGATAAGTGTGTTAGGGTCTGTTTTTTCGTATTTATAAGTAATTTCGTTTATTTTGATATTGATAAAGTGGTTAAAGCCTGTATTTCTAGCAGTACCGATTTTGTAAGCTGTACTACTTGCATATCCGTAGTAAGAAGTTTTTGATAAAGCATTTTCTAAGAAGTTGAAACTAAACTTAGAAGTTTTATCTGTAATTTCGCTACTACCTGTGATTGTGTTGTATGCAAGAAGGTAGCTTTCATCAACAATTGTGATATCAAAGTTTGTTTCGATATCTGTAAGTTCGATTGACTTGTGTGAACCGAAAATTAAAGTTGTTGATTCTTTAACATAGTTTGCAGGATTGTTTACTTTATCATAAGTATCAGTCCAACCGGTTTTTGCGATTGGGTCGTCGTAGTGACCTTGTAAGATTTCTGATGTAGAATCATCAATCATAATAAGGTAATAGAAAGCGTTTCCAGCGTCATCATAAACAAAGAATAAATATAAACCATTGTTTGAGAAGAAACTTTCTGCACTAAGAGCTGCGTTTAAGTCGTTATAACTGTTTTTATAATCATCGTATGATGTTGAAAGAGTACCTGTTTGATAACGGTTTGTAAGCCAATGCTCGCCATTTGTTTCAATTAAAGAAAGTTCGTTTTCAGCATTGCTTGCAGTTGTTAATTGATAAACTTTAGCATATGAATTTGCACCACTTGCTTTTGGCTTCCAAGAAAGTGTAAAAGCAGTGTTTGTTAAGAACATATCATAATTTAAAACTGAGTTTGTTACTGTGCCTGGAAGAGCAGTTGATGAAATTGAACCTGTAACAACATTAAATCCATAATCGTTCTTTGCAACTGATGAAACTTTTACAGATTCGAAAGCAGTGTTATCAATGCAGTAGAAATATGTTGTTGTAATGTTGTTTTTTGTATCTCTTAAGTAGATGTAATAATAACCACTACTATTTTTGCTAAAAGTATAAGTGTTATCGTTGTTTGTGACGTAATAGTTGTATGGGTAAGTGTTAACCATAAACTCATCAGGTGTGTCGCCTGTTGTTTTTAGTTGAAGGATACCACCAAGTGGGGTAGTGTTTTTGTTAAAGTTTTGATAGTATCTATAACTTACAACAACCGGAGCAAAGAATGTGTTAGGTCTTGTCCTTAAACTTACTCTTAAACTTTTGTTTGTGTAAGTGTCGATATCATAAACAGTGTTTCCATCATCGCTTACACCTTGGATCAAAAGATCTTGTAAAGTGTTGTTGATTTCGAAAACAAAATATTGTTTACCTTCAACAGTTTTACCTTTGATTGTTACATAGTAAACAACTTCCATAAGGTAAATGCCGTCAGATGTGATTGAAGAATCAGCTTCGTAATCTTGGTTGAAATCAAGTTCTGTAATACCATTGATATGGTTTGTAATATCTGTAAGAGCTTGTGCTTCGTCTGCTTCGTTTCTATAACTTCTTGCAATAAATTTTGCAATACCTGTTGTAGCACCATTTGTTAATGTGCCATATCTTTCAAAACGAATAGGGCTTTGGTTTGTGATTGCGATAAGTGAAGGAACATTTGATAATCTTCCGTCGCCAGCGTTGATTGTTCTTTCTTTTGTTACGATATTTTCTGCATATACGCCAGAGTGTGTAACATCATTTTTAAGTTCTGTATATCTGTGATATGTGTCAGATTTTGTATCTTGGTCAAGATAGTCCATTCTAAAACCGAAGATTGTAAGGGTTTGTTGTTGGATATCATCTGGCAACAATTCTTCGTTTGCAGTTGTATCAAGAATTTCGTATGTAACACTTCCTGTTGCTGATTTTGTACCAATCAAGAAGTAAAGACCAAATGAGTAGTCACCAAGGCAAGAGTTGTTGATGTCTTCTTCAATTAAGAATTGTTCAAACTCTTCAAGGTTGAATTTTGCATAATAGAAAATGTCTTCTTCAACATTATCTGTTGCACTGTCGTCAGCCCTTACGTAATAAGTGTTCATATTGAAGATTTTTTCTGAGTTTAGAAGTTTTAATGAAATTCTACCTGTGATTGTGCCTGATGGAAGAAGTCTGTTTGCTTCGTCTTGGTAAGAAATCAAAGGTTTGAAACTTTCAAATTCGCTTGTGTTTTGATATGAGAATGTGTATGTGTTAAAACCTGTTTTGTAGTCAAAGTATAAACCAAACTTTGTTGCATCAAATGAAAGGACAGGTTTATTTGCATAGTTGTAGTTGAAAATGTGATTTGTTGCAAAGTCATCACCAAACTCTGCGTTTTCTGATAAGGTGTCGGCATTTTCAATACCTAGAGATTCACCACTTGTACCAGAAACATATGTGTAGTAGTCAACAACACGGAAGGTAAGTGTAAATGTGCAATTTTCACTTGTCCAGCCTTCGCTTGTTGTGTAGTTGTATGAAATTGTAAATGTATAACGACCTGTTCTGTCTGATGGAATTGAAAGTTGATTTCTATCACTACCATTTGTTGTGTATTCAGGAACTCTAGAATTTGCATCAGCTGATTCAAGCAAGTTTACTTCAAATTCAAAAGAAACGTCGTTTGTGTCATATGATCTATCAACAACAAGACTGAATTCGTCTGTACCATATAATTTTGCATCTACAAGAAGGGCAGAAGTTGTGGTTTCTGTGTTAATTGTTGGGTCGCCACTTGCTTTTGCTTCAGGGGTGTTGAAAGCAAAGTGAAGAGTGGTTTTGTTAAGTTGGTCATTACCACCAGCAGCATCTGCTTTTGAAGACATAATGATATCAGGAATTTTTCCATTACTTACATCGTATGTAGTATATGGATTTTCGACACCTTCAATCTGTGTATGTGTGTACAAAGCATAAGGTAGTTCGCCTTCTTCGGTTTTTGACCAAAAGCCTTCTTCTTCGGTTGTAGCAAAGGAGCCACCACCAGCAGCAAAGGAATCTTTACCGTTTGTACCTGTTAAAAAAGGTGCACAAAAAATTCCTGCAAGTGAAGCAAGAAATAAGAATAAAACCAATGTGCATTTAAGAGATATTTTTTTCATAATTTAACCCCTTTTTTATTATTCTTTTGCAAAATCATATATTATATTACTTAATAATATATATATTAACATATTATTCATTTATATGTAAAACAAAAACGAGTGGTTTTTGCTTTTTCGGGAGTAAAAAATTGATAAAAAAAATAAAAAAATGAACCAAATTTTTGGTTCTTTTTTTACTATTATAATCCACCGTTTACATTAAAACCTGTTGTTTGTTTTGCCTTGAAAACAATGTTATTTCTTTCGGCAATACTGTAAGCAACTCTTGCTTCATCAAGTGATCTTGATGGTACATAATCTTGAGATGCTTTTGTGTTATCAAACATAGGTGTTGCCCAAGCATAAGTAGATTTTGTTCTAATAGGGAATTCGTTAAGAATTTTGATAACAATTTCACCTGTTGTTCCGCCACCCAAGTGACCAAGTTCATCAGGGTAGATAAGTGGACGAGAAGCAGTAGATGTGCTTGTTGTTTTGCTGTTATCTTTACTATCTTTTTGCTTACTTTCAGATGTTGAAGTTGTTTCCAAAGATACTTCACCACAAAGCTTACTAAACTCTTCACAAGTCTTTGCGTCGTCAGTACCGATGAATATCTTGATAGGGCAGTTACCTTTAAGGGTTGCTGCGACATCGTCACCATATTTAGCATTTAATTGGCTAAACGATTGGACTACGAGTGCAAAGAAGATATTTCTACTACGTGAAACCGTAATCATACTATCAATCTTTTCAATCTTTGGAAGGTTAGCAAACTCATCAAGAAGGAAGTATACTGTTCTTGGAAGTTTGTAATCTGGACAGTAGTTAGCAAGGTCAACAAGTTTTTTGTAAAGTTGAGAAATACACATTGTAGCAATACCGTGACGTGATTCTTTTTCATCAGGAATAATGATAAAGAGAGCAGTTGGTTTTTCAGCAAATGTGTCAAATTCCATTTCGTTTAAGCTTGTTGCAAAACACATACCAGAGTCGTTAAAGATACCAAGTCTAGCTGAAACAATACCCATATAAGATTTGGTTGTTGTTGGAGCGTTGTTGATAGCTGTTGTAACAAGTTGTAAAACTTTACTAAATTTATCTCTACCAAGGAAATATTGTCTAAGAGTTTTGTATGGATTGTCTGGGTCTGGGTCTTTAAAGTTAGCAATTCTTGAAAGGTTGTAGAAGTTGAATTTTTCTCTTGTCATACCAAGTTCAGGAACTAAACTATCTTCAAGCATAGCCATCATTGTACCACAAACGAATTCTTGAGCACCTCTATCCCAGCTTGAGTCGTTTTTGTTTTCGATAGGACATAATACTGTTGCAATTTCACGAATTTCGTTTTCTGCAAGGTCGATAAGTTCAGCCTTTCTTGAAGACAAGTCCATCTCAAGTGCTTCGCTATTAGGGTAGGCGATACCGTTAAACTCATACCATTCGTTATTGTATTCTTTTGCGATGATTTTAAGTTTAAAATCTGCAGGGTTAACATTTCTGTGTACAACAACTTTTTCTCTTAAGTGGTGTGCTTCTTGATACATCATATATGCGTTATCAAGTGGATTCCAACGGGTAGAAGCATAAGGTTGTCTTAAGTTGAAAACTTTAACATCATATCCTTCTTTTCTTAATTTGTTGCTGTTCTTTTCAAAAAGTTCGCCCTTAGGGTCGGTAATAACAAAACTTGGTTTTGTTTTTGTGCCTGAAAGGATTTGAATTTGTGGGTTGATAAATCTTTCAGTTTTACCTGTACCGGTTGTACCAATAACCATAGCGTGAATTGGTTTGTACATATTGATTAAAAGTTTGTTACCATCAAGTTGACTTCTAAGTAACATACCGTCGTTTGAAGTTTTTAATGTTTCCCAAGTACAGAACATAAACTTCTTTTCTGTTCTAAGTTCTTTTTCGGTTAAGAAGCGAGAATCGAAGTATTGTTCCATTTCTTTACCGTCTTTGCTTTTAGAACCGGTTTTCTTTTTGTCGTCTTTTCCGTCAGCAAGTTTTGCAAGTTTGTAAATAAGGTATGCACCTACGCCACAAAATGTTGTTGCTGGTTGGAAAGTACCTGGCATAATTGCTTCTTGAATAGTCCTAGTTGCTGGGTCCATAAGCATATATGTTATAACAACACCAACTGCATAGGAGCCTACTGCGATTAGGATTAGAAGTAAAAGCCCAGAAAAAAATTTTTTCATATTTCCTCCAAAACTTTAAAATACATATATTATTATAATTATTGTTTCAAATTAAAACAAGAAAAAACAGGCAATATTTTAACTTTTTTTGAATAATTGTTTAAAAAACAATGCAAAATATATTTGAATTGTAAAAAAAATAAAAAAAATAAAAAAAAATGTTGAAAACGTTTGATTAAAATATTTTTTTATGATAAATTACCTATGTAAAAAATTTTATAAAGGAGAAAGGGAGATAGATGTTAAATTTATTAAATCAAATTGGAATGTTCTTTATCAACATGTTTGGTGGAATTTTTAACCCAAGTTCTGATTCATTCAAAACATTCTCATGGTTGTATCCTATTGCAAAGTTCCTTGATGATGTATTTATTCCTGTTATCATCATTGTTGCTGTTGCTGGCGCAATCTGGGTTGTTGTCCTTGGTGTAAATTTGGCTCGTGCTGAATCTGCAGATAAAGCTCAAGAAGCAAAGAAAAGACTTATTAACGTCGTCGTTGCTATTGTTGCTGTTATCATCCTTGTATTCTTACTTGCATTCTTTGCATCTAACGTTGGTACATGGTTCGGTTCAAGTGCTTCAAACCCATTTAGTACTGTTGCTGGTTAATAAGGGGCAGTCGGGATTAAAGTTAAAACCAACAAAGTATTCAATTGAAAGAGAGAGCTTCGGCTCTCTTTTTTGTTTTTCATAAATTTTAACATTTAAAATAATTGTGGATAATTGCTAAATCTTGGCTCATTTTGTTGCCAAAAAAATAAAGATTGGGTATAATGAAACAAATAATATAGTTATAATTGTAGATAATAAAAAAGGAGTATATATGAAGAAAAATAAATTGTTGCATAGAATAAGAGCATTTCTCTTGGTTTTTCTTTTTATTCTTCCTTGTTTTTCGTTACTCGCTTGTAGTGGTGAAGGCGGTGGCGACGATGGTGGAGTTGGTGGTGCCTTTAGCAATATTCCAACATACACAAAACCAACAGATAAGGGTATGTTAGAGTTAATGCCAGACGATGGTATTAGATTAAAATATTTATACAAACCACAAGACTTAAGTCCTTATTATGAAAAAATTAAAGCAAGCATCTTTAACAGTGCAGAAAACACTCTTATAAATCTTGCTGGTGAATACGGTCTTGATGACTATGTTGATGTATATAATGATGAATATACTGATACAGAACCAGAAAAAACAATCCTTTCTCCATTTGAAGCTATTTCAGCTTCAACTTATTCTCAGTTGTTCAATGGTGCTACTATTTCGGCAACTCATAAAAAAATGTTAGCAAAATGTCAATATGCTTATTATGATGCTACAAACAAGTGGTATGCTATAGGACCTGCAGATATTCCAGAAAACTTTATCACTTTCTCAGATGGTAAATATAAAATCAGCAACAGTGGTACTTTAACAAATATTGCTGACGCATCAACTTCTAAAAGTGTTGAAGCTGGTGGAGAAATCGACGCTAACACAACATATTATTTCCGTAAAGGCGACGCAACTTTCTATCTATGGGTTGGAACTGCAACCAATATTGTATCTTCAACCGGTGGTAGAGCATTTACTGAAAAATTGTTAGACACTCACTATAATGCAATTGAAAGATCAGTTGTAAGTGTAGAAGGCGAAGTTGGTTCTATCACAATTAAAACTGAAAAGTGGGCATGGAATTTAGAAGATTATGATGACGCAACACCATTTGTTGATGCATATGTTGAAGCATACAAAAACAAACTTGCTATAAATATTGCAAAAATTATTGCTTATGGTACAGGCGAGTTGACAGGTAACGCAAATTCTTTATATCAAGCAGCAGACAAAAATCCTAATATTAAGGCAGAAGAATTTGTCGAAGATTGTGTTTTAAGAATTGACCATATCGGTCTTTCAAGTGACGAAGCAGATTTGGTTGCAAAATATATCACAGAAAATGTGGTTGGCACAAAAATTATGCAAGAAGACTCTACAAAGTATTCTTATTCAGGTTCAGAAAGTTTTGAACCAGGAACATTTTATGCAAACGAGATTGCTGACAACACAAAAAGAGTCTTAATGATTCTTGGCGAAGATGAAAAACCTATCGGATACAACAACAAAATTGTTATTGACGAAAATTCTGCAAATAGCGTTGAAAATGGTTTTAGAAGAACAGCTTTATTTAAAAACTATTACAACACCGCAAGGGCAAGTTTAGAAAGAACAAGATTAGTTTATCCAGAAACACCTATTGTTGATTATGTTGACGTTGCTTATAATGTAAGTTCAGATGACGTTTTTGATATTACTTATGAAGAACCTGCAAATGGAAAAATTCAATCTATTGTTTTAACAAATGTTAATTCAAAAGATTTGGAAATTGCAAGTATCAGTTTTATGATAACTTCAATTCACGATGACGAACACGTTACATGGGATATTGATACACTCGATATCTATATATATGCAAACCATTATCATAATGGGGTTTTGACACAATATTCTCTTGATAGTATGTTTTTATCAAAGGAAGAACCTAACAGTGAAAACAATATTGATAGGGCTTATGGAACAATAAACGAAAAAACTTATAATATTTGGGACAATGACGATGCACCTGCATTTGTTGGCAAAGAATTAGTTTTATCTCAAAATACTCATACAGAACTTGACACTGAAGATTGGGGTGGTTTAAAAGACGGAAACGCAGGTGATATTGATAAAAAGAACAGTATCACTGAAAACACTTTCAAAAACTTCAAGAGTGTTAACTATGGTTTTGGTAACTCTGCTGCATACAATGGCGGTGGCGATTACTTAGAATTTTGTTTCGTCGTTGATGGTAAGGACGCAACATTGCTAGATTGTTATAGTTATTCAATTGCAATAACAGGCTTATATGGAAGACAAGTGTAGAATAAAAATTTTTACACTTTTTTTCACAATTTAAAAAAAAGTAGCAAAAATGAATATACAAATTTAAAAAAGTTTGTTATACTACACGTAAGTTGAACTATATTTATCCAAAAAATCTATAAAAAAATATATAGGGGAAAGATAAATGAATATTTTTGTCTCACAATTTGGTAACTTTTTTACGGACATTTTTGATGCCATTGGTAATTTCTTTAGCACCATTGGCGCTATTTTTACGGGCATCTTAGACTATTTGTTTGAACCTGTTTGGATGCTTTTATACTATACATTTATCGCTATCGCACAAATTGCAAACTTCTGCGAAATCGTTTTTAAGAAGGTTGCTGGTTTAGATACGATTTATGTCGGTGGTGAAGCCTTTGGTGGTGCAGAACAAATCGGTTCCCAAGGTGCTGGTAGTACAGGTGGCCTTGTTATGGCTTTCCTTGGTAATGACACAGTTTATAAAACACTTATTGCAATCATTATTTTCTCAGTTGTTTTGTTATTCTTAACAACTATTATTGCAATTATCAAAGCAGAATTCTCACTCGACCTTAAGACAAGTGCTAAAGGTCCTATTATCGGTAGAGCATTAAAGTCACTTGTTATGTTCTTTATTGTTCCTATAGTCACAGTTCTTGGTATTTATATTACAAATATCATCACACTTTCTGTTAATCAATTGTTATCTGGAACATCATCTCAAGGTATTGTTAACAACTGCTTTAAGTGCGCCGCATATAACGCTAACCGTGGGCGAAATAGTGAAATATACAAAAATTATTACGCCACGGGTCTGCAGGACTTGAGTGGTAATGTCTTGGGGTGGACGCCTGACGATGTCGACGCGGCTTTCGTAAAAACATTTACGCCTGAAGCAGTCGATTTCCCTGTTGTCACAATGGGTGACGCAAAACAAAACGTTGGTCTTGGTGCTTCGGCTTTAAGTCTTTTCACCGGGGCTTTCAATATGGTTGCCAACTTTAACGAAGGTGGTAACGCAAACTTCCACATGATCCTTCATATGTATCCTATGGCTGGTCAGGAAATGAACTTCTATAGGTTCGATCAGGTTAGATATTTCTATGATATGGCGTCTTTCGACTATATCATTGGTATTGGTACAGCACTTGTAATGTCTTGGATTTTATTATCTACATGTCTTGCTCTTATTAAGAGAGTATTCGAAATTACAATGCTTATGTTACTTGCTCCTCCTATGATTGCACTTGCTCCACTTGATAATGGACAAGCTCAAAAGAAGTGGCAAGGCGAAATGTTAAAACGTGTTATCGCTACAATTGGACCGGTATTTGCATTTAATATGTATTTCTTATTGGTTCCATTGTTTAGTTCAATTTCATTATTTGCAAACACAGGATTCTTAAGTGCAGTTGCTGGTAGCCCATTATCAGTTGGTGCTTCACAAACAGGTATGCCATTCCTTGCTGCTGCTGCAATCGCTGTTGTTGCATACGACCTCTTTATGCAATTGATTATTGTTATCGTAGGTTTATCAATTGTTAAACAAGCTTCAGCTATGATTTCTAACTTACTCGGTATTGAAGACCTTGTTAAATCAGGTATGGATACAAGCAAGAAAGCTGTTGCTACAGCTGCTTCAGTTGCTTCAATGGCATTTGGTGGTGCTGGTCTTGCAGTTAAAGGTGTTGCTGCTGGTATGAAAGCTGCAAAAGCAATTGGAAAATCAGTCAACAAAGCAAGAGCTGCTAAAGCTGCAACAAAAGGCAAGGGTAGACTTGCTAACAAGAGAAAGGGTCTTGAAACTGATGTTCAAGATGCCGAATCAGGTGTACAAAATGCTCAAGAAGCAGCCGACAAGAAGATGGAAGAGTATGTTGACATGCAAAGACAAGAAGGCGAATCAGATCAAGCATTCGCAGCAAGACAAGAGGCTGCTTTGGCTGATGCAGAAGCCGCTGAAAAAGAAGTAGAAAAGAAGAAAGCTCTCAGAGATGCTGCTAAAGCTGACCTTGAAAGTTTTGATTCTGGTGATTTCTCTGCAGCAAAAGGCAAGAAGGGTAAAACTGCTGAAGCAAGAAAGAAAACTAGAGAAGAAGCATACGAAGCATCTGAAAAAGAAAAAGCTCGTGCTCAGACAAGAGACGATGCTAAGAAGAAGGCTCAAGAAGAATTCGACAAATCTGACAAAACTATTGAAGATCAAAGAAAATACGACGATGCTATTGCTGCAGCTGATTATGCATACAAAAGAGATAAAGCTGGTAAGGAAGCAAAGGCATACAAACCATCAGCAGGTACAAGATTTGCAAGAAGTGGATTTGCTCAAGCATTTATGGGTGAATTCGGTAAGAATGCAACAGGAACAAGTATCTTCGCTGGTTCAAAACACATGGATAAAAATGCTAACACTATGTGGAGAATGGTTCTTGATAACTGGGTTGGCATCATGGGTGGTAAAGAAGATGGTGCTGGTTTGATTGTTAGAAGAGCTTTAGAAAAAACTGAAAGAGAAAGATTCTTCTATTCAGGTAAAGAAAATAAGCAACTTGAACTTAAACGTGAACAAGGCTTATTGATGCAAGAAAGAGCTAACAGTGAAGCTAACATTCAAAAGACAAAACAAAAAGAACAAGATAAACAACTTCTTAAACAAATGTTGTCTGAACAAGGCTATAAGGGTGATGATCTTGAACAAGCATTCCTTAACGCATTGAATAGACATGCTCAAGGTAAGAAAGTTGGTGGCTTTGAAGAATACAAGAAAAAGCACGAAGAACAAGCACAAAGTGATGCAAAACAAAAGGCAATTCAAGCTAAGGTTGAAGCTCATAATGTTGACATAGAAGCTGCTAAAGCAATTGAAAAAGCTCAACAAAAAGAAAGAGAAGGCAAGCAATATGTTGAATTTACTACTGATACACTCAGCAAGTTTAAAGAAAACATGGAAAAGGCTATGAAGTCTGCAAATGCAGAACAAAAGAGACAAATGGAAGCAGGCATAAAGAGTGCCGAAGCTGGAACTTTAACCAAAGAATCACTCAAGAAACTTGAAGACCTTGCAGCTGCAATTCTTGGTAAGCTTAAGTAATTCTTAAAACGAAAAAACTAGATAAGAAATTATCTAGTTTTTTTTGTGTTTTTTAGTGTAAAAATTTTGTAAAAACAAACTCTTTTGTTTGCTAATATTATTCTTTTGGTGTAAAATACTAATGTATATATTTTAGTGTTTTAGGGGGATTTATGGCAGAAAGATTTATTCCTAAAAAGACCAAAGTTAAAATGGAATTCTTTAAGGGCGTAACCTTAGCTGATATCGCAGTTGCCGCACTTGGTGTTGGTGGCTTTTTTGGTCTTGCTCTTGCTAACTTTGCTTATCACTGGTATTTGGCAATTGGCTGGATTGCTTTAGTCGCAACCATGTTTATTCCTATCGACGATGGTTTAAGGTTGTATGGCTCTATCGGTCTTTTATTTAGATTTATGGCTTTTAAGAAAAAATATAACAAAGATGATGTCGATAAAAAGACAGGTGTTTCTGCTATGAAAGCCATTGTTCCTTTTGATGGTATTTTAAAAGAAAGGTACATTAACTACAAAGATTATTATGCAGAAGTTATCAATGTTCAACCTATGGAATTTGGTTTGTTGTCAGATGATAAACAAGAAATGGTTGTTAACACTTTTGCTAATGCCCTAAGACGTCTTAACCATGACCAAACCTGTAGTTTAATTAAATTAAACAAAGCTATTATTTTTGATAGTTACATTCATAACGAAGACAAAAAGTATGACGACCTTATGGAACTTGAATACGAAGGCGAAATGACTGAAGAAGAAGTTCAAGCTCGTGCAGGTGTTTTCGAAGCTCGTGTTACAAACATTGAGTATATGAACAGAGAAGAAAGAATTTACAAGGACTATTTCTATCTTGTTGTTTATGATAAAGATAGAGAAGCTTTGGATACTACTGTTGATGGTATGATTAACACAATGGGTAATGCTGTTGTTCCTATGTATGCACAAAAGGTTACAGGCAGAGACCTTGCTGTATTCTTAAAAGCAAACTATGGAAAAATGTTTGACGAAAGAGACCTTGAATCTTTGTCAACAGAAAGATTTGCTGATTGGGCAATGCCTGATTCAATCGTATTTAAGACAACAAAAACTATTGTTGACAAAATTGGTTATCGTAGTTTCGTTGTTAGTGATTATCCACTTAAAGTCAGCAATGGTTGGGGTGCAAGATTCTTCTTGCTTGATAGAACAAACGTTGTTATGAATTTTACCCCTATGCAAAAAAACCTTGCTGAAAGAAAAATTGACCGTGCCATTATCGAGATGGAAGGTAAGTCAGCAAACACAAGTAAGAGTAGTAAGATTATTGAAAACGAAACTCACTTAAAGACGTTAAGAGAACTCTTACAAATGTTAAAAAACAACAACGAACAACTTTTTGAATGTAACATTCACTTATGCTGTGAAGATGGTGCTAGAAAAGAAGTTCGTGCTATCTTAAAACAATGTGGTTTTAGATATTCTGAAATGTTCGGTAGACAAGTTGACGCTTTTGTTAGCCGTGGTATTTCTAGACTTGATACTGTAAACCAATTTATAAGAGATATTCCTACAACCGTTCTTGCTTCTGTTTTCCCATTTATTTCGGGTGCTTTGCAAGACGAAAATGGTTTCTATTTAGGTTACAACGAATACCCTGTTTTTGTTAACTTGTTCTTAAGAAACAGAGAAAGGGTTAACAGTAATGTTATGATTGTTGGTAAGTCTGGTTCTGGTAAGTCCTTCTGTACAAAAACAATTCTTACAAACCTGGCTTGCGATAATACAAAAATATTTATTCTTGACCCTGAAGACGAATACACAAAACTTGCTTACAATCTTAAAGGTAAGATGCTTGACGTTGGTTCATCTTTAAGTGGTCGATTCAATCCTTTCCATATTATTGCAACTCTTGAATCGGAAGAAGGTAATTCCGACGACTCATATTCAACTCACTTACAGTTCTTAGAAGAATTCTTCTCGGTTATTCTTCCAGATATGCCATCAGAAGCTTTCGAAAGATTAAACTCACTTGTTGTTGATGTTTATAGAAAGAAGAATATTGGTCCAGAAACAATGCTTAAGGACTTAACCCCAGAAGATATGCCGATATTTGATGACTTGTACGAACTTGTAAAGGAAAAACTCGCAACTGAAAAAGACGAGTACCATAGAAGAAATTATCAAACTATTGAAACTTATATTTCAAAGTTTGCTTCAGGTGGTCGTAACAGTAACTTGTGGAACGGTCCTACATCTGTTGCTACAAAAGAAAACTTTGTAACATTCTCATTCCGTTCACTTCTTGCAAACCGTAACGAAGTTATCGCTAACGCTCAAATGTTGTTGGTTTTCAAATACTTAGATAACGAAATCATCAAAAACAAAGACTTTAACGATAAATATTCAGCAAATAGACACATTGTTGTTGCCGTTGACGAAGCTCACGTTTTCATTAACCCTAAGCACCCTATCGCTCTTGACTTCATGGCACAGATGGCAAAACGTATTCGTAAATACGGTGGTATGCAAATTGTTATTACCCAAAACATCAAGGACTTCGTTGGTTCTCCTGAAATTGAAAGACAATCAACTGCTATCATCAACGCTAGCCAATACTCATTTATTTTGTCACTTGCTCCTAACGATATTACTGACCTTGTTAACCTTTACCGTAACGCTGGTGGTATCAACAAGGAAGAACAAGACAACATCGTTACAGCTGGTGTTGGTCAAGCTTTCTTGATTACAGGACCTATGTCTAGAACTTCAGTTAAGATTGAACCTAGCGAAATTGTTAAAAAATTATTCTCATAATTATACAAAAACACCTCCGGGTGTTTTTTGTTTTTTTGTTTAAAAAAAGCAGATAAACGCTAGAATTATAAAGAATTTTAGGTTACTATTGAAAACTTCTGTTTTTTATGGTATAATATTTATAGGATAGTAGTAAAAAGCATCTAAAAAACTATGTGCTTTTTGCCTAAAATCCTAAAAAATATTGCAATATTGTGACATTATGTGTTATAATGTTGGTAATCTAAATTAAAGGGGATTATATTATGGCAATTGATAGAAGAACTTTCTTACATGAAGCTTTAAAAGTTTGGTATGAGCAATCTAATAGAGAGGCTCAATCTACTATTGCAAACTACAGGGTAGCAACAACTGCTTTCACAAAAGCTTATTCTGAATGGCTTAAAGAACCACACACAAAAGAAGAATGGGATGCTCTTGTTGCAATTGATTCAACTGCAAAAGCTTACCGTGAGACAATTGATGCACAAAAGGCAATGGTTTCATACGCTATTACTATTGCTGCTTTAACATCAGGTACATCTTTAACAAGAGAACAATATGAAGTTATTTTAGAAGACTTTAGAGCAAGGACAGCTGACAAAGTAACGGTAAAAGAAAAAGTGGGAGACAGGGAAGAAGAAAAAACTGTTACAGTCTCACTTGCTGAAAAGATTTGCGCCGAAGAAATTGGTAGTGGAGTTACTTCATTTGAAACAAAGACCGTGTTTGGTGAAAGATTCTTATCGGGTTCAAGTAAAAATTCTAAAATAGGTGTTTTTGGGAGAAAATCTCCAAATACTATTGAAGAATTTGTAAGAGTAACATCATTAGAAGAACTTGGAAGAGCAATCGCAATATTTGATTACAATCAAGAAATTGAAGAAAAAGAGATGCCAAGAGAAACTGTAAGAGCAGCTCAAATGAATGGTATCAAAGCATTTAGTGATAGATTTGCAGCTATTCCAGATGATGCTATAGAAGCTTTGAGATCTGCAGCAAACAATCTTTTTGCACCTTTCTCAGAAGCAGGAAGAACATTATCTGCTGCAAGATTGGTTGAAATTAAAAATGCTGTTGTTCAAGCACAATCGGACCTTGAAGCACTTGGATCTCGTATTTATACAGAAAAGAAGGGCGTCAATGTTGACGCTTTAACAGGCGATAACCAAGCAAGATTTGAACCTATCTATAACAGCTTATTTGGTATGAGCAACTTAAGAGACAGAAACCCAGAAGTTGTACCGGTTTATCCACCATTATCAAATATCGTTATAAACGAAATTGCTAGAAGAGTTCAAAATGAAACACTTGAAGAAGGTGGCTGGTTTGAAAGTGTAAAAAATAATCCATTATACCCAGCTGACTTTGCTGACAGAGCACTTGATCATGCTCAAAGATTGTTAGAAACTACAGCTGCTTTTGGTATGGTTTATCAATACACAGACGAACATACTCCTCCTACAATTATAAGTCCTGAAGAAACAACAGCAAGACTTTCAACAAAACCAGAAGTTGCTGGTTACACAGGACATGTAACAACTGCTGTTACAGAATACTTTAGCTCTGATGCTTTCCCAGAAGCAAAAAGAAATGAATTTGCAAAATTAACACCAAGTCAACAAACTGTTGTTGCTCAACTTGTTGCTAGAGAAATGACAACAAAATCTGCATTAAGTACAGACGGTGCAGACATTCATGCATACCTTGCAACACAAGCAATTCCAGCTTCAATTCAAACATTAGTTGAAGATGGAACTTTCCCAAATTTCTCAGACCTTAACAAGTTTGCTATGACACTTATGTTGACACCAGATAAAAAACCAGACCCTGCAATTTTAGCTGGCGTACATGGTCATATCCTTACAAAGGTACAAGCAGCTGGTGTTACAGAATTTAACCTTGGTGGTACATATGAATACATGGATGGAGAAACACCAAAAGTTGGTTCATTCGGTGTAATCAAAGAAGGCGAAATCAAAGTTGAAAATGTTGGTAGCCCAGAGTTTGTAGAAACTTATGGTGGCAAATTCTATCACTCAGGTGTTTATGGTACTTATGGTGTTGTTGAACAAAACCAAATCGCAGCAGAAAAAGCAAAATCAGATGAAAAGAAAGCAACACTCATAAGAGAAGCTGCTGTTCCAGCTTCTGATGGATACAAGTTTAAACTTTTTACAAAATCTGACTACTATAAACAAAAATTTAATGAATATTATCAAATGTATATGGGAAGTGGTGGTCCACAACAATATTGGTCAATGATGACTGCAGAAAATGCAAAGAGATCAGTTGTTTGTAAAGATCCTACACCTGTTGAAGAAGAAGTTCATACAGACGATCCACCTGTAGAAACTCCTGACTCAAAAATTGCTAAAGCATTTAGTGCTTTAAGTGGTTTACATAAGAGTTTGGTTGAAAGAACAACCGGTACAAACGCAGCAATGATACTTAGCAAATCAAAAGCTGGCGTTTCAACTCTTAGCTTCCTTTCTTCTAATGTAAGATATAGAAATACACAATTTGCAGGTGTCGTATTGAAAGAAGTTGCAGCATTGATTGAAGGAAAAGACCCTGATGAAGCAAGAGAAATTATTGCTAAACTTTCACAACCAACAACTGGTCCTGATGGAAAGACAATTCCTGCTATCCTTCCAAAAGGTGTAGAAGTTACAGAAGACGGATCAGAAGTTAAGTTCTTTGGTGTTTCTTATAGCATGAAGGAAGCTCATGAAGGAGAAGAACCTACAATTCTTGCTCACTATGAAGAAGATGGTGCTCAAGTTCCACAATCTACAATGATTACTATTGCAACACACAACAATCCTGATGTTAGAGCTATTGCACCTGCTTATATGAACCGCCCAGATAACGCAGCATTGTTTACAGGTTCAGGAAAAATTCAACCACTTATTTCTACAAATTCTGCTTTGTCTCAATTTATTGGAAAAGGTAAGGTTGACGGTGTAACTCAATTCGTATTAAAAGACCCAGCAGTTGAAGAAATGGAACATGATTCATCTAGATTTGGTTATGGTTCTTTAGATAGTAGAGATAAAACAAGAGTAGGCACAATTGATAAGGCTTATGAAAGTGTTATGGGATCTTCAGATCATATCTCATCATTTGAAATTGATGGACCAGAAGCTTAAAAGAAAGAGAGGATAATGTATTATGATAATGGTAGAAGAAAAAGTAGATTATAGTTTTAAAATTTTAGAGTCAATTCTAATGTTAAGGCCATTTAATAATAAAGATGAGGTTATTAAAATCGCATCTGCTATGGCTAAAGTTGCAGATGAAAACCCAAAATATTCTGTAAGTGTAAAAACATCTTATAAAGAAGCTTGCAACAAATTAAACTCTCTTACTTTTGAAGAGATGCAAGAAATTATCACAATTTTAAAAAGTGATGAAGACTAATAAAAAACAAAAAGGACTTTACTTAAAGTCCTTTTTTTGTTTTTAATTTAAAATAAAAGAAACCCAAGATATTTGGGTTTCTTTTTGTTATCCTTGATTATATGAACCTAAGTTTTTGATTTTTTCAATCATTAAGTCTTTAACTTCATCAATAGCATATCCAAGATATTTTCTATAGTCGATATTTTGTGGATTGTTTTTAATATGTTCTAAAATTGATGATGTGTATGCAATACGAAGGTCAGTGTCAACATTGATTTTGCAAACGTGTCTTTTGCTTGCTTTATTTAAGATTTCTGCTGTAACACCTTTTGCGCCTTTAATATCTCCACCAAGTGCACAGAACTTGTCAACATATTTTTGTTCAACACTGCTTGCGCCGTGCAAAACAAGTGGGGTATTAGGTATTTCTTTTTCGATTGCATCTAAGATATCAAATTTAAGTTCAGCATCTCCCTTAAATTTATAAGCACCATGGCTTGTGCCGATTGCAACTGCTAAACTATCAATACCTGTTCTTGTGACAAAATCTTTTGCTTGTTCTGGATTTGTATATGAACTTTTGCTTTCGTCTACATTTACTTCGTCTTCAATTCCACTAAGTGCACCAAGTTCTGCTTCAACCCAAACACCTTTGCTATGTGCATAATCAACAACTTCTTTTGTGATTCTTACATTTTCTTCATATTCGTAACTTGAAGCGTCTATCATAACTGAATCGCAACCGATTTCAATTGCAAGTTTTACAGCATCTAAATCTTTGCCGTGGTCTAGGTGAAAACTGATAGGATATTTTGCTTCCTTTCTTGCTGCTGCAATTATACCTTTTAAATATTCTGGACCAATAAATTTGATTGCACTTTCAGACATTTGTGCAATAACAGGTGCTTTTGCTTCTTCGTTTGCTTTTAAAATTGCCTTTAAAACTTCTAAGTTTGCAAAATTAAATGCATTTACTGCATAACCCTTTTTTAGGGCAGTTGTCATTAAATATTCCATAAAAAAATCTCCTTGATTTATTATAACTAAATATAAAAAAAATGACTAGTTTTTTAAAGGCTTTCTTAAAATTTTTTATTAAATTTAAACAAACTCATTAAAACATTTTTAGTTTTTTTTAGTTTGTAATATAATTAGAGCATAAGGAGAAGTATATGAAAGTTTCTTACATATTTCCGGTTAGGAATGAAAAACCTATAAAAGAATTCTTTACTGATTTTAAAACAAAATCAGTTTATTCAAAACAAAAAAGTAAAGAAACTTTTTTTGTTGTAGAAAAGAGCGCTGAAGAGACAATTAAGTATCTTAACTCTCTTGCAATTCGTGATGAAAATATTAAGGTTATAATAACAGAAAAACAAGTTGAAGCAACAGTTGCCCTAAAACTTTGTATGCCATATATTAGTGGAGATGTTGCCTTGCTTGGTGACACAACAACTGAAAAACTTGATTTGATTTTTGAAAAAATGCTTGCAAAGCAAGAAAAAGGTGCAAACATTGTACACGTTAAAAAGAAGCACTCAAAGTTTAGGGAGTTTTTCAAAAATTGTGCAAATGCTGTTTATAACTTTCTTGTAAAATTGTTTACAGGTAAAAAAGATAGTGGGTGTGTCACATCAATTGTATTGCTTGATAAACTTGTAGTAGATGTCTTATCGGTTTTGCCAGATAAATCAAATTTCTTAAGGATAAGCAACAATCTTGAAGGTATTAACATTAAAACTGTTTACATTGATAATAAAATGACAGTCGAGAAGGAAAACTTAAAAAAGACAACAGGCGCACTTATCACAACTTATGTTATTGCTGGCATTATTGGTGCTTGTTTGCTTTCAATTTTGTTTGTAAACATATTTGCAAAAACAAACTTATTAGGTTTTAACTTAATAATGTGTGGAATAATATTTATTTTCTTAATGAGTATAATTATGTCAATTTCAAAGCATATTTTAGATGTTAGAACAGCAAACTATAATAAAGACATAAAATATGATGTTGTAAATTTAAAAAAATAGGGGTGTAAACTTAAAATGGTTGACGAGAGACTTAAAACACTTGCAAAAAATTTAATAAACTATTCTTGCTCACTAAAAAAGGGTGAAAATATTCTTATTGAAGCAATGGACACAGACGAAGAGTTTTTGTGTGAACTTGTAAAAGAAACATATAAGGTTGGTGCAAAACCTTTTGTAAAAATTTTGTCTTCAAGAGTAAACAGACAACTTCTTATGGGTACAAACGAAGAAAGAGAAAAACTTCGTTGTGATTTTGATTTGCCTGTTATGGAAAAAATGGACGCATATATCAGCGTTAGAAGTAAAAATGTTTTTGAAAACAGTGATGTTCCAAAAGAAAATATAAAACAAGTTAACGTAAACTATAATGTTCCTGTTCACTTTAACACAAGGGTTGCAAAGACAAAGTGGGTTATTCTTAATTATCCTACAGGCGTTGTTGCACAAAATGCTGGTATGAGTACAGAAGCATTTGAAGATTATTTCTTTAATGTTTGTAATCTTGATTATTCTAAAATGGATAAGGCAATGGATGCCTTAAAAACTCTTATGGAAAAGACAGACAAGGTTAGAATTGTGGCACCTGACACAGACCTTACTTTTTCTATCAAGGGTATGCCTGCAATTAAGTGTTCTGGCAAAAACAATATTCCTGATGGCGAAATATTTACAGCACCTATTAAAAACAGCGTAAATGGTCAAATTAAGTATAATATTCCTATTCTTTCTGGAAATGGGGAAAGACACGAAGATATTTTGCTTAAGTTTAAAGATGGTAAAATTGTTGAAGCAACTTCAAAAAGTAACGAAGATATCAACAATGTTTTTGATGTTGACGAAGGTGCAAGATATGTTGGGGAATTTTCTTTTGGTGTAAATCCATATATCACAAAACCTATGCTTGATATCTTGTTTGACGAAAAAATTATGGGTTCTATTCACTTTACACCAGGCAGTTGTTATGATGAATGCGATAATGGGAACAAGTCAGCATTGCATTGGGACTTAATCCAAGTTCAAACAGAAGAGTACGGTGGTGGAGAGATATACTTAGATGATGTTTTAGTTCGCAAAAATGGTAGATTTGTTTTACCTGAATTAAGTGGACTAAATCCAGAAAATCTTGTATAATGTTACTATGATATTCAAAACAAAAACTATGGCTTTTGTTTTAATATAATAAAAACTTTTTATTGTTTTATTTAAAGGAGAAATTTTATGGGAAAAGTAAAAGTTGGTATTAATGGTTTTGGAAGAATTGGTAGATTAGTTCTTCGTGCAACTGTTGCAAGAGATGATGTAGAGGTTGTCGCAATTAACGACCCATTTATTACACCAGACTATGCAGAATATTTATTAAAATATGATACCATCCACGGAAAATTTGATGGGGAAGTTACACATACTGAAGATGGTATTGTTGTAAACGGAAAAGCAATCAAAATGTTTGCTGAAAAAGAACCAAATCTTATTGATTGGAAATCTTGTGGTGCAGAATATATTGCTGAAGCTACAGGCAAATTTACAGATAAAGATGGTGCAAGCCTTCACTTCCAAGGTGGTGCAAAGAAAGTTATTATTACAGCACCTGGTAAAAATGGTGTACCTATGTTTGTTATGGGTGTAAACAACGAAACATATACAAAAGATATGGATGTTGTTTCAAATGCAAGTTGTACAACAAACTGTCTTGCTCCACTTGCAAAAGTTATCAATGACGAATTCGGTATTGAAGAAGGTCTTATGACAACTGTTCACTCAATCACAGCAACACAACTTACTGTTGATGGTCCTTCAAAGAAAGATTGGAGAGGTGGTAGAGCAGCAAGTTACAATATTATCCCATCTTCAACAGGCGCTGCAAAAGCTGTTGGCGAAGTTATCCCTGTACTTAAAGGTAAACTTACAGGTATGAGCTTTAGAGTTCCTACAGTTGATGTTTCTGTTGTTGACTTAACTTGCCGTCTTAAAACAGCAACAACTTATGATGATATTGTTGCAGCTATCAAAAAACATAGTGAAACAGACCTTAAAGGTATCCTTGGTTACACAGATGAACTAGTTGTTTCAAGTGACTTTATTGGCGATTCAAGAACATCAATTTTTGATGCAAAAGCAGGCATTATGCTTAGCGACAAATTTGTTAAACTTGTTTCTTGGTATGATAACGAATGGGGTTATTCAAACAAGGTTGTTGACCTTATCGCATACATGGCAAAAGTTGACAATAAATAATTGCAAATTTTAAAAACTCTCTTTTTAGAGAGTTTTTTTATTTTCAAATTCGTTGACTATGTTGTTTCTTTGTTATTATAATAATATTGTTAAAGGGGCAGAATATGATTGATAAAATTTTTAACCTTTTAGGTGATGATGATTTATGGATTTTTTATACTGATGAAGGAAGCGACAAATACTTTAAAAAATATATTTCGTCATCAGTTGTTGGACTTGCTGTTGCATTTGTTTCAAACAAAAAATGCAAAGTTTTAGTTAGTGGGTTGGACGAGAAAAATGTTTTATTAGATAAAGAAATTTATAACTCAAATTTGGGATTTGAAAATTTATTTTCAAAGATTATAAGTGAGTTTAATTACCCTAAAAATATATATTTAAACTTTGGTAAAACAGCCCAAATTGATGTCCTAGGGCACGGAGCATATTTAAGACTTGAAAATATATTAACAAAAGAATATGGGTCTAAAAACTTAAATTTGGGCTCCTCAGTGGACCTTATTTATAAAATAGAAGAATTAAACGACGAAAATGACGAGAAATGTTTTAGATTATCAGCAAGGCGTGCAAATGAAATTTTAGAGTCAACTTTTAAAAAAATTAAAACCGGAATGACCGAAAAAGAAATTGCAAAAATTGTAAAAGATGAACTTAAAACAACACCAGATTATTTTAAAGATTTTGGTGTAGTTAATGAAGACTTTTCTTGGGGAGAGCCTTGCCCTATAGTACTTGTTGGAAAAAATCTAAAACTAGGTGGACACACAAGTCCAAGTGACACTGTGTTTAAAAAAGGCGACACTATTTATTTTGACTTTGGCGTAAAACTTACAATAGGCAAAAGAGATTATTGTAGTGACATACAAAGAATGGGCTATGCCTTAAAGGAAGGGGAAGAAGTTGCTCCCAAAGAAGTACAAGAAGTTTTTGATACTTTAGTCTATGCAATTAAAAACGGAAAAGATTTTGCAAACAATTCTGTATGTGGATATCAAGTTGACGAAGTTGTGAGAAAAATAATTTTAGATAAAGGTTATCCAGATTATAATCACGGCACAGGTCATGCTGTAAAAGATACTTGTCATGCAGTTGGTACAAGACTTTCAAAAAAGGGTATTTTTGATACAGAAAGATTGTTGCAAGACACAGGTATTTATACAATTGAACCAAGAATTATGATTGAAAATGGTGGTTCGATTGAAGAGATGATAATTGTAAAAGGTGATAAAGCAGAATTTATTTCTCCAAGGCAAACCACCCTATACTTGATTAAAGAATAGGAAATATTTGACTTATAGAGATAATTTTGTTAATATACTCATATGGGAAAAAAGAAAGATTTTAAAAGGTGTCCAAGATGCGATAGGAAAGTGTTTTTGCATCAACCAACTTGTCAACATTGTGGTTTGATTTTTGCAAGACTTTCTAAGGCTACAAATGATGCAGCAAAAAAGGCACTTCGTAAAAAAGAATATAATAAGGTTATTTATGATAAAGTTTTACCAAGAGATATGAAGAAGTGGAAATTTCTTCTTATTGCGATATTCTTGGGTTGGTGTGGTGGTCATCATTATTATGTTGGTAAATTAGGTAAAGGTATTACATCGTCAATCACATTTTTAATGTTGTTTGTTGCAGCATTTTTACCGATTGAATGGTGGGCTGATTATTATCTAAACGCTGTTATGTGGGTTTTGATTATGCCCCACGCGTTTACGACGGTGTTTTGGATTGTTGGTGTTTTTGCGATTATGTTTAATAGGTATAGAGTGCCTATCGCAATTGATGAAGACCTTGTTTTACAAGAGGATTATGACAGTAAACTTGTAAAAGAAGTTTTAAAAGAAGTTGGCAAAGACGAAACAGCACTTAAAAACAAAGAAGAAACAAACGAAAAACAACCACAAGAAAAAACAAAGAAATCCAAAGATAAAAAACCACCAAAACCAAAGATGGTTAAGGTTGTTTGTAAAAATTGTGGCTTTACAGTTAAGGTAGAAGAAGGCGAGAAAACTTGTCCTAATTGTGAAGAAAATATTTATGGTGAAGATTAGTGGAAGAAAAAGAAACAATTGTTGTAGGTATGAGTGGAGGAGTTGATAGCTCCGTTGCAGCCTTGCTTTTAAAAGAGCAGGGCTATAATGTTATTGGCCTTTTTATGAACAATTGGGAAGAAAAAGACGATACCGGTGTTTGTACAGCAACAGAAGACTTTTCAGATGTTAGAAGGGTTTGTGATAATATAGGTATGCCATATTATTCTGTTAACTTTGCAAAAGAATATTGGGATAGAGTTTTTACTTACTTTTTAGACGAATATAAAAATAGTAGAACTCCAAACCCTGATGTATTGTGTAACAGAGAAATAAAGTTTGGACCTTTTTTGGAACACGCTTTAATGATGGGTGCAGATAAGATTGCAACAGGGCATTATGCAAAAGTATATGAAAAAGACGGCAAATTTTATCTTGCAAAGTCAAAAGATAAAAACAAAGACCAAAGTTATTTTTTAAATCAATTAAATCAATATCAATTATCAAAAGTTATATTTCCCCTAAGTGATATCGATTCTAAAACAGAAGTTAGAGATATTGCAATTAAGCACAACTTAAAAACTGCTACAAAAAAAGATAGCACAGGCGTATGTTTTATAGGGGAGAGAAACTTTAAACAATTTTTGCAAAACTATCTTCCAGCAAAGTCTGGCGATATTGTTGATGAAGAAGGCAATGTTGTAGGAAAACACGATGGTGTTATGTTTTATACCTTAGGGCAAAGAAAAGGTTTAAACATCGGTGGAAAAAGTGGTGGCAATGGCGAGAGATGGTTTGTTATTGATAAAGATGTTAAAAACAATCGCCTAATTGTAACTCAAGGTGAAGATGATAAACTTTATAGCGTAGGTCTTGTGGCAGACAGTATGAATTGGATTCCTGAAAGACCAAAACAAAACAAGTTTGAGTGCTTTGCTAAATTTAGATATCGCCAACCAGACCAAAAAGTTGAAGTTGAGTTAGATGGAGAAATTGTAAATGTTAAGTTTGCTGAAAAACAAAGGGCAGTTACTCCAGGTCAATTTGTTGTTTTTTATGATGAGAAAGAAAACTGTTTGGGTGGTGGAATAATTCAAAAGGTTATAAAATAGCAAAATTTAAACGGAAAACATATTATAAATGTGGTTTCCGTTTTTTTATTTGTCTTTGCTATATCTATTGATGCTTTTTCACTTGCAATAGGTTTTGGAATAAAAGGCTTAAAGTTTAAATTTTTAGATTGTATATTTATAAATGTTATAAACAGTTTTTTTCTGTTTGTTTCTATTTTGTTGTCAAGAAGTGTTTTTTCGTTTTTAGATGTAAACAATATATCAACAATCGGTTGTTGTTTTTTGTTTTTGCTTGGGGTGTTTAATCTTATAAATTACTTCTTAAGTAAAACTCAAAAAGAGATATATTTTAATAAAAAACAAAAAACAGTTGATAAGTTGTCTATAACTGCTTTGCTTTGTATTGAAAGTGTTGTGTCTGGATTTAGTATGCTTGCTTTTGATGGAAGCATAATTACACTTGTTTTTTTGTCTTTTGTTTTGCATACTATGTTTTTGTTTTTGGGGCTAAAATGGGGTAAAAATGTGGCTAAAGACACAAATATTAACACGGAGTGGTTGTCGGGTGTTATATTTATTTTGCTTGCGATAAGCAAAATATTTGGCTAAGTTTTTAAAATGTTTTGAAGTTGTTGCTTATTTTGGTATAATAAAACATATGTTAGAAAAGATAAACACAGTTAAAGAAGTTTTTAAATATCAATATCTTATAAGTAAATCAAAATTTATAGCATATGTTTATCCTTTTGATGAAGGGGATAAGGTTGATACAATTTTGACTGCTCTTAAAAAAGAAGAAAAAGGGGCAACACATTATTGCTATGGGTTTAAGTACTTAAAAGGGCTAAGTAAACTAAAACTCGAAAAAGATACAAACGATTTTGTAACAGGTTATAGTGATGATGGAGAGCCTACAGGTACGGCAGGTATGCAAATACTTAAAGCAATAAGCGAAGTAAGTGCAACAAATGTCTTAATAATTGTTGTAAGGTATTTTGGTGGAATAAAACTTGGCGTAGGTGGATTAGGCAGGGCGTATAAACTTGTAGCTGATGAAGTTTTAAAAAACTTAAGCGAGTTTGAAATTAAAAACGTAATAAAAATGTCTTTATCATACTCAAATTTTGAAAAACTAAAAGCAACAAGGGGCAGTGAGTTTGTTGTTGACAATGTTGAGTATGGGGAAGCAGTTGATGCTGTAATCTGTGCAAATCAAACACTAAACCTTGAAAAAGTTATGGGTGATATTGATTTTGAAGTTTTGGGTAAAAGGTACGAGAAATGATAATAACTCAAATTGAGCAACAAAAAAGAGATAAAGAAAGGGTAAACATATATGTAGATGGTGTTTTTTATTGTGGACTTAATATGGAAACAATAATTAAGCACAAACTAAAAGTTGGATTAGATGTTGAAAAAGAATTTCTAGACACTATACAACTTGATAGCGAAAAACAAACAGCTCTAAACAAAGCAGTAAAATACATATCAAAAACAATGAAAACACAAAAACAAGTTGTTGATTATCTAAAAGGTAAAGGTTATGTTTTTCAAGTTATCAACTTTGTTTTAGAAAAATTAAAAGAATATAATTTTGTTGATGATGAAACATATGTTAACTTGTATATAAAGCAAGGCACAAATTCAAAAGGTAAAAGGCGTTTACAGTTTGAATTGAAAAACAAGGGCATTGATGAAAAACTTGTTATGGAAAAGGTTGCAGAAATTGAAACCGATAGAGAAACAGCCCTAAGCCTTGGAGAGAAATTTTTACAAAGAAAAACAGTAGACGAAAAAACTAGAGAAAAGTTGTTTAGGTTTTTATCATATCGTGGTTTTGCTGTTGATGATATTATGTATGTTGTAAGGACATTGCTTAAAGGAGAAGATGATTATGATGGTAGGAATTGATATTATAGAAATTGAAAGAATCAAAAGTATGGCTGAAAATGACATAAGGTTAAGCTCTCTTTTTACCGAAAAAGAAATCAAGTATTTCAATAAGTATAAGCACAGGGAAACACATGTGGCTGGGGGCTTTTGTGCCAAAGAGGCCGTTTCTAAGGCCTTAAAAACGGGGTTTAATGGTAAAGTTCTTCCAAGAGAGATAGAAATCTTGCATAAAGACACAGGTGCGCCATATGTTGTCCTAAGGGGTGGTGCAAAGGAAGTTTTTGAAGGTTTGGGATTAACTAATATTGATATAAGCATCTCACACGATAAAGAAAAAGCAACAGCAATTTGTATTGTTGAATAATAAATAAACAAAAACGGAAAACTAAAAGAGTGATAAAGTTGTCACTCTTTTTTTGTATAAAAATTTTTGTTTAGGGGTAGAATTATGGATATAAAACAAAACAAGATTGTTGCTTTGAACAATTTTTGTGAGCACTCGCATAAGATAAAAAGTGAAGAAGAAAATTTAAAGAATTGCTTTTGTGAAATTACAAATGGAAACTTTTCTATAAAAGGTGTCCATATTTTAAAAAGCGAAGAATTATCTTTTAAGGAGTGAGATGGAAATAAAAAGGGGAGACCTATATTATGCTGATTTAAGTCCCGTTGTGGGAAGCGAGCAAGGGGGAATTAGGCCCATACTTGTTGTGCAAAATGATGTTGGAAATAAATATAGTCCTACAATAATTGCAGCAGCAATTACAAGTAAACTAAACAAGGCAAAACTTCCTACACATATTGAACTTAGTGCAAAAATTTATGGACTTGAAAAAGATTCAGTTGTGTTACTCGAGCAAATAAGGACGCTTGATAAAAAAAGACTAAAAGCAAAAATAGGCGAACTTGAAAACTTTAAGATGAGTGAAGTAAATAGGGCAATGATGATAAGTTTGGGGGTCATTTAAAAGAAACAGTTTGTTTCTTTTTTTTACAAAAAAATTTTAATTTGTTTATTTAGTTTAAAAAAATAGTTTGAAAATATAGTTAATACATAGTATAATAAAACTATGGCAAATGGAAGTATGTTTTTGGTAAGCCAAGGTTTTAGTTTGTTTGGCTTAGAAATAAAATGGTATGGTCTAATTATGGCTATTGCTATGGTCTGTGGATTGCTTAATGCTTTTTGGATTTGTAAAATAAAAAATTACAACAAAAATATGCCTATAGACCTTGTTATTGCAGCAATACCTTGTGCTCTTGTAGGTGCAAGGCTTTATTATTGCATCTTTCACGGTGTAAGCAGTTTTTGGGAAATATTCGAAGTTTGGAAAGGTGGTATGGCAATCTATGGTGGAGTCATCGGTGGTTTCCTTGGGATTTGTCTATGCTGTTTAATTAAAAAATACCCATTAGCACAGGCTTGTGATGTTGCAGCACCTTGTTTAATTTTGGGGCAAGGTATTGGAAGAATAGGTTGTTATTTTGCAGGTTGCTGTTATGGAATTGAAGTTGTAAACGAAGCACATCAATGGTTCCCACTTAGTGTTCAAATCGGTGGTCATTGGCACTATTCAACATTCTTTTATGAAAGTTTCTTTGACCTAATTGGTTATGCTGTTCTTATGGTTATTGTAAGCAAAACAAAACCTTATGGTATTACTGTGGCATCATATTTGATGTATTATGGGGTAGTTCGTGCAATTATTGAAGGTTTTAGGGGCGATAGTTTGTATTTGTTCGGTACAGGTATTAGAGTTTCGCAAGCACTTTCTATACTCCTTATTGCAGTAGGACTTGCTATTCTTATAACGGTTGTTGTCTTAGACAAAAAGAAGAAAAAGGCAGGTAATATTAGCAATGAATAATTTTACAATTATAAAAAGGGGCTATAGTCAACTTGAAGTTGATAACTACATAAGCCGAATCAAAAATGATTATGAAACAAAGTTGTCTGAGCAAAAAGACAGAATCTTTTATCTTAAAGACCAACTTGATAAAATAACAAATTCAAGTGACAACGAACTTATGACTTCGCTTGTAAGTGCAGTTGAGCACGCAAAGCTTATTGAAAACAGTTCAAAAAATATTTACGAACTTGAAACAAAACGACTTGAACTTTTGTATAGCAAAATGGAAGAAAAGTTAGATAATAGTGGTCCTGAAAACTACAGCAGACTTAAAAAAGAACTTTTAAAACTTATTGACGACTGCAAACAATCTTTAAAACACAATCTTACAATGCAAAAGCAAAACTTAAGTTCAATAAATACGGAAGACCCTGTAAGAAGACTTCTATCAAAAATGATTATGATGAAGAAGGCTGAAAAGGAAAATCCACAAGTCGAAGTTAAAAAAGAAGAAAAACAACAACCTAAGGTTGAAGAGAAAAAACCACAACGTGTAGAAAAACCACAACAACAAAAGAAAGTTGAAAGACAAAATGAGTTTTCTGATTTCTTAAAAGATGAAAGTGGTGAAGTAGGAAACAACTTTGAAAACATTATGTTTAAAAATGGTGGGAAAAAGCCAAAAACTTATGTTCTTGCAGACCTACATTATCCAACACCAAATGAGAGTGGTTTTGACTTAAAAGAAGCTGTAAACCCTAAAGATGATTTAGATGAAATTATGAAAGCTTTTGACTTCTATAATGAAGATTAAATTTTAAAACACCTATTAAAAAATAGGTGTTTTTGTTTGCTAAAAATCGTGTTGTAATATATACTATTTTAGTAGAATAAAAAAGTCGATTGGGCCTGATGAAGATTTCTTTTTAAGAGGTTTAATATGCTTCAATTAAAGAATATTTCTAAAACTTATAAAAACAAAGTTGGTGAAGACACTCACGCATTAAGAAGTGTCAGTTTAACTTTGGAAGATACCGGTATGGTTTTTATTACCGGTGAAAGTGGTTGCGGTAAGTCAACCCTTTTAAACGTGCTTGGTGGGTTAGATACATACACATCTGGTACATATCTTGTAGAAGGTAGGGATTTTAAGAGATTATCTCCAAGAGATGTTGACGCTTTTAGAAACACTTACCTTGGTTTTGTCTTTCAAGAATACAATACCTTAGAGCACTTGACTGTTAAGGAAAATATTGCCTTATCATACGAACTTAAAGGTCTTAATGTAAACGAAGCAGAGATAGAAAAGGCTTTATCAAGTGTTGGTCTTAAAAATTTCTTAGATAGATATCCAAATGAGATTAGTATCGGTCAAAAGCAAAGGGTTTCTATTGCAAGGGCTTTGATTAAAAGGCCTAGAATTTTGCTTGCTGATGAACCAACTGCTGCAATTGACAAAAGAGCAAGTGAACAAATTTGGAGACTTTTAAAAGAACTTTCAAAAACAAGACTTGTTATCGTCACAAACCACGATCACGGTGTTGCAGAAAGATATGCTGATAGAATCATTACCTTAGAAGATGGTAGAATTGTTGAAGATAGAGATTTAAAATATGAACCACAAGTTATTATGAGTGGTAATGTATTGAAAATTCCTGCTGGTGGAAAACTTACCGAAGAAAATTTCGACCATATCAATAATTACGCAAAAGATTCACTTAGAAAACCTACATATGTTTGTTTATACAGAAACAAAAACGATGTTGCAATCTTAAATGCTCCTGCAGTTAAAAAGATTGAAGCAATCGAAAAAGAGAAAGAAAATGAAATTCCTGCAAGGGAAATAAAAGAGAAGAGAAGTTTTGACCTTGTCAAATCGCAAATGCCAAAGAAAAATATGGCAAGAATGGCTTTCTCAAATCTTACAATGAACAAAACAAAAACTGCTTTCACTTTGGTTTTAACAATTGTTGCATTGATTTTCTTTGGTATGTTCTGTGTTTTAAATAACTACAATACATATTCTGCAATTGTTAAAGCATCAATTAAAGATAACTTAAGTTATATGATGATTTCCCATACTGTCGAAGGTATAAAGGATAGGGAATATATTGATGCGCAGTTCTCCGATAGCAATATTAAAGAAATTTACAAAGCAACAGGTGTTATAACACAAGGTGTTTACACTGTTGATTGGAAAGTAAACTTTAACTCAAACACAGAATACAATATCGCAGGTATTGTTAGCGTTTCTTCAAGTACAGAACTTGACCTAATTTATGGTGATGTTCCTGCTGCTGGAAGTTCAGATGTTGTTATAAGTGACTATCTTGCAAATATGCTTATCATAAACGGTGGCGTTTCAAATATGGGCGTTTTAACACCTGTAAATGATATGGAAGAACTTGTCAACACTTCAGGGCTTAAAATTAAGTGTGAAGACGGTGACATTTATTTAAAAGTTGCAGGTATTTATAAAACAGATTACACCTTCTATGACGAAATCGAAAATATCGAACAACACGAAGGTTATGCACAAAAATATGAGTTCAATAAACAAAATGTTTATAGTTTAATTTATGCTCCACAAAACTATATCAAAAATCAAGCAAGTGCTATGAGCAGAGCAACAGATGTTAGTATCTTCTCAAAATATGACACAACTGCAATTACAGCAGACTCAAGTATTTATAAATACGAAGAATACAAACACGTAAAGAGAATATTCCCACTTGCAACAGAACAAATTGTAGAACTTGGAAGCAGAGAAGTTGTTATTTCTCTTCCTGTATTCAATAAATTGTTTGTTGAAAATGAAATTGACGAACTCCATGCATTTGATTTTGCTGGAATTGATGTAGATGATTATACAACAGCATTCGAGTTATTAAAATCAAGAACAAATGCTGAAAACTTCACAATTTCTTTACAAGTATTAGATGATGTTAACTCAACAGCTGAAGAATATGTTGTAAAGGGTGTTTGTGTTGAAGATGGCGAAGATATGTATATGTTTAACACAAACAAATTTACATCAGCAATCGAAGCTTCAGTTTTCCCTGTTAACAGATTGATTGTTTCATTAAATGAATATTCAGAAGGTGAACTTAACACTCTTGGTAGATTCTTAGATGATAACAATATGGCTTATGTTTCTTCAAACAGTGACCTTATTGATGATTTCTATTATAGATTTAGTGTTTTTGGTGGAACATTCTTAACTCTTAGTATCTTCCTTGCTTTATTTGCTGCAGTTCTTATTTACAACTTTATCAGTCAAGGAATTGTTGCAAGAAAGAGAGAAATCGGTGTCTTAAGAGCAATGGGTGCAGGTGTTAAAGATATTGTAACAACTTTCCTTTATGAAGGTTTATATATTATTCTTTCAACATTTGTTGTTACAACCTTACTTCTATTTATAATTGTACAAATCGTTAACGCCGTTGTTATGGCTTCACTTGAATTCTCACTTGTTGTCCTTACAATAAATGTTTGGGCTGTTGTTGGAATCTTATTGATTGACTTTGTTATTGTTACAATTTCAACACTTATTCCTACAATTAGATATGCTAAAAAACAACCTATTGATATTATCCAAGATAAGAAAAATATCATTGCAGATAACGGTTAATAAAAATAAAAAAAGATGTGATAAACACATCTTTTTTTGTTGTTTTTTTATTTATTCTCTATGTGGAAGATACATCGCAAGTTCGTGTAAAAGCCCATTTATAAAAAGAAACCTATCATCATCATTTTTTATCAAAGGTAACTCGTATGCTTCGACGATATAGTCATATACATACTGTACATTTTCTTCGTTTACTTCGCTTATGTTTAGAGCAGGGTATACATTTGCTTCTAAAAAATACCTATATTCATCTTTGTTAAATTCTATCATATTTCACCTAATCCTTTATTTTGACCGGGATAGAGCATACTTTGTTTACTGTAAGATATCCTACTGTCAAATCTGACAAATCTTTTTCGTTTGTTGTTTCATAATAGTCTCTACATAATAGTTCTGCAAGATCGCTAAATTCTTCTCTTACTTGATTGTTTGAAACTTGTGACAAATATTTATTAAGCGTGTTTATGCAAACTTCAATAGTATGTTTGCTTTTTTCGGTTACTTCTTTTTTGATTTCTTCAAGCATCATTGTATTTAAAAATACAATCATTGTAACGCAAGTATCGCAAACTGCTGATATAGAATTTAGTGGGGTTATGCAAGCACGAGAGAATTTTTTTATTATATCAATTTTTATTTTTGAAACAAGTTTTTCAATGTTTGATTTTCTTGCAGCAGCTGTAAGGCGTGTATCATAACAATTTTTGCAATTTAAATCGGTATAGAGATTTTTAAAAACTTTTCCAAGTTCGTTATAAAACAAAATTCTTGTTACGTCGCCTTTGTGTTTAAGTGTTGGCAATACTTCCTTTTTTACAAAGTCAACAATTTTACCCTTTATTTCAACGATAAGTTTTTCGTGCTCAAAGGCTTGTTCGACGGCAGTTTTAAGATTTATTTCTTGCATTCTTTGTTCGTGTTCTTCTTCTGCCTTTTTTCTTCTATTTTTTAATCTTTCGTCAACTGCAACGATACTTGCTGTTTCTAAGTATTCATAAAATTGCCAATATCTAGTTGTAAAGAAAGATTTTATTTCATCAATATATGGCTTATAATAGGCTTCGTTTATTTTTCCAAAGATGTTTATTGTTCTGTTTGCCTTATATAACTTTTCAAGTGCTGTCCTAAATCTTTCTTCGTTTTCGTTATTTCTGTTTGGCCAATAACCTTCGTGCATTTCAAGATCATAATATTCAATTTTAAAATCTGTTTTGTCGGGTGCGAAGTCAAAATTTTCACAACTTTCAATTTGAAGAATTTCGCGTGTTTTTCTGTTTCTTATTATAAACCCTATAGGTCTTGTGACTGCTGCATGCCCATCTTTAAAGTTAGGTTGAGATAGAACAGGGTAGGCGAGCATTATATTTTTATTTACTTTGCTCAATATT
>JAZSQZ010000052.1:0-51934 GCA_045538175.1 Clostridia bacterium
AGAATTTATTGTCAAGATCAAAACTATAAACAAAAAACACCGTCTATACAATCGGAGTGTTTATTTTTTTCAAATACTAAATTTAAAAAACAGTTAAATAAAAATATATTTGTTTTTTTAATTTAATATATATAAACACAAATTTGATATGAATTGTCGGTTTGTATTTTTTTGTGTTTTTTATAACCCTTTAATCTTCTTATGTTTAGCGCCGACCATATAGTGCAACCGACTGACAATTCTAGGTTTGCTTATTATCTTCTTCTATTGTTATTTCTTGTTTTTCTTTTTTGGCAAACTTTAAAAACATTGTTTCTATTTTGTTCTTATATATAAAAGATAAAACAAATATTATTAAAAACAACACTCCAAAAACTATCCATATAGGCGACTTAAAACTAAACATAAAACTATTGCCTAAAAAGCAAATAAAAAACAATCCTACAAACTTTGTTATGGCAATTGTTGATACAAAAAACTTGTTTTCCATTTTATTTGCGCCTGCAACCATACACAACAAATCATCTGGGAAAAATGGGAAAAGCATCATAAGAAAAAACAAAAACTTGCCCCGATTTAACCTTTCCTGCCACTTAATGCTTGCGACTTCGCCTATACTCCAAACAATAATTTTACTACCAAATTTTTTGCCAATTAGAAACGCCAAGATACTACCTAAAACAATTGCAAGATAACTTAAAATAAATGTCACAAATGGTCCGAAAAGCAAAACTCCAGCAACAGTTGTAACCATCGATGGAATAGGCAAAAATGTGACCTGTAAAAACTGCAACAACCAAAAAATCGTATACGACCAAACACCTTTTGTCGAAATAAAATCTCTTAAACTTTCGATACTATCTAGGTGTTTTCCAAGTTCGGTTTTTGACACAAGAAAATACCCTAAAAACATAAACCCCAAAAGCAAAACCACAACAAGTGTACACTTTAAAAACTTAAACCAAAAATTTCTCACAAGATAGTTTATGTTGTTTTTGTAATTTTTATTTATAAAAAAAAGAACAAGGAATTATTCCTTGTTCCAGATAAACGTATTTACAAATTCTTCGGCTTGTTTTTTTAATTGTTGTGGCCCTTTGTTTTCAATAGCAAAATCAAACTTATAATCTTCAAGTTCAACTTCACTTTCGTGCTCTTGTTGAGTTTCTGTTAAGGTTGTTTTTCTTTCTGCTTTTTTAACATTTACAGCAATTGCACCAAACTTCTTTTTAAAGGTTTTGATTTCTTCTTTCCTTCTTACACCGGTTACGATAAAAACATCATAATCTAGCACAAGTGAAGACAAAAGTTCGCAAGATAAGGTTGCCCAAAATCCAGGGCTTTTATTATTCCACTCTTCGCCAACTTTTTGCAAAAGGTCTCTACCCTTTTTATCTTTTTTACCGTTCCAACCATATTGCTTTTTTAAAAGTTCCTTAAAGAAATATGTAATAGGAAATGTAAAAGCTGTGAATTTGTTTTTTGAAAGTTCTCTTTCAACAAGTTTTCCAAATTCCTTTTTGCCGGATTCGGCTTTGCCACAAATTAAAATTACTTTTTCCATAGTTAATCCTACTTTGTTAAAGAATCAATATATTTTTGAACTTCGCCTTTTAAGTATTCTTTTGTTGTGTTGTTAATAATAAAGTGGTCTGCTTTTGCAATAGGTCCACCTTGTTCCAATTTTTCGATTTGTGAATAATCACGAACATCAACTTCTTCGTTTGTAAGTGGACGGAAAGAACGAGTTGTAAGTCTTTCCTTTCTAATAGCAGTATCTGTGACTATTGCTAAAAGTAAAAGTTTATCGCCATAGATTTCTTTTAAGTATTTATATTCTGACCAAGCATATAAACTTTCTAAGACAATATTATGTCCTGCCTCATAAAGTTCTTGAATTTTTGGAGCAATTTTCTTTGCATAAATTGCAAGGTCACCTGTTTTTCTAAGTTCTTCTCTAATCATTCTCTCGTTGTCAGGAGTGATAGGAAGATCTCTTTTTTTCATTTCGTCAAAAGTGACATCTCCAAAATAAACTCTCTTAAAATCGTTGTCTAAGAAAACTTGTGTAGCTTCTGATTTTCCAGCGCCACATAAACCGATAACGGCTACAATAATATTGTCTTTACTCATAATTTTTCTCCTTATCCTAAAAATGAAATAACTTTATCTATTCTTTTTGCAACTTCGCTGTTGCCTAAAAGTTTACAAATCTCATACAAATCTGGTGACATTTGCTTTTTGGTGATTGCAACTCTAATAACACCACTGACAGTTGCAACGCTACCCTTATAATTTTCTGGATTTTTTCTGTATGCTTTCATATCAGAAGTAAATCCAAGTGGCTCACAAATTGCTTTGATTTTATCAAACCAAACTTGCTTTTCGTCAGCATCATTATATGTGTTTTTGTATGCTTTCAATATTTCAACAATGTCGCTCTTTTCAACTTTTTCATCAAAGTTAAAGTTATCAAGTGTAAGTTTTTCAAAATCTTCAAACATATAATCAAAAAGTTCTGGAAGGTCGCTCCACTTTGAAATATCTTTTCTAGGTTTATCACCTGTTCTGTCAATAGAAAATATTTTCAAACAAAAATCTTTTTTGTCTTTAATAAGGTTATAAAAATCAACATTAAATTCTTTTGCCCAAATCAAAGCTTCGTCATAAATTCTTTCTGCTGAAAATTTGCTTATAACATTTTTAGAAACATCGCCAAGTTTAACAAAGTCAAACATAGGGTTATTTGAACCAATCTTTGAAACATCAAATGGGAAATCCATATATGGTGTATCTGGATTTTGTTTTCTCCAATCTTCAAAATCACTGTTAATAAGATTTAAGAGGTATTCCATAACGCTATCAACAGGATAACCTTGTTCTACAAAGTATCTTGCATCAGCTTCTCTATCTTTTCTCTTGCTTAACTTTCTCTTATTTCCGTCATCATCGATTTTACAAATAACAGGAGTATGTGCATATTTTGGTGGTTTAATTCCAAAAGCATCAAAAAGTTCTAAGTGGACATTTAAAGAAGGATACCACTCTTCACCTCTTACAACTACAGTTGTTTGCATCAATGTATCATCAACAATGTGTGCTAAGGAATATGGTGGAATGCCATCACTTTTCAAAACAACAGCATCTTTTTCGTTTTCTCTAACTTCTCTATCGCCCTTGATTAAGTCGTGGAACTTAATAACATTTTCTGCGCTACCTTTTGATAAAAGCCTTATTGCAAAAGGTTTGCCTGCTTTTAAGTTTTGTTCGACTTCTTCTAGTGTTAAATCTCTACAAGGATCTTTTGCAGTAATATCTGCTTCTTCTTCGAGTTGTTGTTCTCTTCTTTTTAGAATTTCTTCTTTACCTTCTGCCTTTTCGCAAAAACATGGGAAACCCCTGCCAAGTTCAACAAGTTTTTTTGCAAAAGCTCTGTAAATATCTTTTCTTTGAGATTGAATATAACTTCCGTAATCTCCAACTTGTTCTCTATCATCTCCGGTATAACCTTCGTCTGGCTTTAAACCAAAGTAGGATAACATATCGTATGCAATTGTTCCGACGTTTTTAACTTCTCTTTTGCTGTCGGTGTCTTCAAGTCGCATATAAAAAATACCATTTGATTTTTTTGCAATAAGTTTATCAATAAATGCCCCATAAACTGTACCTATATGTAGGTAACCTGTTGGGCTTGGTGCAGTCCTTGTGACATCTGCATCTTGTGGCAAATTCCTTTTTGCCTGTTTTAAATAATCATCTGCTGTAACCTTAATATCTGGAAAGAGCAGGTCAGCAAGTTTTTTGTAGTCCATAAAATTCTCCTATTTAAAATTTGCCAAGACAAAGCTTGGCAAAATTAACTAATTACAAAGTGTAAGGTAATAATCGTATAAACCTTCAACCAAAGCAAGTCTTTCGCTAAATCTATCTTTTAAGAAGTTTCTGCTGATTTTGAAATATGATTGTTCCTTTTCAGAACAGTTTTCAAGATAGATTTCTTTGTTTGTTTGTTTGTAGTATCTTGAGAAACTAAAGTTTTCAACACCGTTGTAGAACATTTCTCTGTTTTCAACAAAAGATGGAAGTGTTACTTGCATTTGATAAAGACGTTGTTTGATCTCGTTTGGATTTGCTTCATAAAGAGTTGTTGCAAGTTGTTTTGATTCTGCTTGTTCGATTTTGTGTGCAACTGTAATATAATCTGCAAGATATGTTGTCATTTGCTCGCTATTGTTGTACCAATCGTTGATTGATGTCAAAGGATTGCTAGGTTCGTATGATTTTACAGAGAAATCAAAAACGATTTTAGCAAGAAGCATATTGTTGTAATACATCATATCCTTACAGTCTGCATCGATAATTTTTGCGTCAACTTTTGAGAAATCTTTGTAACCAATACCGTTTAGGTAATAGTTATCAGCAAACTCAATATTAAGTTCAAAAGAAGCGTCAATAACTTTGTTATAGGCTGTTAACAATTTTGTAAATTGCAATGTGCCATCACTTCTTTCATAGATTTCCTTAATCTTTGCAAACTCTTGAAGAGCGTTATCAAGGTCTTGAAGTTTTTTATAAAGGTTATTTCTTGCTTCTTGTGTCATATCCCCAGCCAAAGTTTTTAAGTTTGAAATACTAACTTTTGCTGCCATAAAGTTTGAAGAAGCAGTCAAAATTGGCTCATAAACCCTTTTTAAAATGTTTGCGTGTGAATCTGCATTTTCGTAATCAGCATAAACTGCTGCGTTACCTGAAAAGTCAACTCTTAATTTATTGCCTGCAAAAAATTGTTTTGTAACTTCGTTGGTTTCTTTAATTTGTGTATAGTATGTTGCTAAATCATCAACGGTGCGATTTTCACCACAACCAACAAATACAAAACCAACTGTTAAGCATACACAAAGCATAAGGCAAATTGAAATAATCTTCTTCATATTTACCTCCTAAACTGCAATGCCAAACTTTGAGTTAATGAAAGCCAAAACATCAGCAGCTATAACATTTTGTTCTTCACTTAAAGTTTTTACATAATCCGACTTTTCTGTAATAAGTTTAACAATATCAAGTTCTCTGCACTTAATCAAGAAACCATCAAACTCGATTGTCATATAAGTTTTTGAAACTTCGTATTCGTTTGCTTTTATAGCAAAGTCACGGTAATCAGTAAAGCATTGTGCATTTTGAATATCAACAAGACCTGTGTTTGAGCCGGTGTTGATTCTCTTTTGCATATTCTCTTCAATAACAGATACACAGTTGTCAGATAAAGCATTTATCATATGAAGTCTAAACTCAATAAAATTGTAATCCCTGTGACCATTGTGTGAATACTTATTTATGATTTCAACCAAACTTTTGTAAAACTCACTATTTGCTTTGTAAACATCTAAATATGTTGTTACAAAAGTACCAGCGTTTGCTGTGATATTTTTTCTAATGCTTTCGCCAACATCAGCTTCTTTGTATGTTTTATCATAAAGAATATAGGCTTCTTCTGCTTTTTTAACAGCATCACCATATGCTAAATATTTTTCAATTAACATATCTTGCTCGCCTCTTGAAATTGTCCTAATATTTACAAGATAATCAAGATAAAAATCAATGCCAAGATTTGTGTTGTAAATCATAGCATAGACTGTGTTTGCGTAAATATCTAAGGCCCCGTCATACGAGTCCTTAACTTTAAGAGCATTTTTTGATAACTCATCAATCTTAATTTCTTCTGATTTAATCTTAATTGTGTTATAAGCCATCAAATCAACATTTCTGTTTTTGATAATAAGGATTCCACCCACAACAAAAATGCCAACAAAAGCAATAACAATTATTATTTTTAAAAGAACATTTTTCATATTATTCCTTCCACTTTAATTTTATTAAATTTACTATATTGTGTCAAGTTTATTTTAAAGACTTTAGGTCATTTGTTTGGGCAGTTATCACAAAAGAAAAATATAATTTTATAAAAGTTGATTTTAGGTTTGAGATTTGCTAAACTAAGAGTACTTGTTTGGAGGATTTATGGCATTTTGTAAATATTCATCTGGATTTATTGCTAACACAAGCATCACAATTGATGCTTCGTTTTTAAACGACTATCTACCATACGCCCCAGAAAATTGCGTAAAGGTATACTTGTTTGGTTTGCTTAAATGCCAAAATAGTTCTAGTTTTGACAATACTATCGAAAACTTTGAAAATGTTTTAGGTCTTACAAAAGAAGACATTATAAATATTTTCCTTTATTGGCAAGACCAAAACTTGATTCAAGTTTTAAACACTGACCCAATAGAAGTTAGATACCTACCTGTCAAAAACGCTCTTAAAAAAGTTAAAGTTTCAAACATCAAAAAGTATTCATCTTTTACCCTTCAAGCACAAGAAATTATCGAAGGAAGAGAGATTACACCAAACGAATTTAATGAGTATATTGATTTCTTAGAAAACACCAAAATGCAACCTGATGCCTTGCTTATGATTATGAAATATTGCGTAAACACAAAAGGCGACAACATAGGTTATTCCTACATATTAACGGTTGCAAAAAATTGGGCAAGAGACGGAATTAGAACAACCGAAAAAGTTGAAGAACACCTTGAAACACTTAGCACACTTACAAGTGACAATAGCAAGGTCGCAAAAGCACTCAAATTCCAAGGCAACTTAAGTTTAGAGCATCAACAATTCTTCTCAAAATGGAAAGACGAACTTGGTTTTGACCTAGGAACCATAATCGAAGTTGCAAAAGAAGTTGCAAAAAAGACAAAGAAAAATGGTTATGAAATGCTTGATGCAACTCTTCTTAAGTATTACGAACAAAAACTTATGTCTGTTTATGAAATAAAAGAGTTCGAAAAACAAAAAACAGCCCTTACCCAAACAGCAAGAAATATCAATAAAGCAATCGGCGTTTATTACGAAAATGTTGACAATGTTGTTTCAACCTACGTTCTTCCTTGGATAAACAAGGGTTATACAGAAAACACACTTTTAGAGATTGCAAATTTCTGTTTTAAATCATCAATACGTACTCTTGATGGTATGGACGAAAAAATAAATAAGTTCTACAAACTTGGTCTTATCTCAACAGAAAGCATAAATCAATATATGGACAACCTTTCAAAAACAGATAAGGAAATCAAAAAACTTCTTACAAAACTTGGTATTGATAGAAGGGTTAACTCTCTTGACAGAAAGAATTATAGAACCTGGGTTTATGATTGGAAAATGAACGGCGAACTTATTGATTATGCTGCAGAACTTTCAGTTGGAAAATCAAACCCATTCCCTTATATGAACAAGATTTTATCAAATTGGCATCAAAACAATGTCGAGGATGTAAAGTCTGCAAAGAAAGTTAAAGTGACCGAAACAGAAAAAACAACACAAAAAGCAACAACCGTTCAAAAAGCTTATGAGCACAGAAGTTATAGCGACGACGACTTAAATGCCCTTTTTGAAAACCTTGACGATATTGAAATTTAAGGATAAATATGAATAAAATTCAGTTATACAAAAAAGCAAAAAATATTGTTAACACATACAAAATAAAAGCAGAAGAAAAAGCAGAAGAAGTTTTGGACAACGCACTAACGAACGTTAAGTTTAAGACAAATTACCAAAACATTAAAAATTTGGAATTTGAAATTGCAAAGTTAGAGTTCGATAAACTTGACACTAAAATGCAAAAAGAACTTCTAAGCGTTCTAAAAAAAGAAAGAGCAACCATCTTAAAAGACCTAAAACTTAAAGAAGAAGACTTTTTGCCAAAATATAATTGCAAAACTTGTGAAGACACAGGCATACATAAAAACCAAACTTGCAATTGCGTAAAAGCAGTTATGGCAAAACTTATAAACAACCAAATTGGCGTTTTGGTTGACACAACACACACATTTGCAAAAAGCAAAAATGAAAATAAGCTAACAGAAAAAAATACAAAGATTTATGAAAAAGCAAGTTTATGGTGCGAAAAGTATCCAACTTCAAAATACAAAAACCTAGTCCTTTGTGGAAAAACAGGTGTTGGAAAAACTTTCCTTACAGAGTGTATCATAAATGCCCTATCTAAAAAATTTGTGCCTACGCTTTTTGTGACTGCCTTTGGTCTAAATAACACAAGTCTTAAATATCACACAACCTTTGATAACACAAAGTCAAGTATCTTAGAGCCACTCTTAACTTGTGATGTATTAGTTATAGACGACCTAGGCACAGAGCCGATTTTGAAAAATGTAACAGCAGAATACTTGTATCTTATAATAAACGAAAGAGCAATCCACAACCTAACCACAATTGTTACAACTAACCTAACACCAAACGATATAAACAATCGTTATGGCGAAAGAATTTTTAGTCGTTTATTTAATAAATCAAATTCACTTGCATTCAACTTTGACGGATGCGACCTAAGAATAAAAAAATAAAAAGAAACCCTTTCGGGTTTCTTTTATTTTACTAAAACATTTCATTATGTTAAACTATAAAAAACAAAGGAGAACAAATGGATAAATTAACAATTGCAAATGTTGCTGTTGAAAAAAATGTAGTAAAAATTGACTTCAAACCATCTAAAAACGTTCAAAAATATTTAAATGAAGAAAACCATTTTTTCATAGAATATAATTACGACATATCAAAGACTCCAAAATCTATTGCAGTTATCCCTTTTATTGCAAATGTTTTGCCTATGTCTTGGTTTGCAGATGTTGAAATAGTTGTTGACGAACTTGATGAAGATTTTTACAATTCAATACCTCAAATTCAAAACGGATACAAAGAGATGGCACCTATGATGAACTTTAAAGGAAAAATCTCTCCAAAAAAACTTGTAAAAAATCAATACGACAATCCTAGCAATAAAAAACTTTTATTTTTTAGTTGTGGAATTGATTCTTATTATTCATACACAAAACATCACAGCGAAGATTTAGAACTTCTATCAATTTGGGGTTCCGACATATACCTTAACCAAGAAGAAGGATGGAATATCCTTAGAAACCTAATAGTTGAGAATTTTAAAAATGAAAATAGGGATATTGTTTTAAACACCGCAAAAACAAATTTTAGGGATTGTCTAAATTATCCATCTCTTGCAGAACTCGTTAAAGATTCTGGTGATGAATATTGGCATGGCTTCCAACATAGTATCGGAATTATCTGTTTATCCGCTCCTCTTATTTTTACAAAACAAATCAAAACAATATACTTTGCTTCAACCCGAACAAAAGACACTCTAAATACACCTTGTGCTTCTCGCCCTTCAATAGACGAATCTGTAAAATTTGCAGAAACAAGTGTCATACATGATGGATTTGAGGCAAATCGTTTACAAAAAGTTTTGAAAGTAACAGATTATTATAAGACAAAAACAAAACCACATATTCATATTTGTTGGGAAAAACAAACAGGATTAAACTGTGGCACCTGTAATAAATGTATAAGAACTGTTGCAGAATTGCTTTGCGCAAAAGCAAATCCAAAAGAATATGGAATACCTTATGATGAAAATTCAATTCAAAATCTCAAAACATCCTTGCAAAATAAATCTTTCGCTTTAAAAAATCTAGATTATTATAAAGAAATGCAGGATTATATAAATTCAAAACACAAACTAAAAAAAGACAAAGATGTAAATTGGATTTTAGACATCAACACAACAACCGGTGAATATTGCCCAAAACCACCAAAACTCACATTCTTTTTTAGAGCAAAAAGAAAAATAAAACATATTGCAAAGAAAATTTTAAGAAGAAAGTAAAAAAAAGGAATTAGACAACTAATTCCTTTTTTTATTTTTATATTTATTCTTCTTGCCCGCCTGATGGAGAATGCATACTTTGTAAAAATTTCATATCGTCTTGCATAAGTGGTTGATTTATTGTTGCATTAAAGTTTGTCAAAAATTCTTCGTCTGTTTCAACACCTGCATTTTTTGCAGCCTCCATAAGTGCACCATAAATTTGATTTTCTTGTGGAAATTCTAAAGTCAAATTGCTATCTACAAGTGGAGTTAAGAGTGGTTCGATAACTGTTCTTTCGTGTGAGAAGATTCCACCAACAAGACCTACAGTTGCAGGAGTTTCAGGGCCTATTGAGAAGTGTGCGTTGTTGATAAGTGCTGCAACATTTTGAACTTGATCGTAAACAATTTCAGTTGCAACTTCGTCCCCTAGTCTATATGCATCAAAAGGAACAACAGCAAGGGAGGAAACAAATTTTGCGCCACCTTCATACATTTGTTTAAGCCCGTCAAAAACAGGGCAACCAAGTTTCTTTTCTAACATTTCGGTAATCATTGTAGGTGCACCTGTGCCATTTATGTGTGCTTTTGCAGCAAGGACTGCATCTCTTCCGTAATCATAGCCACTGCCACCGTTGTCAAACATATATCCCCAACCACTAAGTTGTGGATTTGGTAAAATTTCGCCATCTTTTTTAACGCTTACATTAGAACCTGTACCAGCAATAACAACAATTCCGTTTGGTGCGTTTTTAACCCCTGTGTTTATTGCATTGAGTTCGTCCCCGTGATTTGAAAAGTTTATGTTTTCAAAAAATCTAGGTTTAAAAAACTTATAAATAATACTTTGGTTTTTACCATTTACGCCACCAGCAAGTCCAAAGAAAGCACCTTTAACATCAATACCTTTATATTCAGCAAGGTCCAAAGCATCTTTTGTGCCGTATGATAAAGTAAGCAATGCTTCTTCATATGACACAGAATTTAAGTTTGTACCAGCGTATATAGAACGGGATAAAACGTTGCCTTTTGTGTCAGTTAAAATAAATTCAGTTTTTGTTCCACCGCCATCAACAGCAATAAGTCCGTCCATAGTTTTACCCCTTTTTTATATAATATTTTTTACATACATATAATAAAGGAAAACACCTTTCATGTCAATATTGATTTTTAAAAAACAAATAAAAAAACACACCCAAATTTGGTGTGTTTTTTATTTTATTCTGTATAATCTGAAACTGTTTGCAAATCAAATGATGTTGCAAAAATGTGTGATTGAAGATTGACAATATCTTGTCTTAATGTTTCGCCACCTTTTGTTTGATACATACCATAAAGTGGGTCTTCTTCGTTCATATCTAATATTCTATTTTTGCTATCAATCATTGTTGTTAAGATTCCGTCTTTTGTTGCTTCTAACTCTTCAGGAGTTGCACAAGGTCTGCCATAACTTGCAGCATATCTATCTTGTGCTTCAACTTCGTCCGGAGTAAGCAATCCGTGACCTATAAGCATATTTCTATAAAAAGGATACATAATTCTATCAAGTCCGGTTTCCTTAATTGCTGCAACAACTTCTGCACTTTCACTTGTAGGATTTTCTTCCATTCTAACTAATGTTTCGTGTGCTCTTTGTGGCCTTGCGTTTCCAATAAGGTCAACATATTTATCAGCCCAAAAAGAAATGTGAGCATATTCGTTTTCTTTAATAATAGTTTCAAGTGGTTTCATCTTTTCACCTCAATAAAAAGTATAAACTATTTTTCTGGTTTGTCAATAGTCATTTTGCCATAGACTTTAAATATTACCTAAAAGTTATTGACAAACGCCCACCCAATCTTTATAATAATACCCGTATTCAAAATAAATGCTGATGTGGCTCAGAGGTAGAGCACTTCCTTGGTAAGGAAGGGGTCACGGGTCCGATTCCCGTCATCAGCTCCAAAACAAACTCTTGTTTTTTTTACAAGAGTTTTTTGTTTTAAATAAAATTTGCAAGGAAGTAAAAAACTTTGTTGTTTTTTTGACTTTTGACAAGATAAAAGATATTATATATTGTAAATATTTAAAAGGGGGTAAAAATGTATAAAATATTTGAATACAATCCGCAATTAAAACCTTTTTGGGGTGATATAGAATATCGTATGCATCTTTATCACCACACAAAATGGCGCCTTTTAGGAGACAAGAAAACCTTAGACGAATTTGCAAATGGGCACAACTACTTTGGTTTTCACCACGAAAAAGACGGTTGGGTTTATCGTGAATGGGCACCTAGTGCACACCAACTTTATTTGACGGGCGAATTCAACAATTGGCATTGGCTTGACCACCCTATGACAAGGCTTGATAACGGCGTATGGGAATTAAGACTTGATGGCGACAATGCCCTATGGGACGGCTGTAAAGTAAAAACCATTGTTGATGCAAACATGACAAGGACAGAGCACATACCACTTTATGCAAAAAGAGTTGTGCAAGACCCTAAAACTTATATTTGGTGTTGCGAAGTTGTAGATGACAAAAAGAAATTTAGGTGGACCGATAAAAACTTTAAGGGCGAAGATTCACTTTTAATTTATGAAGCCCATATAGGTATGGCACAAGAAGAAGGAAAAGTTGGCACATATCGTGAATTTGCAGACATTACCTTGCCTATAATCAAAGAAAGTGGATACAACACAATTCAACTTATGGCGATTATGGAGCACCCATACTATGGAAGTTTTGGATATCAAGTATCTTCGTTTTTTGCAGCATCTTCTTGGTTTGGTAATCCCGATGACTTAAAGTATCTTATAAACAAAGCCCACAAAATGGGAATAAGAGTTTTGCTTGATATTGTACACTCGCACGCAATCAAAAACACCACTGAAGGAATAAATATGTTTGACGGCACAACTTGGCAATTCTTTCACGATGGACCTAAAGGCGACCACCCTACTTGGGGCACAAAATGTTTTAATTATGGAAAAGACGAAGTTATACACTTCCTACTTTCAAACCTAAAATTCTGGCTTACAGAATACCACTTTGATGGTTTCCGTTTTGATGGCGTAACATCAATGCTCTATCACGACCACGGTCTTGGCGAAGCATTTGACGACAACAAAAAATATTTTTCAACAAACACTAATGTTGAAGCAATCACTTACCTTCAACTTGCAAACGATTTGATACATACAATAAACCCAAATGCAATTACAATTGCAGAAGATATGTCAGGTATGCCAGGAATGTGCTTGCCCTTAGTTGATGGTGGAATTGGTTTTAATTATCGACTATCAATGGGGATACCTGATATGTGGATAAAAACCCTAAAAGAAACAAAAGACGAACTTTGGGATATCGGTGCTATGTGGGGCGAACTTTGTTTGAGAAGACCAGGGGAAAACTCTGTTGCATATGTCGAAAGCCACGACCAAGCACTTGTTGGGGATAAAACAATAATCTTTAGGTTAGCCGACGCAGTTATGTACACCGAAATGGATAAGATTTGTCACAACCCAATAATTGACCGTGCAATTGCCTTACATAAAATGATAAGACTTTTTACACTTGCTGGTGGGGGCGAAGCATACCTAAACTTTATGGGCAACGAATTTGGACACCCAGAGTGGATAGACTTTCCAAGAGAAGGCAACAATTGGAGTTTCCACTATTGCAGAAGACAATGGAGTTTGTTGCACAACGGCTTTTTAAAATACGAATGGCTTGGCGATTTTGATAAAGATATGATAAAACTTGCAAAAGAAAACAATATCTTCAATCAAAAAATGGCAGACTTGCTTTTACTTAAAAACCCAGAACAATCAATTGTTTTTTATCGTAATGGACTTATATTTGCTTTTAACTTTAGTCCAAACAATTCACTTACAAATGTGCTTGTGCCGATATTTAACGAAGCAAATTATGAAGTTGCCCTTTGCAGTGACGACTTTAAATATGGTGGAAACGGTTTTGTGCATCACATAACTTATCCATCAAAAAAGTTTGACGGGAAAAATTATGTAGAATTATATCTTCCTGCAAGGACTGCAATTGTGCTAAAAGAAGTGAAAAAGGAAGAAAAAGAAAAACCAAAAACAAATAAAAAAACTATTAGGAAATCCTAATAGTTTTTTCTTTTTTAAATATAAACTGTAAGTGTTAAAGTATCAATTCTTTCAAAAGCAGCTTTTGTAACTATGAAATATCCTTCTTCTTCTAAGGTTAAACCTTCAATTGTTGAAGTACCAATGAAGCATCCATCTTCAGTATCTACGGTTACATCAAAACTATTTTCACCATCACTTATTGTTACCTTTTCGATAAGGTCGTATCCAGTTTCTGCAACATTTCCTGGATAATACAAGAATCTATATTCAAGACGTGCCTCATCTGGAACTTCAGCAAACACAAATATATCTACACTGTCAGCAACTCTAATAATTCCATCGTGTTGAAAACTACACATTGTGTTAAGTCTGTGATCTTCTGGAAGTGTTGTAAGTTGATAACCATTACCGAATTCCTTACCGTTATGGATAGTTTTAAATTTCAAAGTTTTTACATTTGTGTCCTCAACAACACTATTTGCATCAACATCAACTTCAAAAAAATATTTGTTTTCTGATTCCCCATCAGACATATTTTTTTTGCCTGTAGCAACATCTCTTTCATACATAATAGGTATGGTTTTGCCAGCGTTTATACTTAAAACACCATCTTCATATGAAATCATTGCTTCTTTTTGAGCTTGTGTAAGGACATAACCATCATTAAGGATGACTTTTGTGTATCCCTTCATAATAATGTCATATTCAACTTGTTTAAAATTATCAAATGTAAACACAGCACCTGTGTCCTTAATTTGTGCGTGTGTAAAATAATTTGTTGAGAATTCTGCTTGTTTTTCAAGATTTGTCATTTCGGCAATTACTTTATCGTAATCGTTGCCGTCTACATATTCTGTTAACCATTCAAGTTTAATGTGTGTATGTTTAATTATATCAATATTATAAACTGATTCGCCTGTTTGTGTATCATAATACACATCTTCCCAACTAATTGACTCCCAATATTCATATTCTGCATTATAAACGGTAACAAAATATCTATTGTTGAAAGGAACAGTTTTGCCATCAAACCAAACTTTGATTTTTGCGTTTTGACCGTATTCGAAAGTTTTTGTTTCGACTTCTGTATCAACAAACTCTAAAAATTCTTCAGGTGTGAAAACTGATTTTTGTTCTGCATTTTTAAGAGCAACATTATCAATATAAAGTGACATTCTCAAGTCTTCGTTATTTGCAACACTTTCGTGTGTTCTTGTACCATTGCTAACTGCAAGGTTATATTGAATCTTTTCTGTTGCACCGATAAGCTCAACTTCAATTTTATTGACAGCGTCTTCTCCAACTCTCCAAACAACGCCTTGAAGTGTGCTATCTTCAAAATCCGTATAGTTTTGATTGTCGATACTTCTTAAAAGGTTATCCACTTTGTCTAGGTGCATTGTGTCTTCACTGCCGTCACCCGTAACTTTAAGTTTAAGGTCGCCATAGTCATACCCTTCGACTAATTCAATAACAACAACATAATTTTTGCCTTTTTCGATTTTGCCACTTTTGTCTTTACCTTCACTTGCTTTGTACTCTACATATGTACTGCTTGAATTACCTTTAAGACTATCACCATCATAAACAGTAAGTAATTTAATGCCAGGGTCGGTTGTGTGTTTAACCACAACACTCATATTGTTTCCACCACAAGCAGTCACTAAAAATAAGCAAGGCACAATCAAAAGAAAAGCAATTACTAAACTAAAAAACTTATTCTTCATATTTTCTCCTTTTATATTTTTTTAAAGCAAATATATTGCTTTTTGCTATATATATTATACCAAAAAACAAACTTTTTGTTAAACGATATACTCTATTTAAAACTATCTCCTTGCATAATATTCCTATCATTTAGGGCTTTTGTGATTGAGTTTAAAATTATCTTTTTATGCAAATTCCAACTAGGTGCAACCAAAAGATTTTTAGGGGCGTCACCTGTTATTCTGCAAACGATTATGTCCTCTCTTAAGTTTGATATAATCTCACAAACCTTATCAACATATTCACAAAGTTTAGGTGGAATATATTTTTTATTGTTATAAAGTTCTTCAAGTCTTGTGCCCTTTATGACATAAGTTGAGTGTATTTTTACACCCATAATTTTTAGCGAATTTATAAACTTAACCGTATTTATTACATCGCATTCTTCTTCGCCCGGAAGCCCAACCATAATGTGTGTGACAACATCAATATCTGCTTCATTTAAAAGTTCTACAGCCCTAACAAAATCACTGTTTTTATATCCACGATTAAAATCATTTGCAACTTTTTCGTTAACCGTCTGCAAACCCAACTCAACATAAACATAATATTTATCCTTATAGGTCTTAAGCAAACTTACAACTTCTTCATTTATACAATCTGGTCTTGTTGCAACTGCAAGGGCAACAATTCTGCCGTCAATAAGTGCTTCGTCATATCTTTGTTTTAAGGTTTTTATGTCAGCATATGTGTTTGAAAAGTTTTGGAAATATGCAATAAATTTATTTGCACGCTCGCCCCTATAACTTGCCAAATGGTCTTTAACCTGTTTTGCTATATCAATGTTTCTTGTGTTTTCACCAGACCCACGCTCACCACAAAACGAACACCCACCAACACCACATTTGCCATCACGATTAGGGCAACTAAACCCACCGTCAATACAGATTTTTAAAGTGCGCTCGCCAAACTTGTTTTTTAAAAAATCATTAAAATGATTATATCTATTTTCCATATAATAATATTATTATAAATCGACTTTAAAATCAACAACCTAAAACAATAAAAAAAGATAAGCAAAAACTTATCTTTTTTTTATGCTGGTTGTTGCTCTAGATTTACTGTGCTTTGCTCTTCTTTTTCTTGCAAGACTTCAAACTCTTTTCGAATTTTTCTTTGCTTATACATAACTATGTATTTTAAAGGACACAAAACCATAAATCCTACAAGCAAGATTTTAAACACAATTAAACTTGCAACAAAACCCATAAGCAACATAACAAAGTAGGCTGCAACTCTACTTACACAAGTGATAACTTCAATTGATAATTGATGCTCTGCAATATACTCTCTTTTACCGATATGTTTTATGATTGCATCTCTTTCGCTACTGCCGAAGTAATCTGAAAAATAAATTGCAACCGTTAAAAAGAAGTTAAACACGATAAGTGTGATTTCGTTTAACCAAAACACCATAAACAAACTTGAAGCGAGTGGCAAAAAGCCGATTATAAGATATATCGCAAGTTTGTTGGTTTTAGGGTTGTTGTCAAACACACGAAATAGCATAAGCAAGCCCATTGTCACAAGTGAAGATATTGATGTAAAAAGCCCTAAACCAAAATTTGTTTTATAGGCAAATAAAATTAAAACCGTCAAAAGCAACTTATATGTGTTTTTGATACCTGATAAAATTGCGTTGATGTATGTATACTTTATTTTGCTGCTTGCAACCTTGTCTTCTTTTAGTGCTCTATAATAATTCAACAATTGAAGTTTTGCACCCTTTCTTTTGTGACTTATTATAAAGAAAGAAATTACAAGTTGTATTGCAGTAATTATTGACATATAAATTGAGATGTTTGCAAAACTTGAACTATCAATCAAAAACCCTAAAAGTGTAGGCACGACGACCTTGATTGTGTTTACACCCATAACAGTTAAGATATTATATTTTTTGATAGACTTCCTGCTTGCAAACTCGTTTTTCATAACGAAGTAACTTGCGTAATATAACGCATTTGATATTCCACAAATTGAACCAACCAAAATTATCCAACTTGAAATTACTTCGGCTAAAAATACTAAACTTATAATAAGACCTAAATTTAGGACAATACCAAGTTGTAAAAATATTGTGCGATTGCTTCTTTTTACAAAGAAACTGATGAAGAAATAAAACACTGCATAGCATACATATTGTGCGATATAAAAAATTGCAGAGTTAAAAAGCCCCTCACTTAAAACATTTTCTGCTGTAATGCTTATAATGTGAGAAGTTAAGAATGTGTTGGTAAAAAGTTCCATTACACCTCTAAACAAATGGATAGAAAACAAACACTTTTGGTTTCTATTCAACTTTGCCATAACCAAAACCCCCTTTTATATTAAGTTCCTGTGGGGTTTTGTATATAAAAAAACTACACAAAAACCCCGTTAAATAGTGGGTTTAGGTGTAGATAAAAATTGTTCAAAATTATCTGCTTTTATGATAAAGTTTTTAAAAAAATCAATAATTGGGAAAAGGGCAAAAAACAAGTTTAGAGCAAAGACAAAAATTACTATTCTTACATTTAAAATTGCTAGAATATTTGCCACTCTTTTACCCCCTTTTTTCTTCCCTATTTTTATAATATCAAATGTTTTCTATTTTTCAAGGGGATTTTATATGATTTTATTTTTTTGTTTATTTTGACATATCAAAAATTGTTAATTTGCCTTTCTGCTTGACATAAAACCACTAATTTTATATAAAATAAACAGGAGTTTTATATGACAGACGATTTAAAGTTTTTGATTGATATAGTAAAAGAATCTTCTACACTTATAAATAAAGATTTTAAGATAAAAGCAAAAGACAACAACAACGACCTTATCACAAATCTTGACACAACAATCGAAAAATTTTTGATAAATAAAATCAACGAAAAATATCCAGATTTTAAAATTATAAGTGAAGAGTTTAATAAAGACACAAAAAAGTGTGAGAACTATTTTACAATCGACCCAATTGATGGCACAATCAACTTCGCACACGGTCTTCCACTATGGGGCATTCAAGTGGCAATGGTAAAAAACTTTGAAACAGTCGCTTCGGTAATTTTTTTACCAGAACTTAACAACATTTTTTATGCAGACAAAACAGGCGCATACAAAGATGGCAAAATTTTAGACCTAACAAAAAAAGAACAATCAACACTTCTTATAGATTATATTTACCTTAAAAACGAACAAAAGTTTTGTGACGAACTTACAAAAAATGTTCCACCAGAACTTAAAGGAAGAACTTTTAGAAAGTTTTATTGTGCTGCAACAGTTTTTTCTTGGATTGCAGAAGGAAAACTTTCAGGATATGTCTTTACAAGTGATAAAGCGTGGGATTATACCCCAGGTATGTATCTTGTAAAACAAGCAGGTGGCAACATCAAAGAACTTGTATTTAATAATAAAACATATTGGCTTGCAGCACACAACAAAGAAACCTTGGAAAATCTAGTTTCTGCAATAAAAAACTCTCAAGGGGATTAAATATGGAAACAGAAAAAACAAGGTATAAAAAGATGTTTAATATCGTAAGAGAAGAATTAAATCATATTGACCCATTAGGTGTGATAGACGATAACGAAAACCTAAAAGACGAATACGACCTAGAAAACCAAGAAATTTTGACACTTATAAATAACTACAAAGACCATAAAGAATTTGCCAAAAAAATTTGTGAGATTTTTACAAAGTCCACCAATATGCAATTCTTAGAAGCTGAGTTTTTTGAGTGTGCAAAAAACATTTTAGATAAAACAAAAGATTTATAAAAATAAAAACGAAAGTGTTTTCACTTTCGTTTTTTTCTTAGTTTTGTTTGTTGTATGCTTCTCTTACAGCTCTTGCAAGTTGGTCTGCACAAGATGTTTCTCTTCTGCCACAAGTGTTACCACTCAACTTTTCTACAATATAATCAACTGTTTGTCCTTCAACAAGTTTTGAAACTGCTTTTAGGTTCCCGTTGCAACCACCAACAAAGGATACATTTGTAATTATGTCGCCATTTATATCAAAAGAAATTTCCATTGAGCAAACACCTTGTGTTTTATATGTGTATCTCATTTTTTACTCCTTATTCTGATTCTAATGCGTCTTGAAGTGAATGAGTAACATCAAGGACTTCACTTGTTTTGTTGCTAAGGTTTTCAATTTTCTTGATGTCGCCCGAAACTATCAACAAATCTCCTTTGAGAAATTGTGTTTCAGGTTCAGGAGAAATAACTTCTTTTTCCCTTTTTATAAAAATAACAGAGATTTTGTGTTTCTTACGAATATCAATTTCTTTAATAGTTTTATCACACCAGCCATCAGGAACAGGAATTTCAACAATTTTATAATTGTCTGTCAAACTCATAATCTCATTCATGCTAGGATTGTCAAGCATACTTGCGACCTTTTTTCCCATATAAACTTCTGGAAAGACAACCATATCAGCACCGATTCTTTCTAAAACTTTTTTATGTTGGTCATTTTGTGCCTTTGCAACAACATACTTAACACCTAAATCTTTACAAATAAGTGTTGTCAAAATACTTGATTGAAGATTGTGTCCGATACAAATAATAACACAGTCAAAATTTCTTACCCCCAAAGAGTGAAGAACATCTGTTGATGTTGCATCAGCAACAACAGCAGCAGAAGCAATACCTTCCATTTTTTTTACTTCTTCTGGATTTGTATCCACAACTAAAACTTCATTCCCTAATTCTATTAAGTTTGTTGCAACAACTTTTCCAAATTTTCCAAGACCAATAACAACAAACTGTGACATTTTTTTGTCAATTTTTTTAATTTCTTCTCCCATAATATTCTCCTATTAACCTATCATCAATTTTGAATCTGGATATTCTATGTCTTGATTTATGCTTGGTTTTCTATTTGCCAAAGCCAAAGACAATGTAATAACGCCTACACGTCCAGCAAACATTAGTATCGCAAGCACAATTTTACTTCCTGTGCACAATAATGGGGTGATACCCAAACTTAAACCAACGGTTGAAATTGCCGAGATTGTTTCAAATATTGCTTGTGAAATATTAACTGCACCACCTTCAAAAGCACATACCAAGAAGGTTGATATTACCAAAAGTCCAATAGCAGAAAAAACAACTCTTAATGATTTTTTAATCATTTTGGTATTGATTTTTCTCTTGCAAAAGGAAATATTCCCTTGTGCATTTTCTCTTTTAAATATCGTAACAAGTAATATCAAAATCGTTGTGGTTTTTACGCCACCAGCAGTTGAGGCAGGGTTACCACCAATAAACATAAGTATATCTGTAATAAGTATGCTTCCTTGCGACAACTTAGACGTATCAAAAGTTGCAAAACCGGCAGTCCTTGGTGTTACACTTTGAAACAAACAGTTTACTATCTTATCAAAAACACTTAAATTGCCTATTGTTTCAGGGTTGTTCCATTCTAAAAGTCCAAATATAAGTGCCCCACCAAAAACAAGTATTGCAGTTATTATAAGAACAACTTTTGAATGGAAAGACAATGCTTTACCTTTAAATTTTTTGCCAATATCAAAGACAACTATAAATCCAATGCCACCTGTAATTACAAGCAACATAATAGGAATCAATATCAATGGCTTATTTGCAAATGTTGCAATACTTGCAAATTCAGAACCTATAACGCCAATATTGTCAAAGCCAGCATTACAAAATGCAGAAATAGAAGTGAATAGCGCTTTAAATATGCCATCACCCCATCCGTATAATCCTACAAAAGAAGGTAGCAACATAGCAAAACCTGCAAACTCAGTTGCAAAAACCAAAATTATAATATTCCTTACTAACTTAACTATGCCCTGTAAATTTTCTTGATTTAAACTTTCTTGAATAGTGATTCTTTCAGATAATGTTATTCTTTTGCCTATAAGGAAAAAAAATAAAGCCGTTATTGTAATAAAACCTAAACCACCTATTTGTATTAACACCAAAATAACGATTTGCCCAAACAAAGAAAAATGAACTGCCGTATCAACAACTACAAGTCCTGTAACACAGACTGCACTTGTGCTCGTAAACAAACCATCAATGAAAGGAAGCCATTGTCCGTTTTGCGAAGAAATGGGCAAACACAATAAAAGTGTTCCAACTGCAATAACAGAAAAGAAACCTATTGCAATTTGTGCTGCTGGATTTAATTTTTTATTTTTACTCATGTACAATATTATACTATAATTTTTCTCTTTTTTCAAATAAATATCGTCATACGGCTATTAAAAGTATAAATAATTTGACAAAGAATATCAGTTTTGATATATTCAAAACGCAAGGAGGAAATTATGAAGGTTTTTTATAAATATTTTGCATTCCCACTCATTACTGCTGTTATTGCAAGTTGCTTGTACCTTGCAGACTGCATTTTTGCTGGCCTTTTTGTTGAAGGTGCATCATTTTTATGGGTTGCTTTTATCAATTGGACAGTTTTTTATGGTGCAACAATCAGTGAAAGAATTAGGGGACTTATAGGTCTTGTTATCGGTTTTGGTGTTGCAATTATTATGATGCTTATAACCGGCTCTTTTACCCTAAACGTCTGGACAATAAGTATTAGTTGTATGCTTGGAATTTTTGTTATGAATTTCTTCGTAATGCAACTTGACCATACAAAGAAAATTTGGACAAATTCTATCACAGGTGTCTTTACAGCAATCTCACTTGTATTTAGTGGTTATGGCATTGGCTTATCACCACTTGCAAGTGTAAGTGAAGCATTTTTAATGTTAGGTATCTTAGTTGTTTACGCAATACTCGGTATGATTTGTGGTTTCTGCTCAATTACATTTTCAGCAAAGGTTAAGAAAAAACTTGAAAAACTAGAAGGCAAAACCGAAGAAACACCAAAAGAAAATGAAACAAAAGAAGAAGTTGTTGAAGAAAAAGAAAAGAAAACAACAAAAAAAGTGGCAAAATAAAACTAATAACAAAAAAGAATTAGGAAATTCCTAATTCTTTTTTTATTTATAAAATTATACGTTTGCTTTTTCTACAAAGATAAATCCAAAAGCATTTGGTCCCCAATGGCTTGCAATTGCAAGGTCGAGGTTGTCTTTTACGTCTAACAATTTTTTATGTTTTTCTTCCATATTAGAAATTAAGTCATCTAGGTTTTTGTCGTTAAATGTAAATGATGGTATGATTTTGTGATTTTCGTCACATTTGGCAAGTGAAGCAACAATACTTTTAATTGCTTTTGCAAGTCCAATTGCTTTTTGGCAAACAACAACAAAACCATCTTTAAAAGAAATAATAGGTTTTATTTTTAACAAACTTCCAACAATATAACTTACCTTGCTTAACCTTCCACCCCTATGTAAGTACTCAAGTGTTTCAGGCACAGCCATAATTTTAATTCTTGGGATAAGTTCGTCTACTTTCTTTAAAACTTCTTCAATAGGCAAATCTTTATTTCTGTTGATTTCGTCAACAATAAGTCTTATTCCACCGACTGCAGACTTTGTGTCTACCACGTGAACTTTACTTTCTTTTTCGAACATTGTTCTTAACATATTATATGTGCCAGAAATTTTTGAAGAAATAGGCAAAATAATAACATCATAACCCTTGTTAACATATTCCATAACTTTTTCTTCAGTTTCTAGCATTGATGGTAATGAAGTCTTTGGGAAAATCTTTTCGTTTATTAACATATCATAAAATTTGTCAACTTCAAGATCAATCCCATCTAAATATTCTTTATCCTTCATCAAAACCTTAAGTGGTAGAATTTCTACATCATATCTTTCTTTTTCACTTTGTTTTATACTGCTACCAGAATCAACAAAAACCTTAATCATTTTAAACTCCTATTTGTTATCTATCATAAAAAATCAACTATATTTTAAACTAATATTTACTTTTTGTCAAAGAAAGCAATACCAATTGTGCCGGGTCCAACGTGTGCACCTATTGTACAACCCATTTGCCTTTCCAAAGACGTTAGGTAAAAAACCAATTCCTAAACTTTCTGCTTCTGCTTTTGATATGTCGGTTGTAGAATCAACCAACAATTTTGCTTTCATTTTTTATCTCCATAATCTTCACAAATTTTTTGCAAATTGTTGCAGATTAGATTTAAACTTTCATAAAAAATCTTTCTGTTTTCTTCACTAAGCCCTATGCTTGCAACATCTACAATCTTATCTATTTTCATTGCGAGTTCTTTTGCAATAACAACGCCTTTTTCTGTTAAGGTAAGAATGCTTTTATATCTTTTTTCGGCCTTTGATTCGCAAGCTATAAGCCCTTCTTTCTCAAGGTGTACAATCGACCTTGAAATCAAAGCCTTATCGTCTTCACAAATATCGCAAATCTCCTTTGCTGTAAGACCATTTTTTGACCTATATAAATAATATAAAACCGATACGTGTGGGCTTTTTAATTTAAACTCACTCATTTCTTCGGTTTTAATTTTTCTTATTGCCCTACTGCATTTTGATATAAGTAAGGTAAATATTTCAAATCTTTCTTCCATATTTCACCACTTGTTGTTTTATCAACAAGCATATTATATATAGAACTTGTTGTCTTGTCAACAAGTTTTAAACAAAAAAGAAACAAAATCATTGTTTCTTTTTTTCATTAAATTTGTAATATCTAAAAAATCAAAATTCCCATAGCTGCCGAAAATATTATAAGGATAATAGGCGACAAGTTTTTCTTTAAGACTTTTGCATAAACAATTTTTATTAAAACCAAACCTGCCATAAGACCAAGTGACACAAAGTCAAAAGTAGGGGCATAAGAAAAATCTCCAAAGTTTACATAAAAACATCTTACCATCATCAAAACGCCAACAGACATTACAAGTGCAATTACAATAGGTTTAACACCATTTAAAAATGCTTGAACATAAATATTTTCCTTAAAGCGTTTTAAAACCTTTACAATAATTAGCATTATAATAAAAGCAGGAAGCACAACACCCATTGTTGCAAGCAAACTTCCCAAAAAACCACCAACGGTTGAGCCGATATAGGTTGCCATATTTACAGCAATAGGCCCAGGGGTTGTTTCTGATATAGCAATTATGTTTGAAACCCCTTCAAATGTTAACCAACCACGCTCAACAACAAGCGAGCGTATAAGGGGTATCATACCATAACCCCCACCAAAAGAAACTGTGCCGATTAAGAAAAATGTAAAAAACAAATCAAGGAAAACCATTATTCTTCGTCCCCCTTTTCTTCGTTTTTAACTTCTGTAACTTGTTTTGCTGGGCGTAAAAAACAAATACCCATAATTCCACCAAACAAGATAAGAGCAATTGTTATGTATGAAAAATTGATAATTTTTATCTCTGACAACACCATCACAACAAAGGCAACAACAAATAAAGAAATAAACAACCAATGTTTTTTGAAATTTTTTGCAAGTTTTATACCTGCAAACAAAATGATAACTGCAACTGCCGAACTTATGCCCTTAAATGCTTTTATAACAACTTCGTATTCAAGGAGATTTCCTAAAAACAAAGAAATAACAAACATTATGATAAACGAAGGCAAAATAACACCAATCGTTGCAAAGAGAGAGCCCCAAAACCCAGATTGCCTAAATCCCAGGTTTGTTGCCATATTTATGGCGATAGGTCCAGGTGTTGACTCTGCAACAGCAATCATATCCATAAATTCATCACTTGTTACTAACTTTCTTTTTTCAACAAACTCGTTTTCAACAAGAGAAATCATTGCATACCCACCACCAAAGGTAAAAAGACCAATCTTGAAAAACGACCAAAACAAACTTAAAATCTTCTTCATACAAAAAGTATATTACTTTAACCCTAATTTGTAAAATAAAAATAAAGAATAAGGTCTTATTCCCCTATTCCTAATTCTTAATTATAAAATTGATAAACCCAAAGTCTTTACAATTTCTTCGGCAGTTTTAACCAAATCGTTTTTCTCACTTTCAATTGTTATGTCGGCATATTTTTCATATAAAGGCGTTCTTTCTATATACAAATCATCAAAGGTTTTTCCTTTCTCTATTGCGATTCCCCTTGTTGCAAAATTACCTATCCTTGTTTTTAGTTCTTCGCTTGACACTTTTAAATAAACAATTGTGCCTGTCTTTTGCAAATTTTCCATTGCAGTTTTACCATAGATAACACTGCCACCTGTTGCAATAACAGTTCTTTCTAAATTTAATTTAGAATTAACTTTGTTTTCGATATCTTTAAAATACTCAAGACCATCTTCTTTAATTATCTTATACAACTTTTTGTTTTCTCTTTGCTGTATTAAAATATCCGTATCAACAAAATCATAACCAACCATCTTTGCTAAAAGCACCCCTATTGTGCTTTTGCCAGAACCCGGCATACCTATTAAAACAATATTTTTCAATTTTATTTCTCCGTGAATTTAAACAAAAAAAGAAATATTAAATTTCTTTTATTTGCTTTTTTTAGGTTTTGCAAGCAACACTTTTAAAAACTTAAACAACATTGTCTTTGGGACAACCCTTAAAAGTTTTAACTTAAAGTTTGCATTTTTTGTATAAACAAATTTAGGTTTTTTATTCTCTAAAATGCGTAAAACAAGTTGCGCAATTTTGCTTGCAGGAATTGCCCCACCTTGTTGAGCGTCAACAATCTTTTTAAACTTGCTTGTGTTTTCTTTATATAAAACAGTGTTTGAAACAAGTTTGTCCATGGCGTTTGTTGATTTGTTTAAAAGGTCAGTCTTTACAGCACCAGGTCTTATGGTTACAACCGGCACACCCAAAAGTCCAAGTTCTAACCTTAACCCTTCGGCGTAATTATCAAGCGCCTTTTTTGTGATGGAATATATCGCGTTAAACGGCAAAATTTTGGTCCCAGCGAGTTCACTTGTTGTGATAATAATTTTACCTTTGTTGTTAAGAACAAGTGGCAAGAAGACCTTATTTACCCTGAAAGCGCCAAACACGTTTATGTTGAAAATCTTTACAAAGTCTTCTTCGCTCATTTCTACTAAAGATTCCATCATAATAATGCCTGCAAAGTTTATGATTGCTTCTACTTCCTTTGTATCTTTAGAAACAATATCATATGCATTTTTAACACTGTCCATTTGTGTAACATCAGTTTTGATTTGCTCTACGTTTTCAAGGTCGTCACCTTTGTTTATGTCTAAACTATAAACATAGTAACCATTTTTTGAAAGCAACTCAACAACTGCCCTACCCATTCCACTAGCACCACCGGTTACGACAACTCTTTTCATAAAATCTCCTTAAGCAATAATAAGTTTTTTCATTACAATTAGTTTTAGTTTTTAAAAACTTAAGTTTAAAATCGTTATACACCAAACACAAAAAACTGTCAAATATTTAAAATAAACTTGAGAAAAACTAACTGCCCTAAATCTTATTCTGCCTTGGGTTAATTTTGGTACAAGTCAGGGTGTAAAATTAAAATAGGAAACAAAGGAGAAACAGATGACTCAATATTATGTGGATAAAAACGGATTTATCATTATCCCAAAAGAGAACCCAAAACCTAAAAAAGATATAACAATTGAAGAATACTTTTTCCTTTTGATAAAAAACCTAAAACCATCTACAATTAAAAAAAGAACAAACTGCCTTGCAGAAAAAATTTTCTCCGATTGGACATCAGGTTTTTTTTCAAACCAAGGTTGGACACTAGAAAAAGTCATTTCCACCGCCGAAACACTTATAGAAAAACAAAACAAAAGCATAATTAATCAATAAAAAAAACACCCGAGTGGGTGTTTTTTTATTTGTTATTAAGAGTTTTTAAGATCCTTAATCATATCTGCAACATTGAACTTACGTGCAATATCGTTAAGTTTTCTTTCGTTCTCTTCTTTTTGTTTCTTAAGTTTCTTAGATCTAACGACCAAGAGAACTACAGTTCCAAATAAGACAAGAATTACTGCACCACCACCGATGATACCATAGAACATTGTTGGGTTCATCATAGTTTTGATGTCACTGTTCAATGTAAGTTTTTCTGTATCAAGGGCTTGAGCGCTTTCCATTGCTGCTAAGAACTCTTCAGTAACTTTAATTGTAATTGTGTTACCTGTTTGAACTGCACCGAGTTTTTCAAGTTCTGTGCCAGCAATTGTCCAACCAGTGATTTGGTAATTATCTCTTGGAGTGTAAGAGATAGAAATTGTATCACCGAGCTTAAACTCTTTTGTAAATTCTAAGCTACCACCAACAGTTGCGTTGTATGGAGCGTCGATTGTGTAAGTTGATTTTTCGAATCTTAAGTTGATTGCTCTGTTATCGCTAATGTTTGCAACAGCTTCAAGACCTGAAGTTGTATCAGATTCGAACATACCTGTAAATCCAGCGAATTCAGCATAATCGTTTTCGACAGTTGCTTTAACAACAAGTTGTAAACCATTATCTAATGTGTATGACTTGTTAGCTTCGTGAATTGTGTATCTTGAAGCAGGAGCAAGTGCATTGTTTTCGTCAAGGATTTCAATCCTGTATGAACCAAGTGTGAAGCCATCTTCAGAAACAAGGTTTTCGCCAACGATTTCTGCTTTGTATTGTTTGATAACTTTCATACTTGCGTCAACTTGACCAACTTCGTCAACGTAGTTATTGAAGAATTCGTCGTCAACAACTTTTTGACCTTCGTCATTTAAAGCAACAACATCATAGTCGCCTGTTAAGACGTTTTTAAGTCTCATTTCAACAAATCTAAATTGACCTGTTGCCAAGACATCATCTAAGCAACCAAATGACAATCTGTCGTTAATGTTAAGTTTTGAACCAGCTTCTGAAGAACCTACAACTTGACCAGCTTCGTCTTTAATTGTGTAAGTAACAGCGTGGACTAATTGGTTAGCAGGAAGACCTTCGTTTTCAGTTGGAGTTTCAACATTAAGGATGCTTGAGTTGATTGTAAGTGGTCTGATTTCGAAGTCAATTGCGACATCTTTGTTGCCTGTTAAGTAAACATAAACAACATTGTTACCGAATTGTTCGTTTTCAGGTTCAACAACGTCAACTCTCTTGTTTGGTTTAATCTTAAGTTGAATAAATGTTGATTCGTCAATCATATAAGCGCCAGATTCAACAAGTGAAGTTGAACCGTCTGGGCCTTCTTCAACGTTTGTTAATACTTGGTCGACACCATTTTCATCTGTATAGTGAAGTTCGTATTCACTTGCAAATGTAGCACCGAATTGGTTGTTTAATGTAACGTTGAATTGATATTGTCTTTGGTATACAGCAATGATACTGAATTTAGTTTCTGTACCTTTTGCAGCAAGATATCTTGCAAAGTCAGCAGTAGAAATGTTGTAACCATCATTGATTGTGCCATCAGTTGTAGCAAGGTAAGAATCCATACCTTGAAGTTTCCAGCCAACAAATCTGTAACCTTTGACATTTGTTTTTGCTTGAAGTTGTGGAAGACTTTCTTCAACAGCCATAGTTTCGGTTGGGTTTGTGATAAGAGTTGAAACTAATGAGCTGTCAAGTGTAACGCCTTGTAAGTTTTGGAATTGAATATCAAGGTCGTATTGTGTTTTTTCAACTTCGACTTGAATTTCTGTATCAGCATTAACACTTGCAATTGTGTAACTTGCTGCATTGTTTGAAATATCAATTGGAGTGCCTGCAACTGTAACTTGTCTTAATGTGTAGTAGTTGTCAGCTTTAACTTCAATCTTAACTTCTGCACCATCTGGAGCTTGGTTTGTGAAAGCATCAACACCACCATAAGTTGCAGTAATTGAATAGTGACCTTCACCTTCAGTATTTAAGTCTGTTTTTGTAAATGCACGAAGAATATCAAGTGATGGGACAGCACGAACATAAATGTTTTCTGTGTTATCTGCATATGTGTCAAAGAAATTGATATCTAAGTATGCACCAAGGTCAATTGTTGCAGTTTTGATACCTGCTTGAACACCTTTAAGTTGAAGTGTGACCCATTCGTCAACATCTGCTTTCTTAACTTGGAATTCAAAACCTGTAGGTTGGTTTGTGCCTGCATATGTTGCAGTGATTTCGTTTGTTGTTGTGTTAAGTGTAACAGTAGTTTCTACGCAAGAAACAGTTGTTTCGTCAACAGTAACATAATTTATTGTGTAAGGTGTATAGTTAACAACAGCGTGATATGTTACGATACCATTTGTAAGTGATGTATCTTCATCGCTAGGATTGTAATTTACGCCACCTTTTGACCAGTTATCAAGTGAAACACCTGCTTGGTCAATGATACTTGGTGTGCCGTAACCATCTTCTCTACCATCTGATAAAGTATAAGTATAAGCTGTGTCACCTCTTTCAACGATATCGACATTTGGTGTTAAGCCTTTGTATTCGCCGATATCATATCTAACCATCAATCTATCAACAGTGATTTCGCTAAGTTGTGGGACATCATTTGTTGTATATTCCCATTCGTACCACTTGCCATCGTCTGTTTTATCATAATAACTTGCAACTTCATCTTCTTTTGCAAATGTATCTGCATTATAAGTTGATGCAATATGTTTGTTTGTATTTGCAATTCCAGGAACGCCCATACATTCGTTATACATTTTTGTAAATTGTGTTTTGTTTGTTTCTATATTACTTGTTTGATAGAAAACACCTTCGCTTGTTGCGATATAGTTGATAGTTGGAGCATTGATTCTGCCCTTAACTTCTACGCCGGCAAGAACATTATCTTCATAATACAATCCACCATTTTTGCCACCATCTTCAACAAGAAGATAGTTATTTCTGATTGAGATTGTATCATAGATATTTACTTCTGCAACAGTTGTAGGAATTGAAATGTAACCATAAAGAGAACCGATAAATGTACCTGTTGAAAGTGTTTGTGAATATGTATCAGTTGCTTCGTCATAACCACTGTATACACCACCAACAGAAACGTTGTTTTCAAGAACAAGTTTATGCTCTGCATAATATCTCATTTCGTATCTAGCAACAATACCACCAACGAATGATTGACCACCACCGTTAGCACGGCAAATTGTACCAGCATTCATACAGTTTCTAACAGTAAGACCCAATGAGTGTTGTGTGTTTGTTTGGTTAGCTGAACCATGTGTATAACCTGTTGTGATACCACCAGCATAGTTACCGGTAACATTACCATAGTTAGCACAGTTCAACATAACTTCTGCTCTACCGATACCAGCAGCATATGTTACAGCTGAACTACTTTCTGTTTCAGCAGTAACTTCAGCAAAGTTGTAGCAACCTGTGATTCTTGCATGCCATACAGATGATAGTTCGTTGTTAGCTCTTGAAGTGTAACCATTTGTGAATCCACGAGTTGAAGCAACACCTGAAGCACCAGCAGTTGAAATGTCGTTGTGAGCATAGACTCTACCAGAACCTACTACACAGTCTTTAATTTCTGCTGCATACCAGCCAGCAAGACCTGTTGCATAAACATCTCTTGAAGCATTGCTACCATCTCTGTGATAAACAGCTGATACATCGTTGTTGTATGCATAACATTCTTCAATAACAGATTTTCTGTCGCTTGTTTGCATAAACATACCTGATGCATAAACGCTACCAACATTACTTTCGCTAGAAATTGTTGAATTTTTAACAGTGTTATTAAATCCATCAAGAATAGCAGATGTTTCGCACCAAATTAAGCCAACAGAATAAGCATAGTGAGCAACACTATCTGTGCCTTCAACTAAGTTTCTAATTTCAATATTATCAACAACGTTGTCTCTTATTGAAATAACATCATCAGCAACTTTAACACCTCTAATTAAACCGAGACCTGCAAGAGCAGTTGATGATACTCTTACTGCATCTGTAATTGTGTTTCCAATATATGTGTTTGTAATTGTGTTACCATGAACTTCTTTAAGTGTTGCTGTGCTTGAAATATAGAAACCAGCAGAATGGTATGTATAACCAGCTTCTCTATCTGAAACAATGCTAAGTTCGTTGATTTTGTTATCATTTAAGTAGATACCATTTACAACAGGAGCATCACTTAAAAGCAAACCTTCACCATATGCATTTCCGTCTTGTGAATTTGCTTCAATCTTAACATTGTCAATTTCACAGCCCAAAACATTAACTGTTCCTTCTTCAATTGTTTGATGATGTCTGTTTGTTGCACCAGCAACAGCAATTGCGGTTGTTGCTTTTGAGTAAGCAGTTAAGTTTGAATTTGTAACTTTTGAATCTTGAACAGTGAAACCACGAACATAATTAGTTGTTGTTGTAACCAAACCTGTAACATAAGCAACAGTTCGTTCTGCTTTTGCTTCCATTTCGCAGTTATCAACAAGTGCGTTTTCAATAACAGCGTGGTCTTGGTGTTCTGTATGACCAATACCGATGACTTGTGCAGAACCACCAACACCACCAACTTTATCAACAGTTGGGTCTTTTGCGTCCTTAGATTCAGCATACATCTTTGTATTTAAAACTTTACAGCCCTTTGTTGGGTCGGTTGCATCACTTGCGTGGAATGAACCTTTACCGATACCCATTACAAGTGCAGAAGAACTTGTTGGGTTTGCATAATCTGTTTCTTCTGTTTTTGCACCATTGTCAATGTCAGAAACAGCTTCTAAATTACAATTTTCTACAACGCAGTCATAGAAATCTGCTGTGTAGTTACCTCTTGTAAGTGCTAAACCAACAGCTTTTGTATCACTTGTTGCGTAGTAGTTGTTGTCATCATTAACTTTAACAACGTTGTTTGATGTAACATTAGTGTCAATAACTTTACAGTTTTCAAATCTTGATGTTTTTGTTGCTGGGGTTGTATTTACATTTGCAAGGCCTGCAACAACACCATCACAGTTAACTTGCATATATTGATTGCTTGCTGTTCTTCTGTAAGTTGGGTTTGCAATAATTTCAATGTTACCATCTGCATATACATCACAATCTCTTACAACGATATTTTTATATAAAGTTGTTCCTTCAACTGGGTTTGTTGTATAAACTTCGGCAGCACCAACAACTGTTGACCAGTGGCGGAAGTATTGATCTTTGCTGTATTCTGCATTTGTTTGTTTTGAGTTGAATTCGTCATAAATTTTTGAATCTTTAATTTCAATATTTTCAACGTTTACAACTGCATTTTGATTGTTTCTATAAAATCTAACGCCACCATAAACATAAGTGTTAAATGTGTGATAGTAAGGAACAGTTGTTGTTGTTGAACCATCTGGGAAAACAACTGCACCATTTGCGTCCCCAATATTAACATTTGAGTAAATATCACAATCGTCAACAATGATATCTTTATAAACTTGTGTAAAGCCGTCTGAATCCCAGTATGAAATACCTGAAATATAAACATTTCTTGTTGCATTGTTTTTTAATGCATTGTAGTTTTCAAAATCTTCTTCAAAGTAAATTTTACAGTTTCTGATACCTGTTTCTTTTGAAGTGCTATAAACATTCATTGCGCGACCAAAACCATAGATATAATGGTTGGTACTGTTTATACTTAAAGCATTTAATACTCTGTCTTCGCCAAGAAGTTCTTTATCTGAATATGTTGCTGTGATTTCACAGTTTTCCATATAGCAGTCAACAATTGCTTTTGCGTTTGTTGAGATACCAACTGCATAATAATTGCCGTTTGTTCCACCACCAACAACCTTACTGTTTCTGATTGTGATGTTTTCAAAATCAGATGCCAAATTATAGCTAGTATTTTTTGTTGCAACGATTGATGCATCTCTCCAACTTTGAATGTTTGCGTTTTCAATAACTAAGTTTTTGATATAACCATCACCCCAGCTACCGAAAATTGATGCTCTGTAATATGTATCAATTGTATCAGTTGCATTTGCTGTTGCTTCGTTTAATTCATATTTATCATAAACATAAGCATTTGAAATCTTATGTCCTTGACCATCAAAGTTTACAGCGTGTCTTGCTGTGTTGTTGAAAGCATAAACAGGTCTCCATGCTTTTCCTGCAAGATCAATATCTCCATCAAGAAGGAATGTTGTGTTGACAATGTTTACGTGGTCATAGTCAGCATTTACAACTGCTGAGAAATAAGCAAATTCTAATGCATTTGAAATTGTGTATGAAATACCAGGTTTTGCATCTGGTTTTTTAAAGATATTTCCTTGTGCTGGTTCTAGTGCAAGAAGCTCTGTCATATTCATTCTTCTATAAGCACCTGTTTTTGCATCAGTTATCCAGAAAGAATCTTCCCAAGAAACAACTTCCTCAGAAACCGTAACAGATTCTTTTGTTGGAAGTTTTGAAGGGTCAGCAAGGCCACCACCTTGTCTTCCAGCTGAAACACCTGTGTTTTGTGCGATGTTTCCTAAATTTGCACCTTCAACTGTTGTGGTTTTTGCACCTGTAACAGCTGAGTTGTTTTTGATTGCATCTTTTACAGAGAAATCAACAACTTCTTGATTTTTGTTTGCACCACCAATTTGACCAACAAGGTTTAACAAATTTGGCATTTGTGGAACGGAAAGAAGCATACTTAAACCAAGTGTAGATGCAGCCAAAACTTTGAGTTTTTTGAAACTTTTTGATTTGTCTTTTGATTTGTCTTTTGATTTTTTCATTTTTTTCTCCCTTTCTTATTATCTATTGATATATTGGCTGAATACTACACCAAATCTGTTATCAGCACATTTTTCAATTCCAGATACCTTAATTGTGTAACTATCATCTTTCTTGTTGTATTTAAACCTTGAAAGAAGACCACCCTTTTTAAGTTCTGGATAAGTGAACAAATAAATTCCGCTTACAGCGTCGTCTTTGTAAACAACAACTGCAACTCTGCCTAATTCTTCACTGTCGCTAATTTCGGAAGCAGGAACATTAACTGATCCCATTTTTTCTGTTGCACCAAGTACAACGCATTCGGCAAGTGGTTTTGAACCTGTGCCTGTGACACAAACGTGTCCTACTCTTTTGTAGTAAGCAAGACCTGTTTTGCTTACAACATAACAAAAGTCTTCTCTTGCTTTGTTGTTGATACCTGCATCAATAACTTTGTCTGGTGCAGCTGCTGTAACAAGTCCGTCTGCTTTGAAATCACCAAATACTGGCATATTCTATTTTCCCCCTATTCTTAATTATTATTCTCGTCATCATTTCCAACATTGTTGTTATTTGGAATATCATTTTTGTATTGTTCATTATGAAGCAATCCAAACAAGTTGCTAGTTCCGTCAGTAGTTTTAACTTCTCTCTTGCTTTCGTTTGCAAGTCTGTCTAAATCTTCTTGACTGTTTTCGTATTGCTCGTTGTGAAGTTGGCTAAATAATGCATCAGTTTTGTTTGTTTCTGCAACTGTTTTGTGACCTGACTTTTCAGCAAGTTTTGCCATTTTTTCTTGGTCGTTTACATATTGCTCATTGTGCAATTGACTAAATAAATTGTCTGCATACTTATTTTCTTTAGCATTTTTATGACCTTTTGCTGCAAGTTTTGCCATTTTTTCTTGGTCGTTTTCGTATTGTTCGTTTTTAAGCATACCAAGAAGTCCACCTGTTGTATCTTTTGTTGTTGCAGCTTTTTGTTTTTCAACTTCTGGCATTTCTTCTTTTTTGCCTTGCATTGTGTTAAGAACGTTGTTGCTTGCATCCATCTTCTTTTGTTCTGCTGCTTTTCTTTCAAATTCTTCTTTTGTTGTTTCACCATCTTTCTTTTGCATGATACCTACAACTGGGTTTGAAGAAATTGATTGTCTTTGTTGGAATTCCTTTTCAGCTGCTTTTTCGTTTGCTGCTTTGTTTGCAAAAAGTGATCCTTCAAAACTCAAATCTTTTTCTCTTTGTACTGCATCAGCTGCGGCTTTTTGTTGTCTTGCCTCTTTCTTTGCTTTTGCGTTTGCCTTCATCTTTGGCATTTTTACTGCAAGTACGATTGCAACGATACCAACTGCAACCACACCTACTACAATCCCAGCTAAAGCTAGTGGATTATTTAAAATTGAAGCTCCTAATAAATTTAACATTTTTCCCTCCTTATTCTTTTATTAGATACTCATTTTAACCATTTTCATCTGCAGGTGGATTGTTTGCTTCTTTTGCTAATCGCTCCTGCTCTTTCTTTGCAAGTTTTTCTTGTTTCTCTTGCTCTTTTAAGGCTTGCTTTGCTTGCTTTTCCCTTTCCTTTTCGGCTTGCTTTGCAAGTTTCTCTTGTTCTTTTTGTTGTTTTAAGGCTTCTTTTTCAAGTCTTTTTCTTTCTTTCTCGTCAACTTCGCCATCAACAACAGGTTGTTCAGGTGTCGCCATAGGCTCTGCAGGTTGTTCGTTTACCGGTTCACTAGGTTCTGCTACTTGTTCGCTTACAGGTTCACTAGGTTCAGCAGGTTCAGAAGTTTCTACATTTTCTTCTGCCTCGGCGTTTTCTTCGCCATCGTCTTCATTTTGACTTTCACCAGAAGTTCCTTCATCGTCTAAGGTTTCTTCCTTCTTTCTTTCCATTTCGACTTGAGCACTATCTCTAATCATTTGCTTGTTTGCTTCTAGCATGTTGATTTCTTCTTTAGAATATCCTTCAGGAAGCAAAACCTTTCCAACAACTTTAGCGCCACCATTTGCAGTGTTGATTGCAAGAAGACGTCTTCTGCCGTTTGGAAGAAGTTGTATAACAAACTCATAACCGTTTGGATTTGTAACCCTTTTGTCTAAAAGAACTTTAAGTGCTTTGCCCGCAAGGTTGTAAACACCCATAGTGTAAAGGTAGTTTCCGTCGTTTAAGTCTTCGTAACCATTGATTAAGACATACTTATCATCGATGATTCTGTAATCTAAGATATTTGTAAAGTTGAATTGAACTGTTGCAACTTCGGTTTCGTCCTTGATTGTAACAGCAACCAAATTTGATTCAAAATTTATTTCATCTTTTGCAATTAGGTGAAAGTGGAATTTATCCAATCTCCTTAAGTACAAGTCAGCGTGTCTTGGAATCGACAAGATTTGCTTTTCGCCACCGGCTTGATAAATTGCAAACATAATATTTATGAAATTTCCACTGTCTTCAAACTTTAGGTAAACACTAATGCCGTCGTCGTAATTATAGATTTTTGAGCTCAGCGTTTGCTTAAGAGTTTTTACGGCAATCAGGTTATTGTCTTGAATATCATAGGCAACATCAATCGTTTCTATATCTTCTTGAATTCTAATAACCTCGTCTTCAAAACGAATTTCAGCCACAATTTCCCCCATTTTTTCATATATTTTCTTTGTAATTCTAGCACAAGTCAAAAAAAAGACAAAACAAATTACAAAAATTTTACTAATAATAATTATTTTTTTCAAAATTATTTATAATAATACTAAATATACCCCTAAAAAATAGTAAAATCGCTTTATTTTGCTTGACATTTTTATTTTTTAACATTTATAATGTTTTTGAATTGCAAAATGCAAACGATTATAAAGGAGAAAATTTATGTTAGGAAAGAAAAAAGCACAAGTAGATCCACAAGTTGATCCAGCTCTTGCACAAGCAGGTCTTGACGGTCTTGTTGGTATTGACGTAGCAAACTCTACAATTAAGGTTTGGGCTGACGGCGACCAAAGAGTTTATTACAGAAACACTGTTAAAGAAATCAAAGACGCTGGTCTTGTTTATTCTTTTAAAACAGATTACCATATGTACGTTTTAGACAACCAAGTTTATGAAGTTGGTGACATCTCTGTCGCTGGTAACGGTGCTAGAGGTAACTCAAGATATGGTTCAAAATCTTTTAGAGTTGAAGCAGCTATTGGTATCGCAAACGTTATGAAACCAGGCGTTAGAAAAAGACTCCGTGTTGTTACAGGTGTTCCTAGTGCACTTGCTAAAAACGCTAAAGTTTTGGAAGATGTCAAAAAATCACTTCTTGGTGAATACAAAATCAAATCAGTTCTTTGGGAAAAAGTTGAAGATATCGAATTCGAAATCGTTGACGTTATCGTTGTTCCACAACCATTAGGAACAATGTATTCTTACTTATTTGATTCAACAACAGGTAAACTTAACGATAAGCTTATCACACAAAAAGCTCTCGTTGTTGACATCGGTTGGGGTACAACTGATATTGCTATCCTTGAATCAGGTAGAGTTCGTTCAACATTCGGTTTCGAAACAGGTACATCTGACTATATTTCAAATATTCAAGAACTTGTTAACACAGAAATACCAGAAGCAAATATTCAAGCTTTAAACCCACACGAACTTGATACTAAACTTCTTGAAAGTCCAAACGTTGAAACTCCTTTCGGTGTTTTCGACCTTTCAAAATATGCTGAACAAAGCAAACAAGAACAAGCAGAGAAAATTTACTCTGAAACAATGGGATTAGGATTAGAATTCAGTAAGTTCTACAAAATCATCTTTACAGGTGGTGGTTCATTATTATATTCAAAATATTTGATTGAAAAATTTAATGACCCACGTCTTATTATCCAAGAAGACGCTGTTATGTCTAACGCCCACGGCTTCTACTTACTTGGTAAACAATAATTTTAAGTTGAGATTTTATGAAGATAACTGAATTAGAAAAAATCTTAGAACAATTACTTGAAGATAAAGCAATAATTGCTACTAAGAGTAAGTCAATGTTGATTAACAATATGTTGGCTATTTGCAGGAATATAAGTGGTTTACATAATATCATCAACACCATTTCCGAAAGAGATGGTTACGTTGATGATATTATGCTTATGGTTAAGGAATTTGCATCAGACTTTTCTAGTGCAACTATAAAGAAGTTGATGGCTGTCGGAATTGATGTTATCGATGATTACGACGACGCTAAAACAAGAACTAGACGCGTTGTTATCTCTAACGAGGTTCCTTATGCTCCAATGGATCCTATGATGGGTGGATACTTTGCACCTGCTCCACAATATATGCAACAACCAATGTATCCTTATCCAAATCAACCTTACCCTCAGCAACAATTCGTTGCTCCATATCCTAACCAACCTTATCCTGCTCAACCTATGCAACCGCAATATGCTCCTCCTCCACAACAAGAGTATGTTGCACCTCCTCCAGCACCTGCACCTGCTCCGGCACCAGCCCCTGCACCTGCACCGGTTGCTCCTCCACCTCCTCCAACTCCAGCACCTGCACCTACACCGGTTGCAACTGAAGTTGAAGAACCTGCAAGTACTCCAAGTGCTGCACCACCACCTCCTGTATTTGATCTTGGTGGTATGGGTGGAAACGATAAACCAGCCGCTGGTAGAGATTTCTTACTTAGCATATTAAATAAATAAAACAAGGCGATTGCCTTGTTTTTTTGTTTTATTATTAAATATGAAATTGTCTATATATATTATATATAATAAAAACACACCGTTTTGGTGTGTTTTTTAATATTCGTATTCAAAAATCAAAAAATCCTTAAAAGGAATTCCTGAGTGTCTATCTGTAAACCCGGGGTCGTTGTATGTATTATATATAACTGCCATATCCCTATCTTTCCTTACATAAAAGTCATCAACAGTAAATGTCCCTGCTGGAATTTTAAAGAAATAACATTTCTTTGCTTGATTATCATCTAATGCAAAATATAAAGTTTGACTAAAACGATAAGATGCAACATTTGAAGGATAAGCATTATATCTTGGTCCATAACAAGCATATGTTGTATTTCTATTGTGTGCATCATAGCCTTTTTGCCTTAATATATCGGTTGCCATTTCAGCCCCAAGTCTAGCACTAGGTGTTGGACTTGGTTGTGGAGCAGGTCTTGGTCCTATTGGTGATCGTGGGTCTTTTATAATAGCTTTCTTAACTTCAATCTTGTAGCCCAACATTGCTTTTGTAACGACTTCTTCTCCATATAGTTTTGAAAAATAATTAAACACAATATTATTAACAAAGTCTTCTGTTAGTTGTTGTTGAACTTCTTTCAGTTTTAAATTCTCTTCGTTTTTCTTCCAAATAAATTGAATTATATTTTCTCTTAAAAAACTTTCTTTTGAAAACAACTCTAGAAACTTTACTCCATCATTATTGTCTTCCTTAATTTCAATACTATAATTTAATTGCTCTTTATCATCTTTTAGATAATCATAGTGATATATGTAAATCTTATCACAAATAAGAATACCTATATCACACTTGATTTGTTTTAGATAACTAAATAACTGTTGCTCGTATGCATCACTGATAGAAAAATTCGGTCTCTTAAGTTCAACCAAGAACAAATCCTTACTATTTTTTCGCAATATTAGATCAGGAACAACTCTATCTATTGATCCAATATGCATTTTCCTATGAACATCAATATCGCCGTTGAGTCTGCTATATCCAAAATGCTCAGCAAATATAAGTTCCCATAACACTTGAAACTTTTCTTCTGGCAAATTTTTATTGCCTTTATAAATTTTTACAATATCATTCCACTTTTCTTTCATTTCTTATCTCCGCTTAAAATATACCATAAAAACACAAAAATACAAAACATTATACAAAATAAAAAACACACCGTTTTGGTGTGTTTTATTTTTTAATCAATTGTAACAATAGGATAATCTTTAGATTGTTTTCTTGCAACATAATCATCTAAGATATCGTCATAAGCCGACATTTGTTTTTTAACAAAGTCGACTTCCCAAGGTTTAATTCTGTGCCACCATTTTCTACTAAAGAAGAAAAATCTGCTTTCTCTAACATCACAGAAGTGGTGAACAACAATATCTTTATTCCATTTGTTTTTTGAGTTAAACATAAGTGGAAGCATTTTCTTTTTCTCTACAGTAAGGTTGAGTGCATCTTGGTCGGTGTAAAGCATTTTCCTATCTCTTGCCATAATTGTTGCTTTTTCGAATAAACCTGTTTTTCTACACTCTTTCATATTTACCAAAAGCACACCTGAGTTAAAGTAGACCAATCCCCATCTTTTTGGGTCTGACCAATTGTATGCGTCTTTAACAACGCCAAGTTCGTAACCTTCAACATCAACATCATTTAAAATTTTGATATCACGGTTTAGGACTGTGTCAGTGTCTAGATAAATAAATTTATCTGGCATATCAAGTTTAAAGCAAAGCAAACGAAGCATTGCATAAGGTGTCCATTGATTTTTGATGTTAACACTGTTCATCAAGTTTTCCTTAAAGATTTCTGTAACATCAATGAGTTTGAAATCGCTTTCCTTGTTTTTTGCTTTTACAATTTTTTGGATATACTTTTCTTGCTCTTTAGAAATTGCGACGTATCTTTTATCGAGTTCCTTTAGGTCCATTGTAAGACACATAATGTTTAATGGTTCGTTTGTGTGTTTTACCATTGATAAGATTGATATCAAAAGGCCATCAAAAACCTTATAGTTTCCTGAATACAAAACATTTATCATTAGAGTTTCTCCCTTAACTGATTTTTATAATAATAACATTTATTATTCTTTTAACCAAACAAATTTAAAACAAAATAAAATTTAATTATTCTGCCCTAAACTTTCCACCCCTTCCGTGAATCGTTGTAGATGTTTTTTGATTTTTAGCAACAGTTTTCCCAATCTTGATTGCTTCTTTTTGAGTTTTTGTAACTCTGTATGCTTTTTTTGCTTTGGCAGTTTTTACTTGCCAACCTTCTTCGTGTGGTGATACGTGTACAGCCATAATAAAATCCCCCTTTATTTTTTATAGTTGTTTATATCTTCTATTGTTGGCATACCTGTTTGTGTGCCTTGTTTTGAAACCTTTATTCCTGCACAAAGATTTGCAAACTCTACAGCTTCTGGCAAGGTTTTATTTTCTAAGATTGCAACTGAAAATGCACCAAGGAAGGTATCTCCTGCACCGGTTGTGTTTATAATTTTTGCTTTTATTGATGGTTTGTTTTCAACTTTCCCGTTGTAATAATAAAATGCACCTTCACTACCTTTTGTTAAAATTAGGCGTCCGTTATATTGTTTTAACATTTGCTCTTCTGTTTTAAACCCAGGAAGTTGTTTTATTTCTACTTCGTTTACAATTATGTAAGAACACTTATCAAGAAGTTCTTGTTTTAATTCCCTTATAGGTGAAGGGTTAAAAACCATAATTTTGTTTGCCTTATAAACTTCGTCAATCAAAATTTCAACAGTTTTTAAAGGTATTTCAATTTGTGTTGCAACAACATCACAATCAACAATATTTTTTATATCTTTTTTGAGGCAAGTTGTATCATATTTGCCATTAGCCCCAGGGACTACAACAATCGAATTTGTGTCATCTCCCATAGTGATACAGGCAGAGCCACCCATCTCGCCTTTTAGCACAGTCAAACCATTTGTATCAACATTTTGTGATTGTAGGTTTTTTACATTTTCGTTTGAATGGATATCATCTCCCACAGCACCAAAAATTTTAACTGTTTTGCCTAATCTAGAAGCTGCAACTGAAACGTTTGCGCCTTTACCACCAAAGTAAATGTTAAAACTATCCCCTTTGATTGTTTCGCTTGGTTTTGGCAAGTGTTTTGATGAGAAAACAAAATCCGTATTTATACTTCCGACAACTGCAATCTTTTTCACATTACTCTCCATAAATTTCTTTTAAGTGCATCTTTTTTACTTCTTCTATATCTTTACACTTTTGAACTTTAAACTTTCCATTTTCGTTTAATGGGAAATAAAGTTTTCCAAAAGTCGACTCTCCCTTTTTGCTTGCGACAACATCGCAGTTTGGAAAGACAAAAAGTTCTGGATGAATAATCCCCATAATTGTTGATAAATCGTGGATACAAAACAAGTTTTCACCATAAGTTTCGTGACTACCATCAATCATCTTATAAACCATATCGTCTTCGAATGTTTTTATCTCTCTGTTTAAGAAAACATCTTTTGTGATTGCTGTTTCCCAGCCTAATTCCATAGGACTAAAAATAATATCTAAGCCACTTTCAACAACCGGCATAATTGCGTCTGGGTCGACATATGCGTTAAACTCTGCATAATCTGTAATATTTCCAACACCTGTATATGAGCCTATCATACAATATGCTTTCTCGATTTTTTCAACACACTTAGGATACTTCTTTACAAGTTTTGCAATATTTGTAAGTGGGCCAAGTGTAATTAAAGTAATTTTTTCTTCACTTTCGTCTAAAGTTTTCTTTATTGCTTCGACTGCATCTAAGTAGTCTATTTGTTTTTTAGGTTTGTCGTATTCAAAATTTCCAAAACCATTTTTGCCGTGAACATCATCTGCATAGACTGGTTCTTTTTCAAGTGGACGACCTGCACCACTAGCAATAGGTGTGTCTTTTGAATATCTTTCTGCCATAAACAAAATGTTTTGATTTACATTTTCGATTGTAACATTACCTGCAACAGTTGTGATAAGTTTAAAATCAAATTTGTTGCTTCTAAAAGCAACAAGCATTGCAAGACCATCGTCAATACCCATATCGGTATCAATAATCACAGGTATTTTTTTCATATATTTCTCCCTTTATTAACTAAAGTATAACATAATTTTTTTTTGCTACCAAATAAAAAAAAGAGAGAAATTATCTCTCTTTTAAATTAAAAATCAAGTTTTACAGACCAACCAAATGGGTCTTCTGCCTTACCCCATTGAATTGCTGTTAAACTGTCGTAAAGTTTTTGCGAAAGCTCGCCTATTTCATTATTGTTTACAACCATAATTTTGTTTTCATAATTGAATTCGCCTATAGGACTTATAACTGCTGCTGTACCTGTGCCAAATGCTTCTTCAAGTTTGCCATTATTGTAAGCATCAACAAGTTCGGCAATCTCTATCTTTCTTTCTTCAACATCGATGCCCCAGGTTTTTAAAAGTTCGATAACAGACCTTCTTGTAATACCAGGCAAAATGCTTCCTTCAAGAGATGGAGTTATAACTTTTCCGTCAATTTTGAAAAATACATTCATTGCGCCAACTTCTTCGATATATTTTCTTTCTCTTCCGTCAAGCCACAATACTTGAGAATAATTCATCTTTTCGGCTTTTTCTTGTCCCTTTAAACTTGCAGCATAGTTGCCACCACTTTTTATAAAACCTGTGCCACCTTTGACTGCCCTTACGTATTCACTTTCGACATAAATTTTTACAGGATTTAAGCCTTCTTTATAATATGAACCAACAGGGCAACAAATAATCATAAATTTATATTCTTTTGCAGGGTGTACGCCAAGTCCTGATTGTGTTGCAATTATAAATGGTCTAATGTAAAGTGAAGTGCCATCACTGTGTGGTACCCAATCTTTGTCAATCTCTAAAAGTTTTGTTAAAGCTTTTAAACAAAAATCTTCATCAAGTTTTGGGATACACAATCTTTCGTTTGAAATATTTAATCTTTCAAAGTTTTTTTCTGGTCTAAAAAGCAATATTTTTCCATTAGGTGAACGATATGCTTTCATACCTTCAAAAACTTCTTGTCCATAGTGCAAAATCATTGCAGCAGGGTCAAGACTTATATTCCCGTAAGGCACAATTTGTGGGTTATGCCAACCTTTATCTTCACTATAATCCATAACAAACATATGGTCTGTAAACGTTTTTCCAAAAACTAAATTTTTGTCTTCTGGTTTTTGTTTTAATGTTGTTGCTTTTGTGATTTTTATTTCCATTGTTTATAATTCCTTTTTAAAAAACTACCCTTAAATTTTACCACTTATACACAAAAAAACAAAATAAATATTAACGTTAATCAAAAAAATAAAAAGCACAAAAATGTGCTTTTTGTTTTATGCAAGTTTAATTATAGACATATTTGTTTGTTCATAATCATTTGACACAGTTGAACCATTTACAACTGTTATATCTGTTTGCGTGGTTGTTGTAAACAGATACTGCGACGTAATATTTCCACCAACTGCCGTACCATCAAGATATCTTGCAGTTGAAGGCACTGCCACCCCATCTTGATAAATTGTAACGCCTGCAGGACCTGTGTCTGCTGTGTTTGAAACAATGCTTTCAAAATTTATATAATAAGTGCCTGGCTGAAGAGTTATTGTATCAGGTGCAACAAAACTTATATCTTCTCCAGCAACACTTGCTGTACCTAAATTAAGGTTAGCACCACTTGCGACTGTTTGTTCTGCTTCGTTTACAACAAACGCACTATCTATATCAACAACACCTGTAGGCCCTGTTGCACCTATCGGTCCTGTTGGCCCTGTTGCGCCTGTTGGACCTGTCGCTCCGGTCGGTCCTGTTGCCCCTGCAATTCCCGAAGGACCAGTGGCGCCCGTTGGTCCCGTTGGACCTATCGGTCCTGTTGCGCCCGTTGGTCCTACAGGGCCAATTTGCCCAGGGGACACAATTGTGTTTGTAACAAATCTTCTTGGCGTTATACAATTATTACACCCACAACACCTATTATAATTTTCGCAAAATAAAAAAAGTTTTTCTTCCATTATTCCTCCTTTGCTCATTTCATAATATGTAAAGAATTAGAATATTGACACAAAGAAAGATTATACCTATTTTGTTTTTTAAAATAAAAATTTTATGCTAAACTAAAAACACAAAAGGAATGTTTATTATGGAAAACGAAAAAGATATCTGGCAAATTATGTACGAAAAAGCAAAGGCTGAGTATTATCCTACAGAAGTAAGCCCATTTATAACAGCACACCACGTTGTTTGTGCTATACAAAGTGAAAATGGCGAAATCTATACAGGTTTTTGCATTGAAGGTGCAAGTGGAGTTATCGCACTTTGTGCAGAAAGGGTTGCCGGACTTAATATGTATTTACAAAGTGGACAAACTGTCGTAAAAAGAATGATTGCTTTTAGAGATAAACCACCAAAAGTTAATGGTGGTATGCCATGTGGTGCTTGCAGAGAATTTTTTATGCAACTAAATATAAAAAACAAAGATATGGAAATTATGACAGACTTTGATACAAGAAAAACTGTCAAACTTGAAACCTTGATTCCAAATTGGTGGGGCACAAAAAGATACGAAGCCTTAAACAATAACAATAATACCTAAAACAAAAAACAGAGCCTAAGCTCTGTTTTTTTTAAATCTCTATAAGTTCGTAATTTTCATTTCCAAGATTTCTTTTTATTGCATAGTCTAGTGTGTGGATTCCGTTTCTGCTTTCAATTCTTTCAATCAAATGTTTTTTACCTTTATCATTTGAAGCATAAACCAAATCTACACATGCTCTGTCTAATGCAAGTGGGTCGGTTGATGCAAGGATACCGATATCTGCTATTTCTGGGTCTTTTGCTTTTGCACAGCAATCGCAATCAACTGACATATTTTTCATAACATTTATAAAAACAATTTTGCCTTTATAATAATCAAGTATTGTTTCGCTCGCTTCTACCATAGATTCCAAAAATGAATCATGATCGGCAGTCCATTTTTCTTTAGGGTTGCCAGCACCGTGTATAACTGCTTTGCCATAAGATGAGGCAAGACCTATTGAGATGTTTTTGATTGCCCCACCAAAACCACCCATAGGGTGTCCTTTAAAGTGAGATAAGACAAGCATAGAGTCATAGTTTTTCATATTGTTTCCAACATAGTTTATACTTAAATGTTTGCCTTCTTTTATAGGAAGTTCCATATCCCCTGTTTCATCTAAAATATCAACAGCAAAATACTTGCTCCAGCCGTGTTTTTCCATTGCTTTTTTGTGCTTTTCAGTTGTGTTTCTCTCGCCTTCGTATGCAGTGTTACACTCGACAACTGTGCCGTCGACTTCTTTTATAATGTTTTCAAAAAATTCTGGTCTTATAAAATTTTGATTTCCTACTTCGCCTGAGTGCACTTTGACAGCAACCTTGCCATCTAAATTTACACCAAGTTTTTTATATAACTTTACAACTTCTTCTCCTGTAATGTTTTTTGAAAAATAAACTTTTGCTTTTTCCATTTTAACTCCCTAATTTGAATTTTGTTTGTACCAATCTATAATGGTTTGAAGTGAATTTTCAAATGTGTACTTTGGTTTATATCCCAACTCTTTTGAGATTTTATCATAATTTATCGAATATCTATAGTCATTGTTTTTTCGGTTTTTGACAAACTCTATTTTAGATTTTGAACTTTTAAAACAAGATAAAATTATTTTGGCGACTTCAAGATTTGTTTTCTCGCCACTGCTTCCTATGTTATAAATTTCGCCTGAACGACCACTTTCTATAATTCTTTTTATACCTTCACAATGGTCTAGGACATTTATCCAATCTCTTATATTTTTGCCATCTCCATGCACTGTTATGTTTCTGTTATTTATAACATCTTGAATTGATTTTGAAACAAATTTTTCTTTATGTTGATAAATTCCATAATTGTTTGAACACCTAGAAATTGTTGTGTCTAAGTTAAACATTTTGTTATATGACAACACAAGCAAATCTGCTGCTGCCTTTGATATGCTATATGGGTTTGTAGGTCTTAGGGGAGAAGTTTCCAAAAAAGAGGGGTCGCCATCTTTTAACTCGCCATAGACTTCGTCCGTTGATACTTGATGAAATCTTTTTACATTGTGTTTTTTACAAGCATCAAGCAAAACCCTAACACCTGTGATATTTGTATCAATAAAAGGTTGTGGGGTTTTAATAGAATTTTCAACATGTGATTCTGCTGCAAAGTTTACAACAACATCAATTTTGTTTTCTTTAATGACCTTATCAACAAGTTCTTCGTCACAAATATTTCCTAAAACAAACTTAAAGTTTTGGTTGTTTAGAAGGTCTTCTATATTTTCTTTATTACCTGCATAAGTTAAGGCATCAAGGCAAACAAAGTTGTCACTTTTATTATAAACATAATGGCAAAAATTTGCACCGATAAAACCTGCCCCACCTGTAATCAAAATATTCACTTTAAATTACCCCTAGTTAAATTATGCTTTTTTAGACAAGACAATAAGTGGCACTTCCATCTCTTGTGTTAAAGATGTGTGATGGCCCTTAAAAAACTGTCTATCTTCTGCAAAAATAAACATCTTATCTTTCTTTGAAACTGCTATGTAATCTCCAAGCATATTTCTATGTCCGTCAAACTCTTTTAAACCAAAATATCCCTTATCAACAAGGGTTTGCGTTTTAAAAAGTTTAAAGTCTTTTTTATAGTACAAATTAAACAACTTTTCAAATTCTTTTTCTTTGCCTTGTTTTATTTTAAATGCAGCGGCTCTGCTCTCCAAATAAGGTTTTATTTCAAGCAAATCCATAATGTCTTGTTGTTTGTAAATTTCTATATATCCACCAACGTCAATTTGACCGTGGTCGGCAGAAACAACAATCAATGTATCTTCAACTTGTGAATAAAGGTTTTCGATATTTTCTACAATTTCGCAAAACTTTTCTTTTGCGTTTTTACTGCTTACACCAAACTCGTGCATAGTTGCGTCAGGCTCAGGGTTGTAGCAATAAACAAATTGCTTGCCTTGTTTTTGACAGACTTTTAAAATCCCATCTGCCATTTCTTTAGGTGTATTATATGTTGTGTTGTTTTTAACCGGGCCTACTTTTACAAACCCCGGGAAAACTGTATTGATTGTATAATCTGTGTTTACAGTTTCGTAATAAGGTTTGTATGGTAGTTTGTTAAATATTTTTTTAGAATCAACTTCTTCTTTTGTATATGAATCTTTGTTTAAATACAAATCAACAGTTTTATCCATAAAATCAAGATAAACACTCCAGCCAAACCAACCGTGCTCCATAGGATACTTACAAGACATTAAAGTTGTTGTTGCGCTCGTTGTGGTTGATGGAAAAACTGAAGTAAGTTTTTGCTTTATGTTTTTTCTAAGCAAATTGTCTTTTTTTAGGTTTATCTTAATAGGGTTTATACCAAAACCATCAAGGATAATAAATACAACATTTTTGTATCCTTTTTTAAGTTCGTTTTCTAAAATTGGCAAAGTTTTAACATCTGTTTTATTGCCCAAAAAATTTGAAAACGTTGACGATATGTTTATAATGTTTTTATTAAAACTTGGTCTTTTAAACATTTTTCTTTTCTCTCTTTTTGTTTGTGTTGTGTTTTATTGCATACTCAAACATTTCTTCCATTTTATCCATGCATTTTTGAATTTTAAACTCTTGCATAAACTCAACATATTTTTTGCTCATTTCTGCCTTTTTGTCTGGGTTATCCAACCAATAGTCGATTTTTTTTGCAAGGTCAATCTCGTCGCCATTTTTAAAAAGATTTTCTTTTGACAATGCAAATTGATAAAGTGCTGCGTTTTTGCTGTCAGACAATACCGGCACAATTCCACAACTTATTGCTTCCATACAACCGATACCTTCGATTTCAATATCCGAACAATGAACATAAAGGTCACAAAAGTTTATAACTTCTATAAGTTCGTCCTTTGATAAGAAACACATAATAGGTGGATTTGGAAGATTTTTCCCAAGTTTTCTTAAAGTCTTTTCCGTAGGGCCGTTTCCTGCAAGGATAATTTGAATTTTGTCCCTATACTTACTATGCTCTACAGCTTTTATCAAAAGATCTTGTCTTTTTTCGTTTGAATATCTGCCAGAAAGCATAATACAAAACTTATCTTTAAGTTCATCTGGCTTTTTAGATTTTGTTGGTTTGAATTCGTCCCTTACACCGTTTGAAATTACAAAGTTTTTAGTCTTGTATCCGTTTTCAACAAGTTTGTCAGCAATAAATTGACTTGGACAGTGCACACACATGCATTTGTGATAAAACTTAATATTAAAATACTTATATATAAGTTTGTTTATAAAACCAACTTTTTGCATTTTAATGTGACTTGTAATATTTTCAGGTTGACAATGAAAAGCAGTTGTGAAAGGAATGTTGTTTTTTATGCAAATATCGATACCCTTTTTGCTCATCTTAAAAGGAAGCAAAAAGTGGACAACATCAGCATCTTTGATTGCTTCATAAATTGTCTTTTTTTCAGGTCTTCCTAGGGCAACACCATTTACCTTTTTGATGTAGTTATTAAAAAAATAAAAGTTGCGCTCAGGCACAGTGTAATAATTTTCGTCGTTTCCTTTATAGGTTGAAACAACTTTTACTTCGTGCCCTCTTTTTTTCATATTTTCAACAAGGCGAGATGCTGTGGCCGAAGTACCGTTGTTGGTTTGACCAAATACATCTGCAACAAGTGTAATTTTCATAAATTTTCCTTTTAATCCCACCTACAAACATTTTAAACTATTGTCTATTTTTGTCAAATAAATTGATATTTGTTGTGGCGTTTTATAAAACTTTTACAACTTTTTTAAAACCAATACATATAAATTATTATGAAATATTATACCACTTTTTTTATAAACAAAACTGCAATTTTAGAAAACATTAAGCAAATAAAAACAAACACTCACAACGCAAAATTTTGTGCAATGGTAAAAGCAAATGCCTATGGACATGACTTAAAAACCATATGCAAAATATTAAAAAATAACGTTGATTTTTTTGGAGTTGCAAACATAATCGAAGCAAAAACAATAAGGCGTTTTGATAAAGAAACAAAGATTTTGGTTGTTGGAAAAACCGACAAATGTGATTATAAGTGGTGTGCTAAAAACAATGTAAGCATAACGATTTCAAGTTTTTGCGACTTGCCAGAAACAAACCCAAAACTCCCCCTAAACATACACATAAAAATCGACACAGGCCTATCGCGTTTTGGATTTACAACAAGGAAAGAAATATCTTATCTTTTATCTAAAATAAAACAAATGAAAAACCTTAACATAGAAGGAGTATTTACTCATTTTGCGACAAAAGAAACTGATGTGGATTTTATATTAAAACAATATCTTAAATTTAAAAATATAACACCACTTTTTAATAAATCAACAATAAAACACTGTGCAAACAGTTTTGTCTCAAACCACATTCCTTTGCTTTGTTGCGATATGGTGCGTGTGGGATTTTCGCTTTACGAATCGGCATCTGTTGCTTGCAGGATAACTAGCAAAATTATAAACATAAAACAAATAAAAAAGGGCGACTCTGTTGGATACGACAGGACTTTTGTTGCAAAAAAAGATATGACAATTGCCGTTGTACAAGTGGGTTATGCTGACGGATTATCAAGAAGTCTTAGTAACAATTTTTACTTATACCTTAATGGCGATTATGTCAAAATAATCGGTAATATTTGTATGGATATTTGCATTGTTGACATAACAGACACAAAAGCAAAACTTTATGATGATGTTGAAATTTTAGGCAAACACATAACTTTAGGCGATTACGCCGAAAAACTAAACACTTCTAAATATGAAGTTATGCTAAGATTTAACCACGCAAGAATGAATATAAAAGTAGAAAAATAAAAAGACAGTATTAACTGTCTTTTATTTTCTTAAATCAGTAAATTCGCCGCCGTCTTTTTTGCTTTTAAGTTCGTATGGAAAAACAAGTTCGAAATAACAATTTTTGACTTTTATTCTTCTTACCTTAAACTCTTTTTCTGCGTTTTTGAATAAAAGTTTGTTATCATATTTACAATTTTTGCAATCAGCATTTCCTTTTATGGTTTTGTATGGACAATGGCAAAATGTCATAACCATAGGCTTACCTACAAAAGACAAACCATACTTAAAGTCACTTGCAAAACCTTCTATTGATGATACAAAATTTAGCGCACCCAAATCTTTTACAACCTTTGCAGAATATGTGTTTGCAATATTCATTGTAAAACCACATATAACCTTGTACCCAAAAGTTAGATAGTATAGACCATAAATATTGTTTGCAACAACTCCTAGGTTAGAAATTTTTACAACTTCATCAACAACCCCAAAATCATCATAAGTTGCAACGGTTGGAAGATTTATAAAACAAGTTTTGTTTTTGTATTCTTCCTTTAGTTTGTTGATTGTGTTTAGGTTAAATTCGCTTGGTGCAAAAACAATATTTTCGCATTCGCCGATATAGTTTGTGTTCTCGTCTACAACCACGAAGCTACCTATATCTTCAAAGGCGTCAAACTCAACCTTTTCGGTTTTTGTTTTTACAACTCTTGGAAGTTTTTTGTTATAGTTATCTATTATTGCTTCTTCTAATTTTTTGACAGCGTCACGTCTAAGTTCATTTAGTTTTGACTTTGCAATAAAGATGTCTCCTATGTCTATCTCACACTCGCCTAAAACAAAGTATGTGTCGTTTAATTTTGACAAACTTTCTTTAATGTCACTTTCTTTTATCGGTGCTGTTTTTGCCCCTTCTAAAACTTCACTAGACTTAACAACAACTTCAATATCTTTATGCCTTATTGTCAAACTTGCTTTTTTGTTTTTCTTGCCAACAAAAGCAAAATCAACTTTCAATTTCTTTTGGTTTTTTAAAACACTTTCTTCAAACTCAAAATCTAAAATACGATAAACTTTTGTATCTTTTTCAGGTTTGATTTTTGAATATAGTTTGTATGTGTTATCCCCTTCGCTCTCGGTGTTTCCAACACCCATACTTTGCTCAACACCATTTGAAACAAATTTAAGACC
>JAZSQZ010000039.1:0-1669 GCA_045538175.1 Clostridia bacterium
TTTGGTAATCACTACCAATGGTACACGAAGTATACAATTTTTCATCACCAACATACTGAGCCATCGGCGTAACTTTTCCACAAATCAAATTGACTTCAATCAAGTCTTTTTTGAATACAAGTTCCAATATGATTTTGCTTACTGGATGATATGTTCCTGGAGGACAAATGCAAGAACAAGTTGGTGCTTCAATGCCAGGGAAAACCCAACATCTATAAATGTATTCTTTATTAATTTCTTCCCAGTAAAAACTTCCGAAACTTTGGTCCCACCAAAGTTCATCACCATAAAATTGCTTATAATGCTGAAGAATCTTCTCCAGTTTTTTGTACTGTCGGTTGAATTCAGCATCATTTATCGTATTCATTACAATCCTAGTCCTTCAAAATCTTTTCCATTCCACCATTCAAGGAAATAGTACTTTTGGTCTTTGCGTTCTTTGTTCAAATAAACTCTGATACAAGCCACATCGTCCTTGTCTATTTTGTTAGTTTCTACCAAATCCTTAATCATAAGTCTATGTTGTTCATAACTATATTCAAAGCTTTTAAATTCAATATCACGGTCCAGCGTAAGCGTGGTTTTATCCTTCTTGATAATTTCCATACGAACCGGGTCAATCTGACCAAACTTCCAATTAGACATAAATCTCCTTAAATGTAGTAAATTAAACTTGTAGTTCCATTTGAAGTAAAAACTGTTACATTGTTTGGGTCAGGAAAATCGTTTTTATGTTGCCGATAGAAATCCAGCACCATACTATTCACCATTTTGAAAGCGAAAGCATCGGGAAGACCAGCGACTGGTGCTATAAAACTATAGGTACCAAATTCACCAGAAATCACAATTTCCTTATCAAACAGTGTGTAATACATTTTAACCTCAATTTCAAAACAAATATAGTAAATTTTACAGAATTTGTCAATACAAACATCTTGTTTTATTGTAAACAAAAATATACAAAGAACAGAGACAAACTCTTTCGTCAATATAAATATTGACAAACAATGTAAACTTTTTTAAATTAAATAGAATGGCAATATACAAAGGAAAACAAGAAAACGAAATTTATAGAGAAGTCGCATTAGGCAAATGGACTCATTCCAAAGCTAATGGCAAGATATTTGACAGTCTGGGCAGTGCCGCAGCTGATTATAATAACACTAAACCAAAAAAGCGCTGGAAGCGCGTGTGTTTTCTGATGATTGCTGTCATAGTTATTATTGGAGTTTCGTATGGTATTTTCCTGGATTGAAAGTAAAAAAGAATTAGACCTTGGCTTGTGTGTTCTTGATGTTCGTTACAATTCCAAAAGAGAAGCGTGGATTTATTCTGGCAAATCTGAAATCATTGACAGACTGATTGAACGAAACAAAATTGAAACTCAAAAACATTCCATTGAAATGAAATTTTCAAGTAAAAGAAAGTTTACATTTCGTGAAAGAACTTTTGATGGACTATGGCAGGATTATAAGAATAAACCAAATACCTATTTGTTTGTTTCACATACAAGAATGAATGCTGAAGGAACTAAAAATCCTTTTCCTGGCGTTCTCATAAATTATCGTATGCTGGAAGATGGTATCTGTGAAATTAAAATTACAGTCAATAACAAAATTTTCGCAAATATAATAAGGACTCTAAAATGACAGATGAAGAAAAACTTATT
>JAZSQZ010000080.1:0-6356 GCA_045538175.1 Clostridia bacterium
CTCTATACAATGAATAACTTCAGGACTTCCTTTGTACTTCTTAGCAAGATCAACACCAATTTGAATATGTGTGCCTTCAATTTCAAAGTCAAGTGCTTTACCAATATCGTGTAATAATGCACCACGTTTTGCAACTTTAACATTTGCACCAATTTCGCTTGCAAGTAAGCCAGCTAAATGACAAACTTCCAAACTATGTTTAAGAGCATTTTGGCCATAACTTGTACGGTATTTAAGGCGACCAAGTGTTTTTACAATTTCAGGATGCAAACCTACAATACCTGACTCATAAACAGCATTTTCACCAGCTTCTTTGATAGAAGAATCAACATCTCTTTGTGCTTTTTCTACTAATTCTTCAATTCTTGCTGGATGAATTCTGCCATCCATAATAAGTTTTTCAAGAGAAATTCTTGCAACTTCTCTTCTAATTGGATCAAAACTAGATAATACAACTGCTTCAGGAGTATCATCAATAATTAAATCAACACCTGTTGCATTTTCGATTGCACGAATATTTCTTCCTTCACGACCAATAATTCTTCCCTTCATATCATCGTTTGGAAGTGGAACAACTGTAACAGTAACTTCTGATGTATTGTCAGTTGCACATTTTTGAATTGCAAGAGTAACAATTTCTTTTGCTTTCTTATCAGCAGTATCTCTTGCTTCTTGTTCCATTTGGCGAATAAGTGTTGCTGAATCGTGTTTTGCTTCATCAACAAACTTATCAATAAGTGATTGTTTTGCTTCTTCTTTTGTAAGCTTTGCAATTTTTTCTAATTCAGAAACCATTTTTGAATTAAGAGCCATGGTTTCTTCTTTAACTTTTTCTAATTGTTCTTCTTTTTGTTTTAATTCGTTTTGAGCATTTTCAAGATTTTCAATCTTTTTATCAAGACCTTCTTCTTTTTTTGCTAAGTTTTCTTCGTGTTGCAAAATTCTATTTTCTGCACGAGAAACTTCCATTCTTCTCTCAGCAATTTCTTCGTCACATTTTGTTTTTAATGCATGAATTTCTTCTTTTGCTTCAAGAATCGCTTCTTTCTTTGCTGTTTTGGCTTCAGCATAAGCGTTTTCCAATATCTTCGCTGCGTTATTCTTGTTTTTGCTTGTTCTTCTAGATGATAGATAAAGGGCTAAAAAACACCCTCCAAGCAAACCAACTATAACGGCAACTATGATAAATCCCCAATGTATCATTTTACCGTTTTCCTTTTATATTAAATTTATTTTTAAATCCTTAATGGATTTTTAATTATAAATCAACTATTGAAAGTAAATTTGATTAGAATTACTACCCCAATTAAATATATCTTAAGGAAGCAAGCTTAAAAAACTACTTCCAATAACTTATTTTATAACTAACTATAATTTTACATTAAAAAAAAAGACTTGTCAAATAATCCTATATGTATTATAGATATTATTTTTCAAGTCTAAATTGTTTTTAATTGATTTTTATTAACTCAATATTTGCTATTGCATCACTGATTAAACTTTCTACATCTAAAACTTTTTCGTTTTCGATAATTTTTTGCATTTTAGGTTTTGTAACAGGACTATCTGGCAAGAAAACGCTACAGCAATCTTCATATGGAAGAATTGATGTTTCGTATGTGCCGATATCTTGAGAGATTTTCATTATATCAATTTTATCCATTGCTATAAGTGGTCTAAAGATAGGAATATCTTTGCCTGCGTCATTTGTAACAAATATACTCTCTAATGTTTGACTTGCAACTTGACCCAAACTTTCACCGGTAATCAAGGCCCAACAACCATTTTTCTCTGCAACTCTTTGAGAAATCTTCATCATAAATCTTCTAACCATTGTAACCATATAATCGTCGTCACAATTTTTGTGAATTTCTTCCTGAATTTTTGTAAAAGGAACAACAAAAAGATTTATATTACCAACATAATTTTTTAAAAGTTTTGCTAGATCTACAACTTTTTGTTTTGCTTGTTCGCTTGTATATGGATAACTATGGAAATGAATGGCACTTAGTGTTACTCCCCTTTTAGCAATTTGATATCCAGCAACAGGACTATCAATTCCACCGCTTAGAAGCAACATTACCCTGCCAGCAGTTCCTGTTGGCATACCACCAACACAAGCAATTTTTTCGTAATAAATATAGGTTTTTTTGCTTTCTCTAATATCTATATTTAATGTGGTTTCTGGGTTGTGAACATCAACTTTTATACCTGGATTGTTTTTTAAGACAATTCCACCAATCATGGCTGAAAACTCTGTAGATTGCATAGGGAAAGATTTGTCTGCTCTTTTTGTTTCTACCTTAAATGTATTTGTGTTTATTGTAATATTGGCACAAATCTCTTTTATTTTATCAATATTAGTATCAATTTCATAAGCAACACTTAGATTGACTGTTCCAAAAACGGTTTTTACTCTTTCAATAATATCCATTTTATCAACTTCATCAAAATCGCTAATAATAATCCTTCCAGATGTTTTAACTATTGAAAGATTTATTCCATTGAGTTTCTTTTTTATATTATTAAACAATGTCTTTTCAAAAAAGCCATAATTTTTGCCTTTTAAAAAAATCTCACCAAATCTTACTAAAATTACTTCTTTCATACTATTCCTCTACATACTATATAATTTGTTTACTGCTTCAACAAGTTTTCCTGCTGCAATAATGATTTCTTCTTTTGTGTTATAAATTCCAAAACTTATTCTAATTGAACCTTGAATTTCACTCTTGTTTCTACCTATCTCTTCTAAAACCCTGTTTCCAACTTTACTTGCTGAACAAGCAGACCCTGTGCCTATGATTATATTATCTTGTTCCAACATATGCAAAACAGTTTCTCCCCTTATACCCGGAAAAGACAGACTCAAAATATAAGGGACACCATTTTCACAATTTACTATCATTTTTTCCTGAATAGGTTTTAATTGTTCCAAAAATGTGTTCTTAAGTTCTTGGTATAAATCATAATTTTCTTTTTGATTTTTATATGTTTGTGTTGCCGCAAAATCTAGTGCCATAATACCTGCCGTATTATATGTACCAGACCTAAAATTGTTCTCTTGACCACCACCAAATGTTACAGGTTTTAAGTGAACTTTTTTTGAAAAATACAATGCACCAACACCTTTTGGCCCATAAATTTTATGTGCGCTAATTGTGCACGAATCTACGCCCCAACCCCTTAAATCAATAGGTACTTTACAGAAGCCCTGAACAGCATCAATATGAAGCACTGCAGACGGACAAGTTTTAACCATCTCTTGTTTAACGGCTTTAATTGGGTTTATAGCGCCCGTTTCGTTGCTTACCAACATTAGTGAGACAAAACAAACATTGCCATTTAGGAGTGATTTAAAATGCTCAAAATCAATTTCACCATTCTCATTTAATGCTATAAATTTTACATCAAAACCTTTTGATTTTAAGTCAAGCGCACAGTTATAAACTGACGGATGTTCGCCAGAACTAAAGATATAAGTTCCTTGTTTTTTAAGTAAAGAACCATAAATTGCAAGATTGTTTGCTTCAGTTGCTCCACTTGTAAAAACAACTTTACCGTCGGGTTCTCCATGCAGAATTTTTATAATATTTTCACGAACCTTATTAAATTCTTGTTGCAAAGAAAATCCTTGCTTATACATAGCAGAAGGATTAAAAAAAATCTCACTATTGTACTTTGAAATAATTTCGTTACATTTTTCGTATGCCTTTGTTGTGGCTGCATTATCTAAATAAATCATAGTATCCTTATTATAACACAAAAAAGTTCTATATACATAGAACTTTTTTATAGTTTATATTTTTAATTCAATATTATTTTGTTTGAATTTCTCAATAACGGCTGTATGGAATTTTTCGATATCTTGAGTTGTTAAGTTTCTTTCCATACTATTTACTTCATAGTGTAAAGTATAACTCTTTAACTCTTCATCTTCTTTTTCATAAATGTCTAATAATGAAACATTATAGCATAATTCTGTTTCGATATTATTTGCGTAACTTATAATATCTTTATATAGCATATTTTTTGGAATTAAGAAGTTGAAATCTAATTTTGTTGTTGGGAATTTTGCAATTGGAGCAAACTTAACATCTTTTGTTTTCAATCCAATTACTTCTGTGAAATTGATTTCACATACAGCAACTGCAGAATTTTTCTCAAGATTGTTTAATGTTACAGGATGCAACAAGTTAATATTTCCAACAACCTTTCCACCAACTTTTATATTATAGAAGTTTACAGGATGATAATATTTTTCAGTATTTTCACCAATTTCCAATTCATAATCAGCTTTAATGATATAGCCAAACAAATAATCTACCATATTCTTTAATGATACAAGAAGTTCTTTTTCATCTCCTTGTTTTTTATAAAGAACAATACCCAAACTCTTTGTTTCATTAACAAGACCAGTTTCTTTATTTAAATCTTTAACTACTCTACCGATTTCAAATATTCCAATCTCATTTTGTGCGTTTTTATTATCATAAACAACTTTTAATAAACTTGGAATAATTGTTGATCTAACTTTATCGTTATCCTTATTTATTGAGTTTACGCACCTAATAACGCTTGATGGTTCAATATCTAAAATCTTGTTCATTTCAAGGTCATACCATAAATATGAATGAATTTCGTTTAGATTGTATCTATTTGCAAGATTATATTTTACATCATATTCAAGCTTAACATCTTTATTTAAAAGTGAAGGAATCAATGGTTGTTTCAATGTTTTAGGTGGAATATTATCATAGCCATAAACCCTTGCGATTTCCTCAATAATATCTGCTTTACCTGAAATATCTTTTGTTGCCCTAAATGTAGGAACTTCTATTTCATATACACCATCTTTATTTCCTACAATATTAAATTGTAATTTTGTAAGAATATCTATAATCCTTTCTTCTGGAATTTCTACGCCTATATATTTATCAATATATTCTTTTTCAATTTTAATATTGATTTTTGGATATTTATAATTATAAACATCAACAATATCGCTAGAAATCTTAGCACCATCATCGTTTTTCTTTACCAAATAAACGTATCTAAGCAAAGCTGTTTTTGTAAGTTCTGGGTCCAACATTTTTTCATATCTTGCGCTACTTTCTGTTCTAAGTTTTAAGGCGGCAGCAGTTTTTCTTACAACTGCACCATCAAAACAAGCACTTTCGATTAAAACAGAAGTTGTATTGTCGTTGATTTCACTATTTTGACCACCCATAACACCAGCAACAGCAACAGGTTTTCCAGCTGATGTAATAACCATTGTTTTTGCTGGAAGTTCTCTATCAGTATCGTCAAGCGTTTTGAAATTTTCAGCTTTATCCAAATCTTTAACTTTAATATCTTTTACTATAGAATTGTCAAAAGCGTGCATTGGTTGACCAAGTTCTAACATAACATAGTTTGTAATATCAGCAAGAAGGTTTATACCACGCATACCACAATAATATAATCTAATTTGTGTATTCAAATCTGATTTGGTTTTTGTGATATTTTCCATATTTGCTGATGTATAACGATAACAACTCTTAGTGTCAACTGTAATATTTGTTTTTGTTTTTCCAGCAAAATTCTTTTCATCTTCAATTTGAAGTGGTTTTAATTCTCTACCAACAATAGCAGCAATTTCTCTTGCAATACCATAATGACCCCAAAGGTCAGGACGGTTTGTTAGTGATTTATTATCAATTTCTATAATAACATCTTCAATATCTAAAACTTCTTTAATGTCTTTACCAAGTGGTGTGTTTTCGTCTAATTCAACAATGCCTGAGTGGTCATCATTGATGCCAATTTCATCACCACCACAACACATACCATAGCTCTCAATTCCTGCAAGTTTTGCTTTACCTATAGTAATATCGCCAAGTTTAGCACCAACTTTTGCAAGTGCTGTAACAAGACCAACTCTAACATTAGGTGCACCACAAACAATTTGTAAAACTTCATCACCAGCATCAACTTGAAGTAGGTGCAATTTTTTGCTGTTTTCAACCGGTTTCACATCGATAATTTTTGCAGTTACAACGCCGCTTAGGTCTCTACCCTTATACTCAATTCCTTCAACTTCAGCACAAGACATAGTAAACTTGTTTACAAGATTTTCTACGTCGATACCCGATAAGTCAACGAAATTTTTAATCCAATTTAATGAAATATACATAACTCTTACTTTTCTCCTTACTTAATCTTTGCTTGTTTTAATGCCTTAATGTTTCCACTGTTTAACAATCTAATTTCTGTAATATCATAGTTCATCATTGCCAAACGTGAAAGTCCTAAGCCGAAAGCAAATCCTTTGTATTTTTCTGTATCAATTCCACCCATTTTTAATACATTAGGGT
>JAZSQZ010000017.1:0-5179 GCA_045538175.1 Clostridia bacterium
ATTTACAAGAACATATATTGACAAAATCAATAAAATTTAATAATTTTGATTTCAACAATTTTAGAAAGGAACTAAACTATGGCAAATACAAAAAAGAATAAGAAGGTTGTAAAGAAGGCTCCGGTACAGGAACCTGAACAGCCGAAGGGTGTTAAGCACCACGATGGTGCTGACTTTTATCACCACAAGCACATTATCAATTTTCTCACTGAAACCGATTTGTACAAGTTCACGCAGCAGCAGTTCTATACTCTGAAGCGTTCTAATGACAAGGCAAAGTGGGAATTTAAGTGCCGCACGAAGGGAGTTAATTTGGCACCGTTGGTTGACCGAATTAATGAGGAACTTGACTGGCTCTGTACTCTTCGTTTCCAAGAATGGGAATTGGCTTTCTTCCGCCGTGAAGATTATTTCTATGATGATTATGTGGAATACCTTCAGGACTTCCAGTTGAAGCGCCGCACGATTAAGTGTTACACTGACCCGAAGAAGACCACGCTGTTCATTGAAGCAGAAGGTTATCAAAAGGAAGTTTCTCCTTGGGAAATTTATGTGCTTCATATTGTTCAGGCACTTTGGATGGCAGATGAAAAACTTGATTGGGAAAAGGCAAAGGCAAACCTTGACCGTGAAATTACAAAGGTGAATGCTGCAACTCGTGAAGGAATTAAGTTCACCATCAGTGATTTCTCTGTTCGCCGTACTGTTTCTAGTGAATGGGAAGATTATATGGTCGGCCGTATGCTTGCTATGTGTCCTGCTTTTGTCGGAACAAGTAATGTGTATCTCGCCATTAAGCATAATTGTAAGGCGATTGGCACCTTCGCTCACGAACTTGATGCAACTTACCAGGGCTTGAATGGCTTGACCATTCGTGAAGCTCAAAAGCAGAAGCTCCGTGACTGGGCAGATGTTTATGATGGCCGTTTGGGTATTGCACTTTCGGACAACTATGGCTTCAAGGCTTTCTTGGAAGATTTCACTCTCCAGTTTGCAAAGTTGTTTGATGGTTGCAGACACGATAGCGGTGACCCAATTCGCTGGGGTGAAATGCTGATTGCTCACTATTTGAAGCTGGGCATTGACCCGACCACGAAGGTTGCTTGCTGGTCTGATTCTTTGGATATTGACAAGGCGCTTGCGATTGCAAGGCACTTTAATGGTCGCATTAAGATTGCCTTTGGTATTGGTACTTACCTTGGTGCTACTGTTTGCGGCACTAAAAAGGCTCCGTTGTCTATGGTGATGAAGGTCATTGAAGCCAATGGTAAACCGGCGGTCAAGCTCTCGGATAGCACTGGCAAGACAATGTGTCACGATGAAGGTCATATTAATTATGTTCGTACCCAGTACAACTACAAGAGCATTGATGATATGACAGTTGAAGAAATTCTCGCCATTCTGCCGAAGTTCAAGAATGTCTGGTTGAAGGACATTTATATTCCGGCACCTGATGGTGCGAAAGTTCCTGTCTAAATTGTTGTTGGAGTGAACGGAAGGGTGGTGGTGTAATACTGCCACCCTTTTGTAAAGATATTTTTACAACAAAACAGACAGCATTATATTGACAAGTAAACATTTAATTTCTATATTAAAATAAAATAGATTTAAAGGAGCTTTTTATGGCAAAGGAAATTTCTTGTGGTTTTGTGATTTTGAACAAACAGGACCCTACCCAAATTCTCGCTTGTCAAGCATACGGAAGAAGCTATAAGTTTGGTAATTGTGATATTCCAAAGGGACACGTTGAAGGAACTGAAACTCATTTGGAAACTGCATTGAGAGAACTTAAAGAAGAAACTGGTTTTGTTGTGACAGACGAAAAAATCCACGATTGCGGTTTATTCCAATATCTTAAAACGAAGGATTTGCACGTGTTTTTGATTGAAGCTGATGTAGATTTAACTAAACTTAAGTGCAATAGTTATTTTGAAAATCAGCAAGGCGTTTCTGTTCCTGAAGTGATTAAGTTCCATTGGGTGACAGACCCTAAGATGTTTTATCGTTCCTTGGGACCTGTTGTTCAGAATTGTATTGACCACTATCACGAAGGTTTGGTTTAATGGCAATTGGTGAAGATTCATATACTTCAGTTTTTAACAAAATTCGTTATCTTATTGCTTGCACAGATTGTAACCGAGAAGATATTAGAAAATTGGAAAAAGAACTTGAAGGATATTCAGAACAATATAACAATGGTGAAATTGACAAAGAAAAGTTAAATAAGCTAAGTTATATGGTTTTGAAAAAGGTGGAATTACTTCACGATACTTGTAAAACTATTGAATGGGTAAATTAGTATGGATGAAAAGTTCTTTAAAGATATGCAAAAACTCTATGAATTTAATCAAGAAATTTACAGTGCATTGACTGCTGATGGCCGTGCTAAGTATCTGTTCAATTATTTTCAATGGAAACAGATTGAAGCAACAGAAACAGGCGAAATGAAACTTGCTGAGCAATTCTATCAATGTAAACAGGAAATTCAAAAATGCTGTGACCCTGTTTATATAAAAGAAGCGCTTGGTGTAAAAAAGGTCACAGATGACCTTTACAACAAATTTATTGTTTCAACAGTAAAAAAATTAAAAATTGAATTAGACTTTTTATAAGGAGAACCAACAATGATTAGCTTTAAAAACATCATTCAGATGATTAAGAATTTCTACTCTGAAAATCCTTCAACAGGAGAACAGGAAGTAGAACAAACTACAACTTCCAATGGTAAACCAGTACCAACTGATGTGCCGAATACTGAGTTTTACCAAAAGGGTAAACTTATTCTCAGCAACAATGGCTGGAACCACAAGTCAAATTATTGGGAACATCATTCTTATCCCGAATTTAAAATTGTGGAAAAGTCTGGTGTGTACAAAATTACTCCAGACAACAAGGACTATAAGGTTCTGAAAATCGTCAAGACCGAAAACATTTTGAAGCGTATCAAGGAATATAACATTTATTTGACTTCCAAAAAGAAAAAGATTACCAAGGATTCTTTCCTTTCGGATTTTGAATAATGTTGTGGATGATTTGTGGCTTTATAATGGGTGTTTGGCGTGGAGCCAATATTGGTAAATAAAAATTTACACAGAAATGTAAACTAAAATTTACCTTAATTAAACGAGTGTGGATTGACAAAGCACTCGTTTTTTGTTATATTTCATTAACAACAACAATAATAAAGGAATTAATATGTGGCCTTTTAAGAAAAAAACTAAACAAGAAGTTCAAAACGAAGTCAAACAAGTTCTTGACCAGTGTGGCCCTATTATGAAAGATGGTAAATTGGTTGGATTTAAAACAGGCTTCCCGTTCCCGAACAGTATCTTGCGAATAGAACGATATGGAACAACTATTTTACCAGATCCTAATACCTGCTATGTTTTCAATGAAAGTGGGGAAGCTATGGCAAATGGTTCAGAAAAGGAAATTATTACTTATTTGAACACGCAGTTTAACAACCAAAATAAAGGAAACCAACAATGATTTATATTTACGGTGGAAGTTTTGACCCGATTACTGAAGCTCATTTGAGCATTATTAAGTCCATTCAGAAAATTTTGAAGGCTGATGACCGTTTGGTCATTACGGTTGCGAACACAGATGAAAAGGCTTACAAGGCTGATGTGACAGACCGATTTGAAATGGTACGAAACTTACTCAATGCGAAGTTCACTAAAAATTGTCCTGAACTTATGATACAGGACAAACGCACTTATGCGTTTTTGTGTGAACAGTTCTATGGTCAGGAAAAAAGCATTACTTTGTGTGTTGGTGAAGATGAATGGAAGTCTCTGTGTGATGCCAAATGGGTGAACTGGGATTTGCTTTTGAAGCGCTTCAAATTTTTGGTTTTCCGCAGAATGGGATTTGAACAAGGCTTCAATGATGGCGGTGTGGTTCATACTATGCCTAAGTTTGATGTACAAGTTGAATTTACAACTTTTGATATTACCCGACCGGTTAGTGCTTCTAAGGTCAGGGATATTTTGAGCCGTAATCCTGATTGTCACTATGAAGATGTAAATCAGTACATTACTCACCAGACCTTCCGTTACATCAAGGAATACAAGCTCTACCATCAGAATGGTTTTGACTATGACAAAGAAGAAGCGAAGTTTCTCCAGGAATATGCTGTCGCAAAGGAAAAGAATGGTTGGGGTGAACCATCTGTAACTACTGATACTGTTGCATACAATGGTGACCAGATTCTTTTAATCCGTCGCAAAAAGCCGCCGTATCAAAATTTCTGGGCTTTGCCTGGTGGATTTTTTGAAAAGACAGATGAAGACCTTCAGTATGGTGCCGCCCGAGAACTTCGTGAAGAAACTTCGCTTGTGTTGGAACCGGAAAAGTTTGTACAAATTAAAACTTATGGTCACAACTTTGACCCACGAATGAAGATTGTAGATACAGCCTTCGCTGTTCGTGTGCCTAAGAAGATGATGGATAAAGCCAAAGCTGATGATGATGCTGCAGAACATCGTTGGTTCAACATTAACGAACTTCCGAAGCTGGCTTTCCATCACGAAATGATTATCAAGGACTGGCTGAGCAAAAAGGATAACAGTGATGTTTAAACTTAGAAGAATTAGCGAAACTGAGTTTATTGATGCTCTTGAAAAGACTGCTCGGGACCTGGGTTATACAGTAGAACGAAAAGACTATACTGATTTCAAAGAAACATACAGGTTCCAGGTGTTTCATACTATGAAACTTCCAACATATAAAAACGAAATTTTGGGTATCATTAAAACATTTACTGATGGTGATGCAGAATGTTGGAAGTATACCTTCAAAAATGAAGACAATCCTGATTGGGCTATGTGTGGTATAAGATTCAATTATAAGTATTTGGAAAATTTCAAGAACTATCTAATTGAATTTTCAAAAAACTATAAGCAGTATTTGGTGTGGAAAAATCTCAATGACTTAAAGGAAGATTTCTAATGATTTGGAAAGAAGTATTAGATATAATTTTAGTTGTTGGTTTATTCGGCACTCTATTTAATTTGTTTGTAGGCGCCGAAATGGAAACCAGCGGTATCAAAGAAAGATATGTTTTTATTGTAATGGGTCTTTTATATGTTTTGGAAATTATCGGCTGCCATTATATGATTAAATGTGACAAAGAGGACGCAGAAGAAAGACGAAGAACTGCTTATGTTATTCATAT
>JAZSQZ010000139.1:0-1768 GCA_045538175.1 Clostridia bacterium
CAAGAAAAGCTGTAGTGTTTGACGATAACGAATGGAATAGCAGACCTGTTAAGAAATAATATGAGAATAGATTGGTCAAAATTTAATGAAGAAGTTCAAAAAGGTGTAGAACTTTGTAGACAAATTAACGGACACGGCTACGAGGCATATATTGTCGGTGGCTGTGTTCGTGATATTGTATTGTGGCATAAGGCAGGTGAAAAAGGAGACCCTAAAGTTCACGATGTAGATATTGCCACAAATATGCCTATTGAAGAACTTTATGACACATTCAAATGTACTTCAAATAATGGAGAAGCACACGGAACTATCCTTGTGCTTTTTGAAGGTGAAGCATTTGAGGTTACACAATTTAGAACTGATGGGGATTATTCAGATGGCCGACATCCAGATTCTGTTAAATTTACTAAGTCATTTAGGGACGATACTGCTAGAAGAGATTTCACTATTAATGCTATGGGTATTGACGCTGATGGTAACTTGATTGACTATCACGGTGGTGAAAAAGACCTTGATGCTGGTGTTTTAAGAACAGTTGGTGACCCTAAACAGAGATTTAGTGAAGATGCTTTGAGAATTATAAGAGCCATTAGATTTGCTTCTCGTTTTGGAATGAAGATAGACAAAGATACTCTTGAAGGAATTAATCAAATAAAAGGTAACTTGTCTAAAATTGCAAAAGAACGAATTGGAAGTGAATTAATTAAGACGGCTGAATATGGAGCTAAGCCTTTTGCTAATGTAATCAAATTAATTTCAGAAACTAAAATAAATGAAGTAATTGACCCTGAAAATGTAGTAGATTGGTCAGTTGCTGTCAAATTGACTTCTAGAAGAGTTAATAAAGGAACATCTGAATTTGATAAAAACATAAAAGCTGCATTTGGCTGTATGTTGTATGGTGCGGATTTGTTCAAAGCCGCTCCTTTGTTCAGATTGGAAAACGATCTGATTAAATCTTTGCGTTGGTGTTATGGTTCTATGCAAACTTACTCAGATTTTGGTGACAATTTGGTAGAAACTGTCAAGATGGTTACGAATAAGGACTTTGATTTGCTAGATGAACTAATGAATATCATAGATGGTGAAGGAATTACTGAAGAAGAATTGGCTAATATGAAGAAATTGGCAAGACTTGTCCAGCCACACGCTAAAGAACTCAGTAATGCGATTATTGATGTTGGTATTAAACGGACAAGACTTTGGCAGAGCGTTGAAGATCTTGTCAGAATGGTATTATGATAGAACTATGCGTGGAGACCAACCATCTGTAGAAGAAATAGAAGCTTATGCACAAAAACTATAAATAGAATAGATAAACGGAGTAAAATATGTTATTAAGCGAAGCTAAACGAATTTTATTAAATGCTGGTTATCGTCTTGACGAAGGCAAGAACGGCCCATCTTTGGCAAGAGTTATTAAGGATTGGATTAAAAACAATACTGAATATACTGCATTGATTAAAGATATGGGCGTAACCAAGGGTGAAACTTCTTCTGGTGAAAAAAACAAAACATATAAAATTGTTTTGAAAAAGACACCAATTCCTGCTAATCTAACATTGAAAATGTATGACCAAGATGCTTATGTAAGTGCCGAAGGTGATAGATTTTCAACTAAATCATACAAAATTGAAAAAATGGATGATTTAAAACAAGTTATTGATGAATTGGAAGAAGTCTTTAACGGTTCATTAGATGAAAACTTTGAAGGTGACACTTATATAGAAATTGAAGATAGTCTTAGCAATATGGGTTATGGACCTCT
>JAZSQZ010000070.1:0-5157 GCA_045538175.1 Clostridia bacterium
GCATATTGTTCACCAGCAGCACTTATACTAGCATTAGAACTTGTTACAAATGTTGCAGAATCAGTTGCATATTGTGCTGTTGTTAATTTAGCGGTTACACTATTCCAAGTAGAACTGTTGCTTGAAGCCCAATTTTGTAATGCAGTTACATCACTAGCTGAAACACTAGCATTATCATCTCTTAACCATTTTGCAGATTTAGCTGATTCTGTTTTATCAGCACTAACAGCACTTTTAGCAGAAGCATTAGTCAAATTAATTGCAGCAGCTGTATCAATTCCTAGTGGTGTAGTTTTACCATTACCTGATAAACCTACTCCTGTAGAATTAGTTTGTATGTACTTAGCGAATTCTGTACTTAATTCGGTAGCACCACTGGTTTCGGATTTTGTATAATAGTTTGTTAGAGCATTAGCAGAAAGATAATCACCTTTTGGCTGGTATGTTGTTGGTGCTGTAGTAGCTGTATATGTGTTAAAATCAGATGTATTTAGTTTAGCACTTACATTATCCCAGGTAGAACTAGCAGTCTTTAATGTTGTTACATCAGTAATGTTTTGAATTTGTGCATCAGTTAATTTAGATTGAATTTGAGTTGTATCTACTCCCAAGTTTTCATTATTACCATTACCAGTCAAAGTATCATCGTGAGCAACTGTAGAAATACCACTTACATCACCAGCACCTTGAATAACTTTCCAACTGGATGTTGTATAAGCATAATACTGGTTATCTGACAAACCTTCAGGTATTGGAATATAACGAGCATTACCACTTGCTTCAGTTAAATATTGTTTAGCTGTTACATCATCATCTGTAATGAAGTCCTTAATAGCATTTGAAATTTCATCTTTACTACTTGTTTCAGTTTTCTTGTAGTATAAATCTAAATCTGATTTGGTAGCATAATCACCTGATAATTGGAATTTACCACTATAAGCATTCCAAGAAGATGTATCAAACTTTGCACTTACTTCATTCCATTTAGCTGATGTGTCAGTTAAAATATCTACTTCACCAGATACAACATCTAAATCGTTCTTTAAAGCATACTGGCTCATATCGTTCTGACCAGCAATAGCAGAACCATTTATAGAAGAAATAGCAGAATCATCATAACCAAAAGTTAGTTTATTTTGTTTACTATCAAGTGCAGCAACAAGTCCACCAATTTGTGCGTAATTTAAATCGGTGAATTTTGTATCTACTTGGTCTTTTGTATAATAATTAGCACTGTCACTTAAATCAGATACTTTAGAAGGAATAGAACTCAACTGTCCTTTAACTACATCAGCAAGACCAATAGTACCTTGTTGGTTATTAACATTGATTTCTCCTTCAACACCAGTATAAACAACTGAAGGACCACCACCACCACCGGTTCCACCGACAGGGTGTCCACTTATGGCAGTTACATAACCACCACTTAATTCAATTTTTAAAGCACCTGGTGTAACACTTGGATTTTGTATAATTTGTTGTTCTGCCATTTATTAAACCCCTTCTGTATCATCAGCTTCAAGCAAAGATTTAAGCAACCAAGCTTTTATTTCTGTCAATTTTGAACTTTTTGATACATCTAATCTATTTAGAATTACAGTTGCAGTATAGAAATAACCACTTCTAATTAATGATAAAATCATTGTAACTGTTTCAATGATAGGAGCCATTTCAGTTTGAGTTACTTCTAATAATTTTTCGTGTAAATCTCTATCAAGATATGGTGCGATTTTGTAATTCCAGTCAAGACCACTTAACACAAAAGATGCTTTGTAAATATCATTGTATTTCAAAGCAAAGCTATCTTGTGTTTTACTTATTGTCTCTTTATTATAACTCGTAAACATCATTAAACCTCATTTCTAAATGCGATATATGGTTTTAATTTAGCATTACCAGTTTGTCCTAAGTTGCTAGCCGGTATTCCATTCAATGAATAAGGTAAGTTTCCAGCAAAACCATTTGTAGAATGTTCAGCCCAATATGCTATATCATAAGCACCAGCATCATCAAGGAACTTATTTTCAAAACCTACATATTGTGTTTGTTGGTCACGGTTAATAACAGATGCGTAATATAATCTATCAGGATAAAGAGTTCTCGTTTCTGTACAACCTGGGTTGGCTGTTAATGTAACTGTACCAGCAGCATTTGTTAATACCTTAATTTCACTCCACCACATAGTTGTTAAATTAGCATTATTTTCATTTAATTCAGAAATTGCTACCTGTGCTTTTGATGTACCAACAGAACAGTTATGAGTCATTATACGTGCAACAGTACCACTGTTTACATCAAATTCCATAGTAGGTCTAAACAAATAAGAGAAAGCACCACCATCACCAAGTGTTTCATAACTATTCACCATACCAATAGGAATAGTTTCTGTGATACGACCATTAACCAAAGTTGATAATTTTTCAAATGCTTCCTGGTCAATTACACCACCTGAAGTGATAATTTTAATCTGTAATGTTGAATGTAAACCATCACTAGAAACAGTAAATTGGTCTGGGTCATAATATAAACCAACTTTGTTATTATCAACCCATATTGGTGCTTCTCCACTTAATTCAGGTATTGTTTCCCATTTTGCTTGACCATTAACAGTTTTAATTACTTGACCATTTGTTAATGAAGGTAACAATGATACTTTTACCTGATTATTTTCAACAGAAGTACCAACAACACCAGCACCAGCAATCTTATTTGATAAGTAATCTGGATTACTATCTGTTGAAGTTGTCTTTACAGTATAATTATCTACATCACCATCAAAATAAATTTCATTTGTGTTATTATCTACGATTACTGGGTTACCTGTTCTACCAGTATAACGAGCACCACCTTCACCAGAACCTTCACTCAATGACTGAACTTCTTCAATGATAGAAACAGTTACAGTCAATTCACCTGCTTCAGTTATAGGTGTACCTTTATAACGAATTGAATATTGGTTAGATTGTCTCTTACTGTTGTCAAGAGTGTATGTAAGTGTTAATTCATTAAAACCAACTTCATTTGGATAATAATCCTGAGTTGTCAATAATTCAGACTCACCACAATACAAGGAAATTTTGTTTAATTGATATGTGTGGTCAGCAACACCAGATGTATAAGTAGTATTTCCTTCAACAGTTTCATTTATTGAAAAAGTAACCTTTTCAACCTTACTTGGAATTGTGATTATACCATTTTCAAGTGTAACATTTTCAAGAGTACAGTCACTTGCAACAAATGGAATAATACCATCTGTAAGTGTGTCACCGACTCTGATTTCTTTTTTACCTTCAAAGTATGTTAAGGAACTATGTTCAAGTCCTACAATATAACCATTAGCAGCTTCATCATAACGAGCACTTACACCATTTTCACCAGAAATATCAGGTACAGCTACTTCATCAACTGATAAATCATATTTTACAGTACCATCTTCGGCTGTTGTTGCTGTAATACCTATAGAACTATTTGTAGATGAAAGTTCAACATTATGTAAGTCCTTTACCTTTTCCCAAGTAGCACTATTAGCGCTTACAGTCTTGTAAGTACTTTCCCAATTACCACTTAAATTGTTAAGTGCGTTTGCAGATAGATAATCACCTTTTGGTTGGAAGTTATCTTCAACCCAACCACTCTGTGCAAATGGTCCTGAAACAGATATTATGTTATTTGTAATATCAATTCCTTCACCTGGCAAGTATTCCTGACCAAGGAATGCAGAACCCATATAGGCAGCGATTTTACCATTTTCATCATATTCAAGACCTGATGTAATCATTACATTATCATAAATGTCTTGAAGCTGTTCGTTAATTTCGTCTAAATCTACATCTGTTTCAGCAGAAAATACAATAAAACTACTATAAGTTCTACTCCAATATTCAGCACTGTTATTTACTATTGTTGTTGCAGAGTTCCAATAATAGGAACTGTTGTTAACTGCTTCAGATGCTGAGTTCCAATAGTAGGAACTGTTTATTACGATATTTGTGGCAGAGTTCCAGTAATTTGAACTATTATTTACAATATTGTAACTTTCATTCCAATAGTTTGAACTATTACTGTATGCGGAATAAGCGCTTTCCCATCTTCCACTTAAATCTGCCAAGGAATTAGCAGAAAGATAGTCTCCTGACACAGATATGGTGTAATTGTTACCATCCCAATCTATTGCTATACCTGAGCCAGCAATAGGGGTTGCCGAGCCAGCACTTATGATATGGTCTTTGACAGATATAATGCCTTTTCCAGAATATGGAATAAAATCGGCAGAATCTGGTAATTTCTTCTGGTAAATTTCTTCAGCACTGAGAATAGTTAGATAAGTTGCGGAAGCCTCTGCCTTGGTCAAATATGGTTTTAAATCTATACTGGTTTCACCAATACAAGACCAACCTGTTTCAATCCAAATCCATTCACTATAAGCATCTTTTGCATCTGGGTCTGTTTTTACCAAATAAATTTTCTTTGCGTTTGGATTATCTACATCTGGTTTACCATATTCATCTGGTTCAGCAATCTCAAAACCACCAAAATCAGCAATTTGTGTTTCAACCCAAGCTCTTGTTGCTAAATCACCACTAACGAATGTTAATTTATATGTTTTACCAATAGTATCTACTGCGATATATTCATTTGTACTTTCAACAGCATAATGTGCTGAGTTTGCTTTCAAAACATCTACATCATTTTTTACAGGAATGAAATCAGCACTATTTACTTTAGCAGAAACATTATTCCATTCAGCAAAATTAGATTTTACTGTATTATAAGTGCTTTGCCAATTACCACTTAAATCGTTAAGTGCATTAGCAGACAAATATTTGGCAGAAATACCTACATTCCATTCAGATGTTCCATATCGTTCTGCATAGATACCATCTTTACCGTGAATAACAGTTTGTGGAATTTCAGGGGCACAATGTAATAAGTATTTTACTGTTCCATCTGGTAATACTTCTGTTGCAGCGGTTAATGGACCTTCTGTATCAATTTGAGTAACTGTCTTTGCACTCAATCCATACAAATCACCACTTACAGTTTTGATATTTTTTGTGTTTGTTTGGACTTCACCAGAAAGAGCAGCAATATCAGATGTGTTTTTGTCTACTTTACCTGATATTGTATCTACTTTAGAACTTAATGTAGATAAATTGC
>JAZSQZ010000053.1:0-4558 GCA_045538175.1 Clostridia bacterium
AGATGGCTGAGTAAAGGAGAACAAAACAATGGCACACTTTATTGAAGTTGCAGAATGCAAAAATGCTGGCGAAATGTCACAGAAAACTTTCCTTGATGTTGACTGTGAACCGGTATTCACTTGGCGAAAGGACCTTGACGCCAATGGACAAAAGAAGGACCTTGCTTTGATTGTGAATGGAATTGAACACTTTGAAAGTACTTGTGTTTGTTCCCTTAAGGATACTGATGGAAGGTATGTGGAAATTCCTATGCCAGCTGCCATTCAGTTGCTGCTTGACAAGGATTATGCTGGTGCGATTAAGAAGTACCGCAAGCCAGATGTTCTTGATTTGCTGGCAAAGACAAAAGGAAAGTAATGGGTAAAATCTACATTTTATATTTTATCGTTTCAAGCTTCTCTAATGGTCTGGTTCACACTACACAAAGTGAATACATATCATTAGAAGCTTGTGAGAAAAAGAAAACAGAACTTGTAACAAACGCAAAGAATATGGGTATGCAAGCAAACGGCGTTTGTAAGGAGAAAAATTTGGGGAGAAAAACATTATGAAGAAAATAATCTTTGCAATTTTGCTTAGTGTGTTCATTGGCTGTAGTGTAGATGAAACTGTATCTACTCCACAGGACGATTTTAAATTTGAAATGAAGGAAGGTGACAGTATTGTGGTGCCTGACACATTTTATTACAAAGTAAAATGCCGTTATTCCTACAGAACTTGTCTAATCATTCGTGATGTTCGTTCTGAATTGACTGAAGCAGAAAAAGATTCTTTGACTGGGATTTCCGTCTGTGAAAGTGGCCGTGGAATTGAAAGAACTGATTTTGTTACTAAGTTTGATTACAAGGCAAATATAAACAAATTCACTATTGAATTTGATGAGCCATTGAAACCAAACAAAGAAACAGAATATATGATGAAATATCGTCCAGATGAAAAGTTTGTCTATGAATGTGAAATAAGGTCAACTGCCGAACCTGAAAACTAAGTTCTACAATAAACTTTAAAATCATTTAAAGTGTTGCCAAATGGTAACACTTTTTTTACATTTATCTGATTATAAATAGAATGGAACAAGAAAAGGAGAAAAAATGAAAAAACTTCTATGGATATTATTATTTGTGACAGCACTGTTTGGTGCTGAAGCTGATGTTAAACCATTTGTATATGATGGTGTTGCTGACCAGCAAGCTCAATATGAGTACATGCTTAAATATAAATTGTATGGTTATGAATATCTTAAAATTGGTCAGAATGATACCATTCCTGATAAGTCTGGTTGGAATGGTTCTGCTATCAAAGTTGAAATGAAACACGCTGTTGTTTTGGGTGGTCCTATTTTAACTGCAGGCCCAGTAGATGTTGGAAATGGAGACCAATTTACAGGTCCTGTTCGTGGTACTTCATTCAGTATGGGTAATGACAATAACTCTACCTTTGCAGGTAAATGGTGTTTTGAAACCCCACTTTCTACTGAAGTTCAAAACATTATAAAGCGTAGTGAAGGTTCTGTATCTTGTGATTCTGTTCCACCTGCACCTGTTGGTTTGAAAATGCCGACGATAGATTTTCCTGATACCACAAACATTAATATAACTGTTGGTGATAGAGGTAAGAAATATGTTGAAATTCCTGATGTTCCAACTTATGATTTGTATGTAAATTCTATTAAAACAGGAACTGAAGATACCCTTTATTTTAGAATGAAAAATAAAGGAACTTTGACAAGAGTATTTGTTAAAGAAGATATTTCATTTGGAAACCACACTGTTGTTCAAGTAGTTTATGCTTCACCAGCTGGTGATAGTGTTATTACACAAGATAAATTCCGTGGTAATTTGCTCTTCTATACACAGGAAGATTTTAACATTCGTAATACTGACTATTCTAAGCTTCAAGGTACATATATTTCTAAAAAGAAAATTAACCTTATTAGTAATATAAATTTTGCTGGTCAGTTGCTTGCTAATGAACTTGAAATCGGTGATAACTTTAGTGGAAAGAACTTCCGTTTCGTAAAATTTAATCCAGATACTATTAATGTAAACTTGGAACAGTATGGTGGATTAATGGAAAATGATAGTACAGTTATTCTTCCAATAGAATTGTCGGATACAACTGATATTGATGTATATTTCGCATATTGTTTTAATTTGAAAGATGGTGTAGATACATCTGACTTTAATATTCCACCAGCATTTCCTATTTGTGGATTTGATACTGTTTCCGCAGTAATTCCTGTCGGTAGTAAAACTCCAAGTATTCCAATACAAATTAATGTTAGAAAAGATACTTTGGTTGAAAATGAATACTTGATTATGCACATTGACAGTATATCAGGTGCTATTCTTCCAGATGGTGAAACTCAAGGTGATTTGAAGATTAAAATTATTGATTATGATTACAAAAAATACTTTGGATTTGACACAAATCAGGTATTTGTAACTTATGAAAATTATACTGGATTTGTAGATACAATAAAAGTTTTAAATGCAAGTTCTAATCTCCGTTATACATTGGACTCATCAGCTGCTGGAAGATATGAATTGGATAGTATAACTGGTGTATTGACTTTGAAAGAAGAATTAGATTTTGAAACAATACAAAAGGATTACATAAAGGTTACAGTTACTGATACAGCTAACAAAAAGAAAACTGATATTTTGGCTATAAACATCTTAGATGTGAACGAAAAGCCTGAATTAGATGATGTAACTTTTTATTTACCTGAAAATGTCCCTATTCCATCAATAGTTGGTACATTGAAGGCCACAGATCCTGACCAGAACTCCAGTTTTACACAGAATGAATATGAATTATTGACACCAAGTCAAACTTTCCAGATAGACCCTAAATCTGGCAGAATAACCGCTACTAAGCTATTCAATTACGAAAAAGATGACAGTGTTTATGTTCTAACTGTAAGAGTTTACGATAAAACTGATGAAAAATTGGCAGATACCGCTAAAGTTACAATCAAAATTTCAAATGTGAACGAAAGTCCTTCATTTGGAAAAGATGATACCACATTCGTAATTAAGGAAAATACCCAAGCTGGTTTTATTGGTAATGTTACAGCTACTGATGAAGATGGGGACTCATTAACATATAAAATAATTGGAACTGTGCCATTCAAGATAGACACAGCTACAGGTGATATTTCTTCAACTAGACCATTTGATTACGAAAAGGAAAAGGATTTTACTTTCAAGGTTGAAGTAACTGATGTTAAAGGAAATACTGATACAATAACTGTAAAGGTCATTATAGACAATGTAAATGAACCTGTTTATGTAAGGGACACAACCTTCACCATTGATGAAGGAAAGGTCGGCGAATTAGGTAAAGTAACAGGAGTAGATGAAGATGGAGACTCTATTAAATATTCTATCTCTAATACTGATGATTATAGCATCAGTTCTACTGGCACAATTACCTTGGTAAATCCATTTGATTATGAACAAAAGAAGTATGATACTTTGACTGTTTATGTAACAGATGGTGAATTTACTGATTCTGCCAAAGTTGTTGTAAAAATCAATAATGTAAACGAAAACCCAGTATTACAACAAAACGATAGTTTAAAAGTTCCTGAAAATTGTAAGAATTGTATTGTTGGTATTATTACTGCAACAGACCCAGATGGTGATACAATTACTTACACTGTAAAGGAACCAGGATTTACTATTGATAGTGCTGGTGTTTTGAAATTGACAGACCCACTTGATTATGAAACTACAAAACAAGTTCCTATCACAATAATTGCTAAGGACCCAAATGGCGGTTCTGATACAATGACTTATGTTGTAAAGATTACTGATATTAATGAACCAGTACATACAAAGGACACTACTTGTACTGTAAAGGAAAATTATACTGGAAAGGTATGTAAGATTACTGGTACAGATGAAGATAAAACACCTGTTAAATATATCGTAACAGATACAACAAATTATTCTATTGACTCCACAGGACAGTTAGTCATTAAAAATCCTATTGACTATGAAAAGAAAACTAAGGATACTGTGAAGGTAATTGTTACTGATGGTGAATATTCTGACACAGCTACAGTAATTATTCGTGTTCTTGATGAAGATGAAATTCCAACAATAAAAACTTGGGATGATGAAAAGCCAAAGGATACTGTAAAAACAAATGACCCAGACCATAAATTTGACTGGGAACTTTGTGAAGGTACTAAGTGTGAAACTGGTGAAGAATTTCCGCATATCAGAAAAGATACTACAATAAAGGTCTGTAATGCTAAAAAGACAAAATGTGACTCAATAGTTGTTTTGTATAATGATAAACCACCGGTTGTTATCTTGACAAATACAAAGAGTACTGATGCTTTGATTGACTATATCACTATTGAAGAACAAGCTGACGATAAAATTTATGTCAATAAGAAGGACAATGAATTAACCGTTACTGTTCGTGATACTGTTAAGAAGACCGAAAAGAGATTTAACATAGAAGTTAAATTGGATACTTTACCAACAAAGGATATTAAAATCAAAGAATACAATTATTTGATTGATGAAAGTTTAGCCCAAT
>JAZSQZ010000110.1:0-8262 GCA_045538175.1 Clostridia bacterium
TTCTGTTGTTTCATCTTCCTGTGTGTAGGCTTCATCTGTAGTTTCTTCATCTTCATCTTCGATAACCACTACAAGTTTATTACCAATCTCTAATTCTACTTCTACAATTTCTTCATATCTTTCATCCGAAATTGTAAGAACTCTTCTCTTGTTGTAAACCTCGTTTGTGTGCTTGTCTTTGAATTTTTCTACTACTCTAACTTTCATATTTTATACCTATACCCTTTCTATTAAGCGGACGGAATCTGCACTAATTCAGGTGTAAATGCAGTCATCCATTGATTTTTAATTGTTTCATCAAGTTCAGAAGCAAGTGCTTCATACATACCATTTCCAAATTCATCAGGATTAACAGTTACTTCAATTTCAATCTCTGCTACTTCTTCAGCACCATTTTCGATTGTTCTCGCAACACCGCTCATCATAATACAATTTGGATATGCCTTAAATTTCTCTTCGCCATCTTCGTCAAAGATATCCTGTACGATTGAGAAACTTTTATGAATTGAGTTCTGACCATAAGCCTTAACACCATTAATAAGTGTGTCAAGGTTCATGCCATATACTGCATCATAGATTTCTTTAGGCATGTGCATACTGATTGTTAATGTTCCGTTACCTGTACCCTTGACTACAGTTTTTGCAACAACACCCCTACAAGATTTGGTAACAACCTTTGTTTCCATTTCTTCTTCGCTAGAGCCTACACAATCGGCAGATTTATATTCTGTTTCGTCTGCAAGTTTAATGCCCATTTTTCTTAATTCGTATTCTGAAAAAACACCTTTTGTCATTTTCTCTAATCTCCTTCCTTTAATCTGTTATTTGGTTTACTAATCTACTGATACAACGCTCGATTATTTCATCTTGAACCTTTTCAGCACCACGCAAGAAAAACTGTTTATTTCCAATATGTCTGCGTGTATTTGTTCCGTCATCAGGAAAGTATAAATACTGATAATTCTTTGTTGTGGTTACAGTAACAAATAAATTGCCTGTAACATTTCTCAATGAATTAGCTGTTTTAGCAGGTTTCTTTTTTCCTTGCCAATGTCTACCTGACACAGGCATTAACCTTTTAATAGAATCCTGCATAAGTGGTCCGGCTTCGTTGTGAAGTACATCATTGATGACTTTTTCAACATCACCTTCATAGTTTTTCATTGCTTGTATTAGATCATCAGCTTGTGATATGTCTATCTTGAATGTTGCTGGCATATCGTCACACTTTCACCGGCTTCACAAACTCTAAAGACACCATTTCGACTATCTTGTTTGTGTTCGGTTTTTCAATATATGTATACTCTCCATCATTTCCTGAAAATCTTATTCCGGCTATCTCTTCCATCTTGTCAATGACTTCAACTTCTAATCCTTCAGGAATAAAATTTTCACGCACAACGTGAACATTGAATGAATAAGTGTAACCTGTCTTATTGCTATTACGACTTATTCTTCCCCTGTCAAATACAATATAGTTCCATTGCATTTCTTTCATTGAATTATCAACCATTCCATAGAATGTGTTTTCATCAATTTCTTTAAGTTTGTTTTGAATGTCCTCAAGAACCAATCTCACCCACTCCTTCCAAGTACAAATACATTTCAGATCGTGTCTTATCTATGTATGAAATGTCATACAAATAGCCATTAATAACTGCCTTACACTTGTTATCAACACCATTGACACACCTTGTTTTTACCTTAAGTGTTAGTGAAAAGCCTGATTGTTCTGCAAAGGTTAAATCTCTTTCCCTTTTAGCAGCTTCTTCAAAAGCAAGCTTTACAATGAAATCCATATCATCCAAGACAGATACATTCAGTTTTGCTGAAAAGTCTGTATATCTTGCCTTTTCTCTATAAATGGCTACAACACCATCATTGTATGTGCTGAAATCACTCTTCTTCATTTTCGCTTACCTCATTGTCTTGGTGGTACTTTACTAAATGTTTTGCCTGTATCTGTGCAATTTCATTTGAATAATTATCATCAAACTCATTCGCAACGTGATTCCATTCATAAAGGCAATATGATTTGAATAAATCATTTTCCATACCAGCCACGCTGAAATCAAAATTAGCATCAGAAATTCCCAACTTAAAAATCAGTTTAGGAATTGCTGATGCTATAATTTCTTCTAATCGTGCATTTGTATCATCATCTTCCCAAGTAATATTAAACTTTCGCTTTACCTGTGCTAATAATGTTTCATTCACGATTAACAACCTCACATTCTACTATGCTGAAATAACTTCTTCAGTTGCGTCAATAGTCTGTACTGTGATGTATGCAGGGTCAAGGTTGCTAATGTCAAGGAATACTGCTGAAGTATTGTCATAAGCTCTACCAGCGCCATACTGCTTAATCTTGAATACTCTCTGGTCTTCAAGGAATCTGTATTCATCTGAATACTCGATTACACCATTCTTTGAACCACCCATACCCATAAAGTATTCATCAGGAAGGAACAATACAGCCTGACCTGTTTCAAGCGCATTTGAAATAAATACTTCTGTTGGGAATGGGAAAAGATTATTCACATAAGTACCATTTGTGTTAAGTACTGTTGTCGCTGGCATAACCTTTGTTAAGTAATCAATCTGATTACAGATAAAGCCAACAGATGTGAACTTTCTGTTCTTGCCGTCCTCTGTTCTAGCCATTCTTGCAACTAATGCGCCATATTCAGCAGGTGTAAAGCTTGTAACAGTTACCTGTTCCTTGTTTGGATAACCTGTTGTAGCATTGAATGATACATCTTCGCTGATATCCTTGATTAAACCGATTGGCTCATTTACACCTGTACCAGCCACGATACCATATTCGATACCTAATAAGAGCGCTTCTCTTAATACTGCTCTGATGTAACCATCAAGGAATGTTGCGCCTAAATCCAACATACCCTGTTCAATAATTGCATAGGCTGAAAGTTTATTCTGATTAACATCTACAACCTTGAATGAAGATGTGATTTCTTTGATAATTTCATCAGTAATCTTGCCCCATACTGCTCTCTGTGCGCTATGGTCATTAAGAATCCACTTTGTAATGTAACCAACATACTGGAAGTTGATTGCTCTTAACAATGGGTAATCTTCCTGAAGACCTCTGTAAACGTCCTCGATAATAGTTGTTGGCATTAAATCAGCTTCATTATCTGTGTCGATAATAGCTGTGAAAGCCTGTTTTGGATCTGTAGACTTAAGAGCAGCAATAACCTTTTCATACCACTTCTTTTCTTTAGAAGTAAGCTGTCTGTAACCTCTCTGTGCTAATACTACTGAATCATTTGACTCCTGAATTTCCTCGAAGTCAGCCTTAATCTGACTTGCGATAGAGTTGTGGAACTCTTCCCAGGCCTGTTTTGTTGCTTCTTCATCACCATTTTTCATGGCTTCCATAAGCTTGTTAATGTAAGTTTTTTCTTCTGCGAATTTCATCATTCCCATATTCTTTTACCTCTTTTCTTTAAATTTTTAAAATTGCATTAAAAAAACCACTCCATTTTTGAGTGGTATTTTCCGTTTCATCATCAGGTTCAGGCTCTTTTCCGCCCTCGTCTGAATCATCTTTGTCTTCAGGGTCTTTTCCTGAATCATCTTCGCCTGTTCCATTATCATCCGGCTCATCCTTTTCAGGTTCTTTGCCTTCATCATCAGGGTCTTTGTCAGGCTCTTTTTCATCATCTTCCTTTTCTTCCTGATATTTTTTAACAATATCAAAAAGTTGGAACATTGCGCTTTGGTTAGCTGCCTTTGTTTCTGTCTTATCAACAGTTGTTGCAAATCCATATTCCAAAGCTTCATCCGGCAATATCCAAGTTTCATTATCCATTAAGGCTTTTATGTCCTCTTCCGATAATGCTGAATGGGCCTTGTAAGCTTCAACACTTGCCTGTGTGATTTTTTCTAAATCATCAGCCTGTTTTCTTAACTCTTCTGCATTTCCCATGGCATATGTCCAAGCATTGTGGATCATTAATAATGATGCTTCGTTCATAACTCTTTCATCACCTGCCATAAAGATAACAGAAGCGATAGAACACGCAAAGCCATCACAGTATGTTGTAACCTTTGCCTTGTGTCTTCTCAATGCGTTATAGATTGCCAAGCCTTCTGCGACCTCGCCACCATAACTATTGATATAAACACTAATCTTGTCCACATCACCAAGTGCTTCAAGTTGCTTTGAAAGATTAACTGCGCTTACTTCGCCTAATTCTTCCCAAGGCCAACTTGTAATATCACCATAGATATTAATTGTTGCTTCGTTTTCTGTTTTTTCTAACGAAAAATATTTATGCTTCATCTGTACCTTCACCCCCTTTCTGAATGTCGCTACTGTTGTTTAGCATATCTTCAATTTTGACAAAGTTCTTTGTAGTAAAGAACTGTCTGCTGAAGTCAGTACCAAGTTCATTCATATTAAGTCTTTTTCTAATGTCATCAATATTTACAACACCTGAACCAACTGCATTGTATATCTCATTAGCAACTTCTAATATGTCAGTATGCTTGATACAAGATGTATCTACCTTAACAAAATCGCCTTTTTTCCATTCCTCATAAGAATAATACTTTCTTGTGAGTTCCTCACTAATCATATCTGCAAGTGGATCAATGCAGAACGAAAGATACACCCTGACTATCTCATCTATGTTTGTTATGTTTCCATACATCATAGGCAACGGAATTTTTAAAGCCTGTGCTACTACATCAAAGATTTCTTTTCTCATAGAAATAATGTCTGTTGCATCTTTTGAAGAACCATTTGTAGTTGTAAATTCTTCGAGGTCTGTTCCTTTGAACTGTGGATATACTGCATTGTCATTTTCAATGAATGCTTTTAATTGATTTTTAATTGTACTTTCCCATGCTTGCACAAACTGTGGGTCACCTGCTCTGTACTGTTCAAGCATCAGTTTGTACTTTCTTCCGTTGGCTTTCTTATATGCTGAAATTGCCAATGATATAATTTCGCTATACTGAACATACAAGGAATCCACTAAATTTTTTACATCTTTGTTGTCAAGCTGCATATAAAAAACTTCGCTTGCTTTGTATTTCTTTTTCAACTGTTGCTGATTAAAAGAAACATTTGAAAAAATGTATTCTTTTAACGGATTGCTATCGTCAATATCAAAGCTATCAGCACAATACAAATAGTCGTTGTTTGGTACAAGTAAAGCACTCCCTTTATAAAAGTACTGTTCAACAAATTTATTGATAAATTGACTTGAATTTTGATTAGGGTTTGGCGATATATTCAGCATATAGTAAAGTTTTTCCTTTACTTCTTTATTGCCTTTATATGTCTTGAACTCACATTTGCTTAATGTGTTTGCTATGTATGATGTTCCAATGAATAAAGCCAATTCTTTAAAAGCAATTTGTTCTAACATATCTGCTGTTACTGTGCTAATTTCAGCAGTACTAATCTTTTTTTCCAAGAAGTTGAATAAATTAAACTTTCTCATTTTCGTTTCTCACCCCTTTCTAAAAGATAATAGGTTCTAAAAATGCTATGCTATCTGTATAATCAGGCACTTCTTCTTCAATAGTCATAGCAGCAACATAAGCCATAAAGCCATCTGTCTTTCGGCTCTTTGGTTCTATCTTCTCAAATGTGTAATTGTTATTTTTGGCTGGCTCTTTTTTAGTGTTGTTTGTATACCAGCGCATCAATGGGTCATCACCCCAAATGATATTGTTGTTTAAAAATGTTGAAGTGACTTTCTGCTGGACCAACATAATGTCAGAAGGTCTTACAAGTTTAACCTTTCCCTCTTTGGCTTCATATCCAACATCACGCAATTCACTAGCAAGGAATCCGTATCTGTAATTATCAACTGCAATCTTTTCAATGTTGTATACATAGTTTTTTTCTTTTATCCAATTTGCAATCAATGAAGCGCTGATTTCCACATCATCAACAATAGTCAGTAAACCTCTTTCAACCATTTCATTCAATGGTATCTTTATTCTGTGCTTATCAGTTGACCTGTTGCAGAACCAACTATGATGTATGCCATAATACTTACCTTCTTTTTTGAACAATAAAAAAACTGACGTAAAGTCAGTTGTCTTTGAAAAGTCTATTCCACATACACAAGAACAGTTTGTAAAATCAGGCACTTCACCATTTGTCTTTAAGATATTTTCCCAACTTGCTACCTCTGTATCTTTGCGTCCCTGTGGTATGTTCATTCGCTTTGTCATAAAAGCATTGTTAGTTACAGGGTCAAGAAGATAATCAGCATATTCTTTTTCCATTTCTTCTCTTAAATTCGGCAAATATGGTAAAGAAGGATTTGCTTTTTCCCACAAGTCAGGATTATGTACTTCCTTTTCGTCATCCAACTTACAAATAAAAGGCAAGAAACCATTGTCAGGTATCTCACCTTTTAATATCATTTTACTTTTATCTATAAGCTGATCTAAAGGGCCTTCTCTTACATCACCATTAGTTGACACATAGGTTCTTCTAGGGTGTGGCTTCTTTCCCAAACCTGTGGTAAATACATTGATGTTCTCCCAATTCTCATAAGCATGTGGCTCGTCAAAGTCAACCTTGCCACTTCGCAAGCCGTCCTTACCTTTTGGGTTGTTTGTTCTATACTTGATTTTAGAACGAGTTTTAATATTTTGGATTTCCGTTTTAGTCCACCTGAAATTCTTTTCAAACTTCTTGCGCCACTTTGGAGTTTCCAAGATATTATATATTTCATCAAATGATGTTTTCGCCTGTTCCTCACTATTAGCGCATATATCAATATCATAATATGCTACATCATTCGTATCAGTAATCAGGCAAAAATCTTCAAATGACAAATAACCATTCTTTCCGCCACCTCGCCCCATTAAAACAAATAAGTCCGCCCAGCGTGGCGAACCATTTGTTTTAAAAATACAGTTATGAAGTACAAAACAAAATACTTCCCATTCAAACAAAGCAAAAGGAAAGTATTTTTGATAGGACATATATTTTTCAATTTGGTTAACATCATATCGAAGGTCTTCGTTTTCAAATACTCGCTTAACTAATGCTACTAACTGTTTTTGTTCTTCACAGGTTTTAACCTTGCCCTGTTCAACTATATCAATATATGCCTGTATCTCTTTAGGTATCGGTGTCATAATACATCACCTACAATTCATCATCTTCATCATCAGTTGATGTAGGTATCACCAGCTTCGCTCTTGAAGAAATATTTAGGCATAATTCATTAGCACTTGATGTACATTGTCGGAAAGCCTTGTCTTGTAATTGTTGTACAAACTTCACATTTACCCACTTTATAATTTTTTCTTTCAGCAAAATATTTAATTCCTTTGTGTACTTTAAATACAGTTCCCTTGAAATGATATACCTTGCCAATGCATCAACATCAAGTTCGGTGAATATGTCAAGTTCAAGCAGCTTATCAGCGATTTCTCTAAACTCTTCTTTTTGTTTCTTGGTAGTCAAGCACTTCGGTGGCTCGACATTCTTGAATGGTACTTTCAATTCTTGCGCTCTCCTTTCATCAATCTCTTTTTGTGTCAGGTGCTTCTTACCCTTGGCAATGATTAATTCTATTGGTTCTCGTCTTTTGCCACCAGCCATGCTCTCACCTTCTTTCAAACTCATTTTTAAAATAGCCTTTTTTTAGGCTCTGTTTTTTTCTAACCTATCAAATATACCCTGAATGTGATTTCGTCCAAATTTGACATACAGAACAAAGCCACAGACCTATTTTAAAAATACCGATTGGGGAAAAATTTTTAACTTGTCGAGACCTTCCCCCGTTGTTCGGGTTTCCAAAAAAAAGGGGGTTAGGGGGAGTGGGGGGTCTACCACCGCTCCTTATTCGTAAATTTATCCTTTCTCTGCCACGAATAAAGCTTATCGTGTATCATATTGTGGCATTGATTACATAAAGGCATTAGATTTACTTGTTCATTTCCGTCCTTGTCTGTATAATATCTTGACAAAGCAAGGTCAGGTCTGTCTTTAACTTCGTTAATATGATGAACACAATCTGCTCTCTTGTATTTGCCTTTGCTTAAACACACTTGACATTCATTGTGGTAATCATCAAGAACCTCTTGCCTTAACTCTTTCCATTCATCTGACTTATAGAATAGTATTATCTTATTCTCTTTATACAGTTGTCTTATCCATACTGCTAATGGAATATCCTTTGGAACATTCATTGTGTAACCTCTTCAGGATAAGGTGGAATATCCTTTTCTAACTCTGCATATAGAACATTCAATACA
>JAZSQZ010000095.1:0-32798 GCA_045538175.1 Clostridia bacterium
TGGAATATAACCAACAAGACCACCCATCGTGTTTTCTGCAACACTGCTGTTTACATAAAGCGCACCTTTGTTGCTACCATTGACCCTACTCTTCTCACCTGTAAGTACACCAACAAGACCACCTACATGAGCAACCATGTAACTTGATGTTCCTACTTCTGCTTCGTTTGCATATGTAAGAGTTGAATCAAAGATTAAGTTATTTGCAAATCCAACAAGACCACCTGCAGCTGAGTCTGGTGATGTGTTTGTTCCAGGGTGAATTTTACCCAAGTTTTGAGTTGTGCCAGTAAGTGTGATCGTGTTGTCACTTGACCTTGCCCAGCCGATAATACCACCTGCATAGTTGACTGAAGTTGAAGTTGTAATAGTTGTATAGTTTACACCTGTAATCGAAACAGATGTTGAAGAAAATGTTATATCAACTTTACCAATAATACCACCTGCTTCAACCACACCTGTGATTGTGTGTGTTTTGTTTGATGTGGTACCATTGTTACCATAAATTACTACACTACCGTCATCAGAACTATTTGCAACAATACCAACAATACCACCAGCAGTTGTTGAAGATTCAACACCACCAATGTTTATTACAGATTTCATTGTTGAACCAATTGTACCTGTTGACATACCACCAACAAGACCGCCAGCATATGTGCTGAAAGTAGCTTCGTTAGAACCCTTAACAGTTGCTTCGTTTTTAACAAAGGTTTCTGCACCACCTAGTGTGCTTGAACCAGACATATATCCAATAATACCACCAACGTAAGTATCTTCACCAGATACTGCGTCTTTACTATTTGCTGTAACTTCGCCTTTGTTGAAAACACCAAAGTTTGCATCAGCATTGCTTGTTGAAATTCTACCATTGTTAAGGTAACCTACAAGACCACCTGTGTAAAGTGAACTTGATTTGTCTGAGCCAACTTGACCTGAGTTTTGACAGTTTGTAATTGTAACGGTTGTACCTTCGTCTTTATTACCAATTGTACCTGCAATACCACCAATCGAAACTGCTTGTTTTGTGCTTGTACCTTGAGTATTGTTATAAATTTGTCCCTCGTTGATAATGGTGTTAATTGTACCACCTTCAAGATATCCAACGACACCACCTGCGTGTCCTTCGCCATCTGTATAAGGTGTAATGCTAACATTTGTTTTAAATGTTTGAGCACCAATAACAAATTCTTTCTTTGGTGGACCATTTTCTACACGAGTTGCTTGCATGCCGTTAATGGCTGCTTTGATACCATATCCCATCAAACCACCAGCTGTTTCAACGCCACTGACTGAATAATTAGTTACTGTGACATATGCAGCTTCTTTATTACCGATTGTTACATTATTAGATGTGCTTATTGAATATCCAATGATACCACCAGCATTTTGACCCATAATTGATTTATTTGATGAAGCATACAAAGAAACTATATTTGTTGTACCAATGTCAACTTTAACATCATCAACATAGCCTACGACACCACCAACATATTTTGCTGTGATATCTGTAGCAATTGTTGGGTTTAAGACAACTTTGTTTATGTTAACCCTGCCAAAAGCATAACCTAATACGCCACCAACATATTGACCATTTACAGATGTATTATCAACAAGTGTTTGACCTGCATCACCTGTAAGCGATATTTCTGCCATGTTTGCACCAACAATACCACCTGCTGCATAAACATCTACAAGTTCTGTGCCAGCATAACCTGAGACAACACCATTTATGTTATAGCAGTCATTTAAAACTGTCTTTGCAGCAACATATCCAATAATACCACCAACATAGTTAAATGGTTTTCTCTCGTTTGCTGCACCGCCTGTCTTATCGTGAATTGTTATGACAGAACCTGATGCAAGAGATCTCTCACTACCATCAACAAGAAGATATTTTAATCCTGTTATAGTATTATCTTTTTCTACATATAAGAACTTAGTTGAAATGTTTGCTTGGTTATAACCAATGATACCACCAACAGCACCGATATCATTTTCAACAACTGTTGTATAACTTGCAACAACTGCACCCTTATTTACAATCCTGCTAGTTGCATCTTTACCTGTAACTTTTGATGTATTGTAACCAATAATACCACCAATTTTTGCAGTTGAATTTGCTGTAAGAAGTTCAATTTTTCCTTCGTTTGTAGTTGCTCCTTTTTCAGCACCTACTGTTGCATTGTTAACACCTACAATACCACCAGCGTTTTGAACACCAGAAACTACACCTGTGTTTATTACAGCACTAATATTACCTTTTTCAAGTTTACCAACAATACCACCTGTTGTGTATGCATTTCTAACATAACCTGTGTTTGTAACACTTGTTGCAATTGTTAAGTTTGCTGAAACTTGTCCAACGATACCACCAATTGCACCCATTTCATTTTCTGGATTTCCTGTAATTGTGCCTGAGTTTGAAACGTGCCACAATTGTACACCAGAACCAATGCCTGCAACATAGCCAATAACACCACCTGCAAAGTAATCAGTTGTAACACTTCCAGAGTTAGATGCATTGTTTACGTATGTCTCTGTATTTTTACCAAACAAGTCGCTTGATGTTGTTACATATCCTATAAGACCACCTGCAAATCCAAGATCTTCTTCTGCATTTTCAGATTTAACAGATGAAGAGTTGATTGCTTTTGTGCCCTTAAAGCAGCTTGTTTCAAATAAACCAACAAGACCACCAACATAGACTGTTGCTTTTCTGTTTTCGTTTTCCCTTTCACGATACAAACCTTGTCCTAAAACACCTGTTTCGCCAGCACCTGTTATGATATTGTTTTCTGCATCAGTAATGTCGACACCAGTAATACTTCCTGCAATACCACCTGCTGCAACATATGGATCAAGTGCACCTTCTTCTTTTGTTGGGTTTGTTGAATAAACACCATAAATCTTTCCTGTGTTTTTAACATTCTCGATTTGAAGGTTTTTAGCATAACCAACAATACCACCTGCAATTTCACCATAGATCAAGCTATTGATTGACATATCTTTGATAGTGTTTCTATCTCTACTGCTTGTTGTAATCTTACCTACAACACCACCAACATAGTGTGAAATAGCAATGTTAATATTTGATGGATTTGTTAAATCAATCATATCACCAATTTGTTCACATTCAACAACTGAGTTTGAGATTGACAATTCTTTTGAAGAACCTGAACTTACAACACAACCGATAAGACCACCAATTGCGTTGATTGCTGATTTAACGCCACCTTTATTTTTAACATATTGAATTACAACGTCAGCATTTTGTGGACCAAGAGTTGCTGAAAGATATCCAACAATACCACCTGCATAACCTTCTTCAATAATTTGTTCTGTACCAACACCAAAAACTCTAGCAACTGTTACAGCTTTTTCATTTGTAACATAGATGCTTTCTGCACCTTTGATGTTGCCGTTTGCCATATAGCCTACGACACCACCTGCGTATACCTTGTTTGCAGTACAGTTAATGATGTTTAAGTTAACAGTTTGTTTTGCTGCATTATCTACTTGAACTGCACCTTGGTTTAATCTACCGACTACACCACCAACATACATTGTGCCACTTTCGATACTTACTTCAATTCTACCATCACCAACAGCAGTTGTTCTTGTACCACCAGCACAACAGTTAACAACAGCACCCTTGTTTGATTCACCAACAATACCACCAAGGTAAAGTGCATAATCTTCTGCTAGGATATAAGTTTTTACATCATTAACCAACTCATTGATAAAGAGTGTTCTTGAAGTAGATTCTGAAACTGTAATTTCACCATTTTGGCTTGTCAAAATACCAGCAATTCCACCAACATAATGCTTTTTATAAGACATTACTGAAGGGAAAGCAGCATCAGGACCAGCAGCAGTCATCTTGAGTACTGATAAAATCTTAGGAGTTGCTTCTGAAACAACATCTGTAATGATACCTTTGTTTGGAAGAGACTTACCTGTAATCTTATCAACATTACCCATATAACCTGCAATTCCACCAAGTGCGTATCCTGCATTTATGATTAAGTTTGTAGGAACTGTAGTTTTTGTAATTGTAACATCAGTGTTTGTATAGGCATAACCGACAACACCACCAGCATAACCACCAGATGTTAATTCGTCGTTTGTAGAAATACCAGAAGAATAAATTCTGTAACTTGCTGCCTTGTCAAATAAGATATCTTGAATTGTACCACCTTTAACATAACCAGCAACACCACCTGCATACTCTTTTGCCCAAACTATAAGATTTGTAGAAGCAGCGAAGTTAAGGTTTTTAAATGTTCCTCTTTCGATCAAACCGAAAAGACCACCAGCTGAGTTTGCCATATCTTTTAAGTCTTTATCTTCTTCACCGATTGAAATCTTTGTTACAGGTTGAGTGATAACAATAACTGTACCATCTGCACCTGCAGCAGCATTTTTGTATGAGAATGGATTTTCTTCAATAACTTCGAAGATATTTGCACCAACAGAAAGGTCGTTTAAGTTGTTGTTGTAAACATAGTTGTTTCCAAGAATTGTAACATTTTCAACCTTTGTTGTATCACCACCTGCTACATATCCTGCGATAAGGCCTGTTTGTGAATAGCAGTTTTCCATCTTGAAGTCATAAACATTTGCACTTGAACCTAAAGCTCTAAACAAACCGTAGTCAGAATACATATTGTACATTGTGTATCCTGCACCGTTGAAGTCGCCGTCGAATCTAATGCTCTTTTTATCCCAACTTTCAGCCCAATAAGTGTTACCTTTATAGTAGTCAAAGTAAAGGTCATTGTTAACTATGTAGTAACTCTTTTCTGTTAAAGTTGAGTGATCGTTTAATACGAAAATTTCAAGAAGACCAGCGTGTTTTACTAAGAATGGCTTATCAATAAACGAATTTGTTTTTGCTGCGCCTGCTTCTTTTGCTTTACCGTTACCGGTATAGAACAAGTCAAGGAACTTAGAAACATTTTCTTTTGATACTAAGATGTTCTTAAATTGTTTTACAGCATAACCATGGTTAAACCATGAAGATGTAAGTTTAATATCATCTAGGTCGCCTGTGTACTTAGTACTTGCTTTATATGTATTCTTCCAATTTTCGTTTGAACTTACCCAGTGTCCAGGAAGGTGTTTTACAATTTCGCTACCTTCGAGTTTACCTGTGTTAATTGGGAGACCATAACCAGAAGTGTTTGGTCTTGTAGGAATAATTTCGCCTACGTTTGAACCGATATAAGCGTTTTGATCGTAATATGCTTTGAAGAATCTAATGTACTCATTTGTAATTGTACTCTTAGTTGAAGCAATTGGATACAATTCGCTCTTGTACTTAATGTCATCTGTAAGAGTTGCATCTGTTGTTGGCATTAAGTTTGCAATTGAATATGAATTTGTAATAAAACCATCTCTTGACTCAGCTGCAATACCACCAGCAATTTGTCCTGTTTCTTTTGAAACATAAGCAGAACCTGTGAAGAATGAATTGCAGATTTGTCCTCTAACTGTGCCTGAACCATTTTCACCTACAAGTCCACCAACATAAGCACCTGTGCCTCTAGCTGTGATTTCAACCATACTGAAGCAGTCAGAAATTGTGCCTAAGTTTTTACCAACCAAACCACCAACAGCAGCATTTAATGAACCAGATGAGTTGTTGTTTGTCATTACACCTTTGATACCACTTGAGAAAACAATACCTTTGTTTTCCTTTGCAATAGCACCTGTTGCACTACTTGCACCAGAAACTGAAATGTGTGCATAAGTAATAAGACCTGAAACAACACTATCTTCTGTGATTGTCTTAAATACAGGAGTGTCTAAGTAATAATATTTTGAATCTATCTTGCAATAGTATCCAATATCACTTGGACTTGTTGTTGTTTTTGAGTAAATACCATAACCTTGGCAACTTAAGACCCAACCCTTTGTTGATGTGTCATATGTTGAAGATACAATTAAATCTGAAGTTAATAAGTAATAAGTATCACTTGTTAAGTTAAGATTCTTTGCAGTACCTGCAGCAATTTCAGCACTTGTTTGAGAAATTTCAATAGGATTTAATTTTGAACCACTATCAAATTCTAAACATGAGAATGAACCATAAGTATTGTTCAATGCTGCTGTGTTTGCAAATTTTGTTGCATCTGAGTGGAAATCGCTCAAGTATTCTTGCTTGAATTTTGAATAATAATTTGTTGTCAATAATTTCAAGAAGAATTCGTCATATAAGAATGTTTTTGTATGTTTTGAATATGTTTCGCCAGCTTTTGTAAGTCTAAATGGAGCAGCAACCAAACTTGCAACTGATTGTGTAGTTTCGTCAACAATTTGTGGAACGTTATTTCCATAGAACATACCTGCATTGTTGCCGTAATCTGCAGCAAGAGTAATGCCTTCATTGTAGTATACCAAATCGCCATTTGAAGCAAGAACTGTAGGACCTTTACCAAATATAGCACCGGTCTTAACGTCTGCTTGGTGACCCATATCATAGTTTCTAATAGTTGTTGCAACTACAGTAGAATATGGAGCTTTTCCTTGAGAAAATTCATAGTCACATCTACCAGCAAGTCCACCAACATAGAAGAAATATTTTGAAGTGTTTAATGAATCGTAAACCAAGTTTGAACTTGTGCTTGCTTTAATTGTAATGTCACCCAAAACTTTAAGATTTTCAGCAGTAAGTTTTGGAACACTACCTACAGCACCACCAACAGCGATACTATCTTGTGGGTCAAGAATTGTATCTGTACTTGTAACTACATTTTTAAGTGTAACTACAGCTGTGTTTGAACCTTCGTTTACATATCCAATAACAGAGCCGATACCAACAACAACTGAAGCTCTACCTTTAACTTCAATCTTGTCGCCATCAACAACTGCGTCGTCAATAGTTAAACCACCGACTGTTTTACCGATAATGCCACCAACATAAAGAATTGTACTCTCCCCTGTTGCAGAAGTTTCGTTGTTGATAATAATGTTTGCATTTGTATAAGCTTGTTTGATGCTTGTGCAAGTGTTGTTACCAAAAATTCCACCAACAACAAGTTCAGAATCAATAGCAGCAGTTACAGCAATGTGTGTGCTGTTTGTTGTGAACATATATCTAACATCAGAAGCACCGTATCCATTTGAACCTGCAAGACCACCAATATATGCCTTACCATCTACAAATGTAGAAAGAGCAATATTTTCTGTCATAACAGTTTCGACGCCACCGACTGTTGCATTGTTGCTTGTTAAGTAACTTGCAACGTTACCAGCGACACCACCGATAAAGTTACCTGTGATTGTTGATTTGAGTTTGTTTGATGTTGTACCAATTGTGATTGTGATGCTACCACTAGAAGCAATAAGCTTAGCATTTGTCATTCTACCTTGAGAATTACCTGCAACACCACCAATGTAAGTTGCTACATAATCTGTTCCAGGTCTTCCAACAAGTTTCATACCATTTGAAATAACTGATGAGTTTATAATTGAACCTGAAATGTTACCAGCAAGTCCACCAACATAAATTGAGCTTGTGCCAATAACATCATTTGTTGTAAGGTCAACATTTAAACCTAAGTTAAATGATGAAGATGAAACTGTAATTGAACTACCATCTGCAACAAGTCCACCAAAGAATAAGGTGTTTGTTTTGATTTCGCTTGTACTTGTGATTGCAATTGGATCATAAGTTGTGCCTTCTGCACCACCAGATATCTTTGTGAATTGTGCGCCTGATCTTACATAAAGAACTTCTTTTGCACTTGCAGAATCGAAAATTCTTAAGAATTCTGGGCTTGCATCAATTGTGCCATATAGAGCACTCTTACCTTGTGTTATAAATCCAATATCAGTTGGATGATTATCTTTAACTCTGTCAATTTCTGCGTAAGTGTTGATTTTTGCACCTAAACTTCCATAAATATTGATATTGTTTATGTTTGCATTTGTGCCTTTTGCAACAAGAACAGCAGATTTGTTTGTTGTTATTGATGTTGAATTTACATCATAACTTTGTACAACAACACCAAAATTTGCAAATGATGCGTTAACAGCAGAAGCAAATAATGCTTGGTTGTTTGCGTTGAAATTTAAGTTGAATAAAATAGGTTTACGTGTAAATGTATCAGGACCTACTTTATAAGTAATTGTATTACCATAAAGCATACCACTAAATGAGTTGATTTGGAAATTCTTAAGAGTTACACCACCGTATTCCTTAAAGTCGATATCATTCATAATGACATAAAGTTTATTTGAAACAGTTGCTTTTGTAAGTTCTCTTACAAAGTCGTCAGCTGTATAAATTCTTACGACATCTGAAATGAAACCATATTCAAGTAAAGGAAGAATATACTCATCAGCATAACTCCAAACTTCTCTCTTCCAATGGTCTTGGCTAAAGTAAGTTGTTCTTAATGTTGAAACACCTTCTGTTGCAGTTGTTGAAAGCAATGCTCTATATTCGTTTGCGTCAATAATGCATTCGTCTTTCAATTGACCTGCAGGGAATAAGTATTTATAAAGACCTGCTAAATCTAATGAATTTGAAGATGAACCTAAGTAAAGTTCAATCTTGTCTTCTTCTTCAATATCTGAAATGTTGTAAGATTCGTCAAGAACATAAGGACTTGTATAATCTCTTATGATATAGTCTTGAACATAAATTGCAGAAGAACCCAAAGCGTCGATATAAATCAATTCTTCATTAGTGTTTGCACCATATAAAGCACCGATTTTTGCAACAACATTGTGGTCATCATCGTAAACATATTCGTAAAGGTCATCAAATTCAGTTGTATCCCAACAGTTGAGTGCTACGATATTTTGAAGACTAATTCTGTATGATGCAGCTTGGCTACCTGTAACAGCACAGAAAACAGTTTCTGAGTCAGTTAAAACTTTACCAAGGATTGCACCGATACTTGCATTAGGGTCTGTCAAGTCACCAATAACTGTACCTGTTGTATATACGTTTGAAATTAAACCAATGTGAGTTGCACCAACAATACCACCGATTGCTGTTGCGTGTTCGTTGATAACACTAACTCTGCTATAGCAATCTTTAACATAACCTGTGTCAGCTGAACTACCGATGTTTACACCAACGATACCACCAACATATGTAGGAGTACCACGGAATAGGTCTTTTTTGTACCAAGAAACATTTGTTTCTCCACCGATGTAATCAACTAAGTCGTCGTTTGCTTCTTTTTGTGTCATATCGTTGTATTCAACATAACATTGACTTACAACACCATAGTTTTGTCCAACGATACCACCAGCAACAAGATGTGAAGTAATGTTACTCATTTCATCATCAGAAACAATGAAACCAGCATCTTCAAGCAATGTTTCGTTGCCGATAAATCCAGCAACACCACCAACGTATTGACCTTGAAGTGAAGGGATTGCACCAAAGTTTGCAGTAATAGGTGTTGAAACAACAACTGAGCCAACAACAATACCACTGAAGTTTTTATCGCTTACAGAATCTAAGACACCGTCTAGGCTTGCTTGTTTGATATCAACAGCACCAGCAATACCACCAGCGTAATAATAATTTGTTGGGAGATATTGAAGTCTTAAATTGTTGTTTGTTGAAGCACTTCCTTCGATTTGTGAAGGTGGAACAATCTTGTTCCAAATTACACCAGATTTCAAAGTCATAATAGTTTCTTCATCTCTTGCATGACCTGCAAGGACTGAAAGGTTACTATTGATGTTTTGAATTTTGTGTGGAATGTTTGTTTCGCTTGCAACAACAATACCTGCAAGACCACCAACAAAGTTGTTACCAAGGACACGGCCTGCAACACCACTGACTGATGTGTCAAGGTTTGAAGCAACAAGGTTGATGTTGTTGATATCACTGTTAACAATGATACCTGCAAGACCACCAACAGCAATAGCGTTTGCAGCACTAACATCAGAAATACTTAATGTTAAGCACTTAAAGCCAACTTTGTTTAATGTTCTAAACAAACCGAAAGCATAGTTACCAGAAGATTCATCTGATAAAACAATGTTTGTTAAAGCCATATAGTTACCATCAAAGATTGAAAGTGAATCAACAAGTGATGTGTATTCAACAGCAGTTGATGATAAGACTACATTTGTAAAGTCGATATTTCTAACAAGTCTAATGTTGTCAGTAAACTTAGCAGAAATATTTTCGTTAATCAATGTGCTTGCGTTTATAACATCTGTGAACAAGTTGTTAAATTCGCTAGCAGTTGTAACGATTTGTGGGTTGTTGATTGAACCCTTTTCGTATCCTTCTACATAATTGTAGTAGTATACATTCATTTCTTCGTTTGTTTGAGCAACATTGATAACTCTAACAGAAGTTGCAATGTTGTTTGCACTAATAAGTTCTGGATAACCAAAACCTGTTGTGTATTTCTTAATAGCCCAAACACCACTTGAGTTTTGACCATTTAAGTCGTTGTATTCATATGCGCTGAAACTGAAACTTGCAAAACTTGTTGATTGAATAAATTCGTTTGCATCAGCAGTAGGAAGTTCAGGATCTGCACCACCTAAATCTACAGTTGAAGCATCACTAAGTGGACTTGCAGGTTGATTTGAGTAATTCAATACTGAAGATTCGATTGTTTCAACTAAGAAGTATGAACCATCAACTGTACCTTCATTTTGAACATTACTTACAGCATCAACACCGACAAAGATACCGTGTGTTGTTTTTGTAGGATCGGTTTTTGCATTTGAATAACTTGTTTTAATAATAGAATTTGCTTCGTTTTCTAATACGAAACCACCTGCAAACAAGTTTCCAACAACATCATAGTTAGGTGTTGCCAAGATTTCTTCCTTGTTGCAAGCAAATAATGTGTTACCACTAATGTTGATATTTGAATAACAATCTTCAACATAACCTGTGTTTGTATAAACAAAACCAGCGACTGAACCGTTTGAGAAAAGTCCACCACCAAGTTTTCTTGTTGAGCTGAAATCGTCAGCTGTGACAGTGTTTTCGTTTAATACGTAAACATTTGCACCTGTTAAGAAGCTTTCTGATTCTTCGTGGGCTTCTTCCCAACCTGCTGCATAGCTACCATAAACATAACCTGAGTTATTAACAACGAAACCAGCAGTCTTTACGTCTTTACTCTTTCCAGCACGGATAGCTTGAATTTGAATATTATTTGCAAAACTTGTACTGATTGTACCAGCGTTTGTGCCAACAAAACCTGAAATGTTTGCCTTACCTTCTACCTTCATAATGGTAATAGGAGCAACATTTTTAAGTAAACTTGTTGAAGCAACTGTTGAGTCATAAGTTGAAACAACTGTAACTTCATCTCTACCAACACGGCTGTTTGTGATGTTACCATTATTGATACCAACAAACAAACCAACGTTTGCAGTAACTTCGGTACCGTTTACAACAGGAGATGTAATTGCATTTAAGGTATAACTAAAGTTGCCTTTTTTGTAATTATTTTTCTTTATAAGACCTGTTGAAGGGTCTGCGTTATTAAATACGTCAACAGTAATAACATCGCAGTTATAAATTACACCATTGTTTTGTCCAGCAATACCACCGATATTAACTGTTGTGTAGTTTGAAAGTTGAAGTTTTGCTTCATCAGTTTTATCGTTAGGAAGTGCTACTGTAACGTTTTTAATGGTTGTAGAAGCAGAAACTGTATCAAACAAACCTAAATTGATTGAGCCTGCTGAAGTTGAAGTTTGAAGGTTTGGATTATAGTTAAATGCTTTGATTGTAATAACATGGTTGTTACCATCAAAAGTTGCTACTTCTGTGTTGATTGGAGTGTGAGAATCAATTTCGATATCTGACATCAAAATGTAATTTCCACCAGCGTCCATAGAATTTAAGTCACCAACCGAATAAACAGGTGTTGGATTGTCGTCGTTTGAATCAACTTTAACAACAATACCAAAATCTTTTCCACATTCTAAAAGTTGCGTTGGTGTTTCGTGCTCTAATGGATTGTAGAAAACAATCTTACCTTCTTTATAGAAGTAAGCAGCGTGGAATCTAAGGTTTGCAATACCTGAAGATGTTTTACCTGTTACAACTATATTTGAGATATTGTAATCGCCTTCATAATCAAAACCATTTTTAGCGATATAGAAAGGAAGACTTGCAGAAACATTTGTTGAATCAATGTTTATGTAATTTCCTTGATATTGTGTTTGCCAATAAAGGATTGTACCAGCATCGGTAACACTGTTTGACATAATTTGTTCTGCACCGAAAATTGCGCTATCACCACTAACTGCTTGAACAGTACCATAAGCTGTAAGTGCAACTTTAAGTTGCTTGCTTGTTGAAACTGTTAAGTACATATAGTGGTCAGCATTTAAGCCTTGAACTGTTACGTCTTTTACAACAACGTCAACAACTGTGATTTCACAACTTGCTGTTTGAACACTTATAAAGCTTTCAACAGTAGTTGTAACTTGTGCTGTAACAACAATAATGTCGCCGACAGCAACCTTGCTGTTTTCTGTTGTGTTAAGATATAAAGCATTGTCACGAATCATAGCAAAATCACTAAAGTTGATACTTACCTTAGATTCGCCATTGCTGTTTTTGATGTCTGTGATTTCAAGAGAATCAACAGTTGCACCTGTGCTAACACTTGCAACAAACTCAACAGAATCGTGTCCAAGTTCAGTTGAACCACCTGTTTTTTCGTTTGTGTAAGCGATAACATTTGCTTCTCTATCTTTAACTGAAAGATAAACTTGTGGCAATGTTTCGATGTAAAGAGTATGTGTGTAAACCCTTGTCTTTAGTTCTAATTCTCCACTTGTTTCGTTTACACCATAATATTTAACTGTGATATAGCAGTTAAAGCTTGATGCGTCTTGAAGTGTAGAAGGAGCAATTGTTTGAACATAAAGTTTTGCATTGCCTGTACCAACAGCATTTGCTGTGTAGCCATCGTCAAATTGATATTGAAGTTGGCTTCTAGGAATATCTACTGTAGGATTTAATGGATCAACAATTCTATAATTCTTGATGCCACCTGCAGCTTCTTCAATGTGAATTTTTGCAGTTTCGCTATCAATATATGAATACTTGTCGAGATAAATACCTGTATCGTCTGGCAAGAAGGTTGTTCTAGGTGATAAGATAAAGTAGTTTTTGCCATCAACATCAGTTGATGTTACTCTAACAAGTTGACCAAATGTCAATTTGCTACCTGTGCTTGGGTCGATACTTGAACTAATAGAGATTGATTCGATACCTGAATAGTATGGGAATAAATCAATTTCAAATAAACCTACGTTTCCAGGAATAACAGCATTTGAAGGATTTGCTGAGAATGAGTAACTTGATGTTTCGTTACCTTTGACAACTTCGTTGTATTGATAGTGAGAAGCGTTGAGTGAAATAACTTCTTGTGGAATTAAGTTTACAGGAAGTGTTGCAACCAAATCACTATTACTTGAAGGGCTAACTTTTAAGATAAACTTTTGAACATCTTGAGTGTTTTTGTACTTATCTTCAACTGATAAAACAATTGTTGAATTGATAAGACCATCTTTTAAGACACCATCTTTAACCTTGATTTCAAATGGAACATAGTGTTCGTCATCTTCAGGAAGGTCTGTGCCTGCAGCTGCCTTAAATGTAAATGTATATTTACCATCAGCGTCTTTTGCTGCTGTATAAACTGTACCATCTTCGTCTGTGAAAGTAATCTTTCCAATCTTATCTGCACTGTTGTCAGTTTTGATTTGAACATTGATTTCTTTTACAGAATAACCAGCGATTTCAACTTTTTCGTTTGTGCCAAGAATAATGTTTTCTGCACCTTCGTAAACTGAAACGAAGAATGCCCAACTATCATCTCTTATAGAGAAAGTGATTGTTTCGCCCAAATATGTACCAACATATTTTACGATAGGAACAACTTTAAATGTACCTACAGCGTGGCTAATAAATGTGCCATCTGTGTAAGATAAGCCGATGTATTCATCTGTATCAGGATCTCTATCAACACCCTTTATTGTTGTGATTTCGTAATCTAAAGAATATGTTGTGATATCTTCTAGAGCTACGCCATTGTCAACAAAGTTTGGAAGTGGATAGAAAGAAACATCTTTTCTTACTTTGTATGCTGTAGAATTTGTTTTGTTGTCTACGAGTAAATCTTTTGATTTGCTAATATCTGAGAATATTTGAAGTTCATCAAAAGAATTGATTACGTTAACTGTTACTTCGCAGTATGCTGTGTAGTTAAGTTTTGCTCTAAATGTTAACTTAACAGTACCTGTTCTTTTAACGATAAATTTACCATCAGTTGTAATTTCTAATGTTAAATCATCAGAACTTGTAACCAAGATATTTACACCGTTTAAGAAATCAGGTGTTGCTGATGCTTTCATAACATCTGCAATGTTGTAAATATTTTCAGTTGCATCTTCGCCTGAATATTCAATAATCAACAACCATTGTTCGCTGTTGTTTTTGTATCCAGCAAATTTATCTGAAACACCCATTGTTGCAGTTTGATAATTAGGGTTTGGTTCTTCGCCTGCACCTAAGTCAACTGTAACATTGTTATCATATTTTGAATCATCAACATTTACGCCGACATTGATTGCACTTGGGACAATCTTGATAAATGGTCTATAAATACCCAATGCTGGTTGATAAATAAGAACCGGACAATAATATGTTGGACCAACTGAACTTACAATTTCGTTATACAATGTGTAGTTTGTTGTAAAACCAACTGCTGCATAACTTGAATGTGTAATCCACTTAACACCTGTAGCTGAATATGAGTATACAGATGAGTTATCAACATCAGTGAAGATTCCTTCAACGATTTCTTTTCCGTCATATTTTGCTTGGAAGTAATATGGAGCAACCATTGCATTACCAGAAGCGATGACGTTGTTTTTATCGTTCATATTAAGATTTAATGAACCGATATAGTAACCGTTTGAAACAGAGCCTGAGTTTTTACCAACAAGTGGAGCAACAACGCAACCACTGTTTGCACCAGGAACTGAAATACGAAGTGTTGAATAAATACCACTTACTTCTGAGCCTGAAGAAACAACACCAATTACACCACCAACACCACTTGTAGGAGAACCTTCTCTAATGAAAATGTCACCATAAGTTGCATAACCATTTGTTTCAGCGTCAATAAAGCTTGCTGAATAAGCGTATGTAATTTTTGTGTTTTGGATAAAGCCTGCGATACCACCAACATTATCAATAGCATTGATTAAAGTTTCGTCTGTAACTTTAAGTGAATTTTGATATGTTTCAACTCTAACAAGTTCAAGTTCAGCATCGTTTGCAATACCAACTACACCACCGACATTTTGTTCAGCCTTGATTTTTACAGAAGCCAATGTGTTTTTGATTTCTGGTGGGTTTGAATCTACGTGCTTTTTAAGTTCACCAGCAATACCACCAACATTGTTAAGACCTGTGATAAATCCGTCTGCTGAGCAGTTATAAATGCTACCCATTGAGAAACCAGCAATACCACCAATAGCAGAACTAATGTTTGTGATTGTGCCAACTTGTGAAATATCTCCATAGTTGATATTTACAAGAGCATCTGTACCTTGACTTTGATATGTGATTGCATAGTTTACATTGCCACCAACAAGATCTCTGTTTTCTTCAATGTAATTAAACAAACCATAGATACCATTGATTAAACCTGTGTTTGAACCAGCAATACCACCGACATAGGCAACCCTACCATTGTCGTTTACAGTGATTGTACCTTTAATAGGGTTTGTTGAAACGCTTTCTTCGATTAAGAGTGAAGCACTTCCCCTTCTTGTAGGAACTATCTTATAATCTTCAAATTCTTCTGAAACATCTGTTAATTGATGTTCGGTTGAAGTATAACCTTCGTCAACGAAGTCAACTGTAGCAAAACCTTTGTGGTTTGCAAAGTTATAAATTACACCTTCGTTTGAACCAACTACACCACCAACATTAACTTCTCTGTTTGGAATATTTACCTTGAAGTTGTTGATTTCAACAGCGCAGTTCATAATCAAACCTACGCTTCTACCAGCGATTGTACCAATGTTTACTTTTGGAACAAGTCCTGGTTCTGCATCAGAAACAAGATTTTGATTAAGTAAAATTGTGTTTACAGTAAGTCTAAGGTTGAAAACGCCACCTCTTGTTCTTTCAACAAGATGAACTTCTCCACCTTCACCTGTAATTTCTTCAACAAATGTTGTGATTTCTGCAAACAAACCAACATTTTCAGTTGTTGTTGAAGTGATGTTAAGATTTGTTATTGAGAAGTATGTACCACCCTTAATGTTTACGTTATAGCCATTAAGTGTACCACTAAAGTTTTCGATAGGTTTCCAATTTGAAACTGAACCGATATTTATATCTCTACCTAAAACATAATGTTTTGTAGGTGCAAGAGCAATTTCTTGAAGTTGTTTTACAGTTTTGATTTGATAAGGATTATCAACTGTACCATCTGTAACTTGAATTAAAATTGTGATATATGTGTCGCCTGTGCTAGGAGATTTCATACTATCTCTTGCAAATATTCTAAGATAGATATATCCACTACCTGTTCTGCTTGCTGTAAGGTTTCTTCCGTTTAAAGAAACAACATTGTTGTCTGTAACGAAAGCACCAAGATCTCCATCGTTATAAGCAAAGAATACAGGAACAAGATCTGTTACAAAAGCATTTGTTGGTTTATAAATCAAATCAAGAGTAAATGTTTCGCCTTGATACAAACTTAAGAAATATGTTGTTTCTTCTTCGTCTGCATAATCTTCAATGTTTACAGCGATTTCTTGAATTTGAATTGCTTTTAAAACAGTAACGGTACACATAAGTGGAATATTTGTACCAAATTCTTCTACGTTTACAATAATGAAAATTGTTTCTCTTTGAATACTTGGATCAGCAAAAGTTGCTTGGAAACGGTTGTTGTAACCGTGTACGTGAGAAATTGTTCCGTTTTGGTTACCACTAAATGTGTAAGTAATTTTACTTTCATCACCATAGATTGTTGCTGTGATTGGAGAAACTAAAACTGAAACTTCGAAAATTGATTGATCTTGATATTCATAACCCAAACTGTTGCTATCATAAACTGTGACATAGTAATTGTTTAATGTAACGTTTGTTGAAGGAATAAATACGTTTAACTCAAATTGTTCGAGCATATCAGAAGCTTTTTCCCATTGTAAGTAACCATCTACAATACTAAATTTGTAGTATGTTGCTACAACAGAAATTGTTGTTGTGCCTTCTGCAAGAGTTGTAATTTTTCCAACGTTGTTGATTGAAGCAACTGAACCATTTGAAGATTCGTACTCGTATGAGATTATACCACTTGCACCACTTTCCAAGTTTGTATAAACATTAAATGAGCCATTGACTTTTGCATAAACTTTGTTAAGTTTGCCATAGGCATCATTTTCTTTCTTTGTGATAACTTGGTTATTGTATGCTTCGTCAATTGTAATTGCAAGACCTACAGGTTGTTCAACAACTTTAACATTTATTGTGATTGAGTAACCATTTCTTGCAGTAAATGTGATTTCTGTGCTACCCCTTGTCAAACCAACGATTGAGTATGCAGCAATTTGTACCATATCATAATCGTCATAAACAAAGTCAGGAGCAACGTCGCCTACAGGGATAAGTTGAACGACTGTATCATCAACGATGTCAATTTTTAAACCAGAAATATCTGCATTTAAGTTTGCAAACACGCTAAGCAAACTTCCGTCAACACTTGTTGCTTCAACACCATTGAATTTTCTAACTGTTAAGTATTTATATTCGTCACTAACACGGTGTTTTGAATCTACAAAGTTGCTGTTTGCATCAGTTGCAATCATTTCTTTAACACCATATTTTGTTTCAATAGTATAGGTAAATGTTTTTTCTAAAACTTTTGTGTCAATCAAGTCGCCATTGTTAAGTTGTAAAACGTTTTCTAAAACAGTTTTGAATTCAAACTTAAATTCTGCATTTGAAACATTGATTGCTTTGATATAGAAAATATCATTTTTGATTTTACTTAAGTCAAACAAGAAGTAAGAATCAACAATTGTTACACCATCAACTTCATCATAAACAATGATTGGAGATAATGTTTGAATACTTCCTTCGTCATTGTAACCATACAACTTGAAGTTTCCTTCAGCGAACTTATCATCAACAGCAAATTTAATTCTTAATTGAACTTTTTTGTTGCTATCTAAAATTCCTGCTGTTGCACCGGTTGCAAGTCTTAATGAGAATTTTGAACCCCAATCAGAAGTTGTTGCACTGTTTTTGTATTCGTCATAAATTGTTAATGTTTCGCCAGCTGCAACGTCTTGGTTGTCTTGGGTCATAATCAAGTTTGTTGGAACACCTGAAGATGTTACATCTAACTTTGTTTCGTTAAATGTGTATGAAATAGGGTTTGCTGTGCCTTCATATGTTACAACAATATTAAGTTTTGCTGTACCTGTAACACCACGGCTACGAATAACAAAGTTTTGATTTTGTGCAATCAAGTTGCCTGCTGGGTTGTTTTCAACACCTGAAGCACCTTCTTGGATATATACGATATTGTTATCGCCTTCGTCTAAAACAACACAAGAAACTTTAACTGCTTGGCTTGTTAAAACTCTTACTGCTAAGGTTTCGTTATAATATTCGCCATACTCGTTATCGGTAGGGTCTGGTGTGCCTTTATCGTCAACAAGATACTTTTGGTCAATGTTTGAATACAAACTCATTGTTGTCTTGTTGAATTCGTCCTCACCAAGTGGGTGTCTAAAGATTGTTTGATTGCTTACATAAGAAATATCTTCTAGAGCAATATCTTCAAAAACACTAATTGTTGTTTCGTAAGCAATTTCTTCTTCTGTGCCAACTTGCTTATAGTCTGATGTAACTTTTACTTTAAGTGTACCAGCATAATTTTCTGCAAGCTCGCTAACCTTTAGCAAACCTGTTCTTGGATCAATTGTGATATATCCACTATCCATAAGGTTTGTCTTATCAACACCTTCGTAAGAAAGAATTTCATAAGTTACGCCTTTTTGGTTTGTTGAATATTTAATATCTCCATAGACTGATTTATCGATATTGTAAGAAAGGTAATCATTAAGTTTTAGGGAATGAATTTTTGTAAGGGCAAGTCCGGTTGGAAGACTTACAGAATTTACAGGTAAGACAACCTTGATGTAAAGTTCTCTATACTTTGTGCTAGTTTCAGCAGAAGCGATTCTTAACACATAGTAAGCATCTCCTTCGGTTGGCTTAACACCTGTAATGGTTGCATAAGTACCATCTGCTGTATTATAACTGTTTGTGATTGAAATTGCTTCAGGATCACTTGCAGAATAATTTATTGCAGTGTTGATATTCGACATACCACTTACAGCAGAAAGAATTTGAACTGACTCAGAATAGTATATCTCAACGTAATCTTTTTCTTCGCCGTTAATTTCTTTCTTGGTTAAGTTGATAGGGCCGGAATACGTGCTCTCGGTCTTCATCGTAAACGAAATCAAAAGACCGGCATACCTATCCGAAGTACACCCGACCATTACGCCAACAACAGCGATCAAGATTAAAGCAAAAAATGACAATACTTTTTTCATAATTCTTTCCCCTTTCTATTATGTCAAAATTCGTCTAAAAATATTATAATAAATTATTATATATTATATTATAATTATAATCGGCGTTTATTGTCAATTAAATACAGCATAAAACCTAGAAAAAATAAGAAAAATGCGACCCCATTTTTGCCCCCTATTTAAAACAAAAAAACAGGCGTTTTTTAATGGATTTTAGCCCCATTTTACACCTGTTTTTTCTTGCTATTTTTTAAGTTTTTTATACTTTTCTCTCGTTGCAATTCCACCACGAATATGCCTTTGTTCTAGGTTGTTTTCAAGCACTTTTCTAACTCTTTTAAACATACTTTTGTCGACACTAAAAAGCCTAAATTTTAAGTCAAAATGAACCGTGCTTTTGCTAACCCCAAAAACCTTTGCAACTTCCCTTACAGTGCTGTTGTTTTTAACAATAAAATCAGCTTCTTTTAAAGCCCTTAAAACAATCTCTTTTTTCATAAATAAACGACTCTCCTTTATCGTTTAAACTTATGAAAATTTTTGTTTTTTTATGTCAAATTTTTGACATTTTTAAAATAAAAAAAACAGGCGTTTGCCTGTTTAATTTTTATATATTAGTCTTTTTTAACTGAGTCAATAAAAGCTGCAATTTGACCAACTGTTTTAAGTTTTTCAGATTCGTCATCTGGAACACTTATACCAAATTCTTCTTCTAAAGCCATCAACATTTCGATCATATCTAAAGAGTCTGCACCAAGGTCATCAATAACTTTTGAATCTTCCTTAACATCCTCAACTTTTAAATTCAATTGACTTGCGATCATTTCTTTTACTTTATCTAATGTCATACATTTCCCTCCAATAAGAATATAATTTAGTGTACAACATTAAAAATTTTTAGTAAAGCAAAATAAACAAATTTTAGTGCTTTTGTTTTTTATAAGACAAAATTTTTATTTCCCTTCAAATGTCAAATAAAGGTTGGGGTCAACTGCAACACCGTCTTTAAATATTTCAAAGTGAAGGTGTGCACCATCTTTTGCTTCTGCTTTTGCTGTGGTTGAAACATACCCTAAAACATCGCCCTGATTTACACTATCACCAACACTTACAACAACATCTTCAAGCAAAGACGCATATACAGTTTTAAACCCGTCATCGTGCAAAACCGTCACAACCGTACCCTTAAGATAATCATTTTTTATGCTTTCCACCTTGCCATTAAGCACAGCCAAAGCCTTTTCTCCTTCGGTCGTTTTTAGGTCTACAGCCTTGTGTGATTCCCATTGTTTTAAGGTTGCATTATATTTTAGGTTTGTGTTTGAAAAATCTTTTGTTAATTCAAAATTCTCAAGTGGCAAAATAAAACTTATTGTTGTAGGCGTATTTGTAGGTATTGTAGGGTCAACAACAATATCTTCTTCCTTGTTTATTTCTAAATTAGGGTTATTGTTTTCTATAACATTTCCAGGTTTATTGCTTGAAATTGCAACTGCAAAAATTAAAGACATCGCAATCAAGGAAAACACACACGTAAAAATTGATTTTTTATAAGTTTTAAAAAACCCCTTAACTTTGCTTTGTTTTTGATTCATAAATTCCTCCTTGGAATAATGATTTACAAAAAAACAAATTTTAAACAAAAACTTTGTTTTATCTAGCAATCACACTTCTTTATATTATCTTGCATATAAAAATTAAATATATGCAAAAAACAACAAACCTTGTTATTGTCACAAGGTTTGCCTAAAAAAAATAAAAGCAAGAGTTAAATTAAGCCCCTGCTTTTTTTCTCATTTTCTTAAGTTGTCTTTCTTGTCTTCTTTGCAAAACTTTTGCTCTGTATGGTGGGTTTAACCATTTTTCTTTGTATTTTTCAAGTCTTCTGTTACCGATTGAGAAATCGTATGTGATAACAACAAGACCTACAACCATATATAAGTATGTATAGATAAATTTCCAAATAAACAATGGCCAGAAAACATTTCCGTCAAAGAATGTTGCAAACAATGCTGAGAAAGAAAGTTCTGATGTACCAGCACTTACAGGCAATAAATTATAAACTAAAGCAAGGTCAATCATAATTGCGGCTGTAACCATTGTAAGCCACAAATCAGGATTAGGACCCATAAATGCACAGTAAACAAAGTATGGGATACTATAAATAACAGCAAAGTAGCAAGCAGAAATTATCAAACAAAAAGTCCAAGTAAATACAGATTTTTTGTAGACTTTCATTGTAGTTTGCCATTCGTTAACGGTTTTCATAACCTTTCTAAATGCAGAGTTATAGTTTTTGACAATCTTCATTTTATGAAGAAGTTTAAGTATTCCTATAACAAGGCCTGCACCTAGTCTTCTGTTTAAACTGATTAAAGTTATACCAAAAATTACAACAGCAATAATAGCATAACCAACCCAGCTCATTGTGACCAAAACGCCACCGAAGATACTTCCTGTTTCGCTAACGTGAAGGTTGGAGAAAAGCACAACAGTGATAAATATGAAATATGCAATTTGATGGAAAATGTATTTTCCCATTGTGATAGAAATTGCTTCTCCAGCTTTTGTGCCATACTTATTTAAGTAATAAATTTCAAAAGGTTGTCCACCAGAACCTAGTGGAGTTATGATATCGTAGTGTCTACCGATGATAGCAAGTTTTGATGTCATACAAGGTCTAATTAAACCTGTGCCCTTATACAAAAGGAAACAATATCTAATTTGGTCAATAAGAAGACCAATTGAGAAGCAACCAACAGCGGCCAAAATATACCACCAGTTGACTTCTTTAATATTTAAAAGAGATTCAAAACCTTTTCCGTCTTGACTTATTTGCCACCATAAAACACCGGCAATAATTCCAACATTAAGCAAGAAAAACAACAAACTTAAAAGTTTTTTCTTTTTTGTTTTAGGTTTCTTTTGAACAACTTCTGTGTTTTGAATATCAGAAAGTTTTTTGCTTTCTTTTTCTTTTGTGATTCTTTCTCTTAAATTTGTACCACTTGTTGCAAAGTAGTTTTCACCTGTAATATTTACAGCGTAGTTGCTTTTTAAATTGCGATTAAAGTTTTTTAGCAAAACTCTAACGAGTCTTGGTTTTTTAGCAGATGCTAAAGTTTTAGCATCTTCTTTCTTTTTTGCCATTTAGCATCTACTCCTTTTAAAAAATTTATGCCAATAAGTCACTATAAAGATATCTATAATATTTAATTTCTACACCACCAAAAAGTGATGAAACTGTGTTTGTTTCAAATGTGTTATAGTCTTTTTCTTCTGCAACAACTAAATCATAATAATATTCAAACATAGTTTGATTGTGTGATTGTGAAGTTTTGATAGCACTAAGTTTTTCTACAACATTGTCAACAGTTAATGTTTGTGGATTTACAGTGTTTTCTAATGTTCCTGTATACATAACAATATGGAAACCACTATAGTTGTCGTTTTCTTCTAAAACTGCACCTGACATTGCACCAACATAACCTTCGTTGTCGTGAAGATCTCTTACAGCGTCAGTAAAACTTTGAACCATAGGTGAAGTTTTTGAACCTACAACATAATCAAAAACGGCATTTTCGATACCTGTATCTTGATTATATTTATACATATATTCATTGAAAATTCTAATTGCAGTTTCTGCATAAAGGTTTGTACCCTTTGCATAAGTTGCAGTTTCTTCAGCGATTTTTGTTTGAAGTTCGTTTAAAATTTGTTCAACAGAAACCTTTTTGCCTTCGATTTCAAAACCTTCTGCATCTCTTTCTGTTGCATATGTTGAAGCAACATCTCTATATTGATCTGCATTTGTTTGTCTTTCTTCGTCGGTAAGTTGTGGGTCTGCTTCGATTTCTTTAATCTTGTCGATTTGAGTTTTTTGGTCAAGCTTAACTAAAATATGAATACAAGTATACAACTCTTCGTCTTCGCCGTAGTAAACATAGTTTGTTCTATCAGTTGTGCTTGTAACTTTTTCATAGAAAGCAGTTTTACTGATGTCATAAACTTCTTTGTTTTTGTTGTATGCTTCAGTGTATTTGTTAATAATTTTTTGTTTTACATCGTCAGTCAATTTGCCTGCAGCGTCAAAACCAACAGATTCTTCATACAATGTTTGGAATTTTTCTAAATATTTGTTTTCTAAGTTGATTTTATAAACTCTTTCAAGTTCACGTGCAAAAGTTGCTTCGTCTGACCTATCGTCAATTTTCTTATTTTCTTCGTTATTTTTTAAGTTTGTATAATATTTTGACCAAACAAGTCTATCAACAGTTGCGTTTGCATAACTTGGTTTTTTATAATTTGAGAGTTCTTTTTTATCTTTATCCCATAAAACTAAAGAATCAGCATCAGGTTCGTCACCTTTAATTTCGTCAACATAAATAGTTTTCTTTTTAGTAACTTCATTACCTTTAACATTGATAGTGGTTTTGTATGGAGCGTATGCTTTATATTCGCTAGTTTTTTCTTCTTCTTCAGGGAAAACGTCATCAGAAAAATCAAATTCTTCTTTTACGTCTTTTTCTACAGTCTTTAATTGTTCGTCAATAAAATCCCAACATTCTTGAACAACTTTGTTGTATTCGTTTCTGTTGAGTTGATACTTAAAGTTTGAATTCTTAGCACCAAGTTCGCCTTCTTTTTCAGCAAGAGTTGTAACGTGATTTAAAAGAACTTTTCTTTGAAGTAACATATCTAAAACATAATCAAGTGCATCTTCATAAGTATAACCATATTCTTGAGTTAAAGATTGACCATAACTATAGTAACCGTTAATCAATTCTTCTTTAGTAATTGTAAAAGTTTTTTCGTTACCGTCAATTTCAATACTTGTTTGAGCAACAACTTGATTTAAGTACAAATCATAGTTTGTAACAAAAAGATTACAGCCGGTTAAAACTGTAATAACACAAAACATCAATAAAAATAAACAAGCAATTTTCTTTTTCACAAAGATTTCTCCTAATATACAAGGGATATTATACACGAAAACAATCAAAAATCAAACAAAATTTTGAAATAAACGAGATATATTTTTTATTTTTATTTAATTTGACTTGCTTTTATCAAGAAGTTTATAACGTTTTGTTGATTTTTATAAATTGAAGAGTCATTAGGTAAAGTAATTATAGGCATATTTGTAAGGCTTAAAACAAAGTTTGTGCTACCCTTTGACAAGAATTCCATAAGCTTTGTATCCAAAATATCATTATAAAAAGTTAACTTTGCACCAAAGTAATCAATCCTTACAGATTTTACCTTAATTTTTTGTGATAAGTTTTTAATAAGAGCAACATAGCACAACTGCATTGTTTCTTTTGGGACTTGTCCATACATATCTTCAAGCTCTTTTTGAAGAGCACTTATTTCGTCCATACTTTGTAGTTTGCTAATCTTACTATAACAAGAAATTCTGTTTTCGTCGCCTACGATATATTCCCTTGGTAAGTGTGCGTTAAGCGCAATATCAATCTTAACTTCTTTTAATTCTTCAACGGTTTCGCCTTTAATTTCGCTTACGGCTTCGTTTAGAAGTTTTACATACAAGTCATACCCTACTTTTTGCATATGACCGTGTTGCTGACTTCCCAAAACATCGCCTGCGCCCCTGATTTCCAAGTCTTTCATGGCAATTTTATAACCACTGCCAAAATCACTAAATTCCATAAGGGCATCAAGACGCCTATAAGCATCTTGTGTTAAAACCTTATTTTTTGCAAATGTAAGATAAGCATAAGCAGACCTTGTGCTTCTACCGATTCTTCCCCTTATTTGATAAAGCTGTGAAATTCCAAGTTTATCTGCATCAACAACAATAAGTGTGTTTGCAAGTGGGAGGTCGATACCATTTTCAATCAAAACAGTACTAATCAAAACTTGAGTTTGACCAGAATATAGTTTATAGATTGCGTCTTCCAACATTTTTGAATTCATTTGACCGTGTGCAACACCGATTTGAACATCAGGAAGAAGATTTCTAATTTTTCCATAAAACTCCATAATACTTTCAACTCGGTTGTAGATAATCAAAACTTGTCCACCACGAGCAAGCTCTTTATTTGTTGCGTCGATAATTATGTTGTCAGAATAATCAATAACAACTGTATGAATTGGTTTTCTATCCTTTGGTGGAGTGTTCAAAAAACTTATGTCACGAATTCCTACAAGCGACATATAAAGTGTCCTTGGAATAGGTGTTGCAGACATTGTCAAAACATCAACAGTTGATTTGATGCTTTTGATTTTGTCTTTATCTTCAACACCAAATCTTTGTTCTTCGTCTAAAATCAAAAGACCAAGGTCTTTAAAACTCACATCGCTGCTTAATAATCTGTGTGTGCCACAAATAAGGTCAATTTTGCCTTTTGCCAAGTCGTCTATAATTTGTTCTTGTTGTTTTTTTGTTTTAAAACGATTTATAACAGCAACATTTACACCAAAATCTTTCATACGAGAAATTGCTGTATTGTAATGTTGTTGACTTAAAATTGTTGTAGGACAAATGATTGCAACTTGTTTTCCGTCTTGAATTGCCTTGTATGCTGCAACAAGTGCAACTTCGGTTTTGCCGTAGCCAACGTCACCACAAACAAGACGCTCCATAATTTTGCCACTTTCCATATCATACTTTATGTCTTTTATGGCTTGAATTTGGTCTTGAGTATGTTCAAATTCGAAAGCATCTTCAAAAGCAGTTTGAAGATATGTGTCTTTTGAATATCTAAAACCTTTGTTGTTTTGTCTGTATGAGTAAACCTTTATCAAGTCAAAAGCCATTTGTTTTATTGCAGCCTTGACTTTTTGTTTGGTTTTGTAGAATTCTACACCACCAATCTTGTTACACTTTGGATTACTTTCGCCAACAAACGAAGACAAAATGTCAACATTTTCTGTCGGCACATAAAGAATATCCCCACCGGAATATTCCAAAACAAAATAGTCCCTATAACTTGAACTAAGTTTGAGTTTTTCGATTTTTACACATTTACCAACACCGTGTACTTGGTGGACAACAAAATCACCAACTTGTGGTAAAAATGTTGGTTTTTCTTTTCGCTCTACTTTTATAACAGAAACAGGATTTTGATTTAAAGAATTGCTACCTATAATCAAAAGGTCTAAATCAAACAACAAAACACTTGATGGAATATTTTGTTCGGTTATGTAAATGCCCTTTTTTGTAACATCAAAAATATTGTCAATTTGTTCGTATTCTAACTTTGCAACTGTAAGCAAATTTCCAATTTTGTTTATTGTAAGTGGTGTCGCACAAGAAAGTATAATTGTCTTATTGTCATTATGAAAATTTATGACATCTTTTATAAGTTCATTAAAGTCAGTAAAATACTTTTGAGAAGGGATTGTTCTTACGTTTAAACTGTTTTCACTTTCAAAGATATTGTTACTTTCAAATGTCCTATTAAAACTTGCAGCTCTTTTTTGTTTAAGGGTATTAAATATCTTTGTTTTTTCGATATAAAATTGTTTGTGTTCAATTAGATATTCCCCTTTAGAATAAAGAGATTGCCAGCTTTCGTAAAACTCTTTATAGAACACATCTAAAAGGTCTAAAATACGCCTTGGTTCATTAAAAAAAATGATGTTTTCTTCACTGAAATAATCGATAATTGTGCTGTTGAAAAAGTCACAAAAAGGCAAGAAAAAAACCGACGAAACTGATGATAAATTACTCTCTAAACTTTCAATTTGGAAAGAGCAGATATCGTTTAATCTTAACATTGTTTCGTCTTTAAAATTGCTTTTCAAAAGTGAATTTTTGATTGTTTTTATAACATTTTCTTTTTCTTCATTGTCGATTAAAGCAAGGGTTGAAGGTAATATTTCTATAGAAGAAAAAACTTCGCCAACAGAATAAGAATTGACATTAAAAGTGTTGATTTTTTCGACTTCGTCATCAAAAAAACTTATCCTAACAGGTGAAGAAAAGTTTGTTAAAAATATGTCTAAAATGTCTCCCCTTAGCGAAAATTCGCCACTTGCAGACACCATATCTTGCCTTACATAACCCATTGTTTGAAGTGTTGAAACAAGAGCTGTAAGGTTGTACATTTTGCCAACTTCGATGTTTACAATAGACTTTTTAAGCCTATCCAAACTAGGTAATTTTTGCATCAAAACTTGTGGCAAAACAAGTATAACATCAAAATTGTTTGTTGCTATACTTGATAAAACTTCGTAATATTCTTTAAAAAGTGGGTTTGCAGTTTCGTTCATACCGAAAAGCAAAGGTAGTTTTTCGTCAATTGTCAAAACCTTTTTGCCAAGGCCTATAAGTTGCTCTTTGGTTTTATTTAACTCGTCGTTATCAAGACACACAAGCAAACTTTTTTCTTTTATTGTAGACAATAAAAAAGCTCTCTCGCCATAACCTAGACCGTTTATGGTGATTCGCTTGTTTTCCTTTATTAACTTGTCAAACTTTTCCTTTAACTTAAACATAACACCTTACAAATTATTCAAAATCTTTTCAACTGCAACATCATATGCCTTGTCCAAAATTTCCATAGATTCATTATCAATTTTTGACAAAACAAAATCTTTTAAATCCATATTAGGATTTCTGCCGATACCGACTTTAACCCTTTTAAATTCGGTAGATTTAAGGCAATCAACAATGTTTCTTAAACCATTGTGTGTGCCACCACTTCCGTTTAATCTAAACCTTGTGTCCCCAAGTTTTAGGTCAATATCATCACAGACAACAATAACGTCTTTAGGGTCAATCTTAAATTGTTTACAAAACTTATAAACACTTTGTCCACTTAAGTTCATATAAGTTTGTGGTTTTGCAACAAATACAGTTTCGCCATCTATAATTGTCTTAAAATATTTTGCATCATATCCCGATTTTGTAAAATCTTCGCCTAATTTCTCTTTCAACTTGTCCAGCACCATAAAACCTACGTTATGGTAGGTTTTTTCGTACATTTTATCAGGATTTCCAAGGCCAACTATTAGTTTCATTTTATCTCCCTTTTTGGTTTTTCTCTTTGGTTTACACGTGATATTGCAAAAGTATTTTCTTTTAAGTCTTTAGTTATTGTTGAGCCTGCTGCAATAAAACAATTATCTTTTATTTCAACAGGTGCAACAAGGTTTGAGTTGCTTCCAATAAAAACATTGTTACCTATTATTGTTTTGTGCTTATTCTTTCCGTCGTAATTACAGGTTATTGTGCCACAACCAAAATTACAGTTTTTACCAACAACACTGTCGCCAACATAGGTAAGATGAGAAATTTTTGTGCCACTTTCTATTTCGCTTTTCTTAATTTCAACAAAATTCCCCACTTTTACATTATTTGCAATTTTCGTGTTAGGTCTAATGTGTGCAAAAGGACCCACAACACAGTCGCAACCAATTTCACTATCTTCAATATATGAAGAATAGACAATAGTGTTTTCTTTTATTACAGAGTTAATTATAACACTATTTGGAAAAATAACAACCCCACCTTCAATAACAGAGTTTAAAATAAGGTTGTTATCGTAAATTTTTGCAGTATTACTAATTTCACTTTTTTCAATCATAGTAATATATATGATTATAAAAAGTCATATGTTAAATATTTTTGAAAGGACCTACTGTTGTTTTTTCTGGAATTTTTGCGTTTCTAATTACAGAAGATATAATTTTTGAATTTTTACCAATAATACTAGAGAATATAACATTGTTAGGCTCTAAAACAACATTTTCTTCAATTAGACACACACCATACAATCTGTTGTTAGGATAAATTGTGACACCGTTTCTTATAACAACTTCACAATCAATCGAAGTTGTGTTTATGTCCATAATCCTTACCCCGTTTTTAAGGTGTGCTGTTAAAATTTTGTTTCTCATAATATCTTCGACAACGGCAAGGTTTTGAAAACTGTTTACAACAATAAAATCTTCTTCATCAAAAAAGTTAGGATTTGTTGTCGCTGTTATTTCTTTTGCATTCTTTAAAAACTCTGTTTTAAAAACATATCCCCTTTGAAGTTTACATACATCAACACCCTTTGTGACAACATAATCAACAACAGCGTCAATTGTTTTTCTTTTGATAAGTGGAGTATCGCTATACAAAACAACTGTATAATCTTCGTCTTCAACGTGTGGTTTTATGGCTTTTAAGATATCACTCTTTTCGTCGTACTCGATTTCTTTTGTCGAATATGTTGGAAAACAAGCATATCTTACCCACTCTAACATTGTCCTTCCCATAATAGAAATATCATAAGGTTTATCAACACCCAAAAAACTGTTTGTTTTTAAAATGATAACCTTTATTTTATTAAGTTTTGGAATTTCGACCACAACTTTAGTTTCAGGTTTTGCTATCATATGGTACCCCCTTATTTTATTTTAAAACATTAGATGTTTTTGTCAATTATTTTTGGTTTTACGCTTTCTTAACTCCTTAAAAAAGTCCTTAACCATTTTTGAGCACTCTTCTTCCATAATTCCACCCATAACTTTAGGGTGATGTCCAAAAAGTTTGTCATTTGGAAAGTTGTAGTGGCCACCGGCTGCACCATAATCTTTATCATATGCGCCAAAAAATATATTTTCAACTCTTGCATTTATTATTGCACCGCAGCACATAGGGCAAGGCTCAAGTGTTATATAAATATCACAATCTTCCAGCCTAAATGATTTTAGTTTTTTGCAAGCTTTGTTTATTGCCAACACTTCTGCGTGATATAGGGCGTTTTGTTTTTTCTCTCTTTTATTGTAACCTTCTGCAATAATCTTGCCGTCCTTTACAATAACAGCACCAATTGGCACATCACCTTTTTTATAGGCAAGTTTTGCAAGTTCGATTGCCCTTAACATAAATTTTTCTTCCATACTAAACTATCCTTTGTAAAATTAGTGGTAGGTTTTTGTTTTGTGTAAATATCACACCTATGTTTGATACAGGGAAAGGATGAGAAAATTTATCACTTCCCACTTCTATTGTAAAACTTGAAATATTGAGATTTAAAAGACAGTAATCTTTAAACCCACCAACACTTCCTTTTGCTTTTTGTTTTTTATATTTTAAAAACTTTGATATTGTTGTTGCAAGACTTTTTTGTGTTTTAGAAAAACCCCTTTTAAGCCCTAAAAAATCATAGTAAACAACTTCCCCTTTTGCGTGATAACTTATTGTAAGATTTGGCATAATTTTCCTTGTAAATTTAATTAAAGCCACCGTTTCGGGCTCAGAATTGGGCCTATTTCCAACAAAATTACTAAAACCGGGTATTCTTTCGTTGAATTTACCTTGCCCCCAAAAGGCCGAAAAATTTGTGTTTATGTCAACACCATTTGCGTTAGATTTAAGCAAAGAAAAGTCAGTTTTTTCTGTATATCTTTTTAAGAAATCTGTTTTTCTTTCTTTATCTTTTAGTCCTTCTAAAACAAGTTTGATTCCGTCAACATTGACCATAGGGATTATATAAAAAGTTGCGTCCAAATAAAATTGTTTTAAGTGTTTTATTTCTTTTAATAAAAGTAGAGTTGTTATATATTCCCTTGCGTGAATTCCACCGTGAAGCAGAATTTTCTTTTTACCACTACCCACCTTAAAACACAAAATATCTTTCCCTAAAACAGTTTTTCCAACAACAAAATGCTTTGTTGTTTTTTTAAGGTTGTTGATTTCTTTTAGAATCTTTTTATAAATAATAACACTCCTTATTTATGATAAGTTACATTATTATTTATACACATTCCCCTATATATTTGTTCCAACAGAATAATTCGCATCAAGTGATGTGGAAAAGTACAATCAGAAAAACTTATCCTTGCGTGCCCTTTTTGTTTTATGCTTTCGCTAAGTCCGTAGGAACTGCCAATAACAAAAGTTATTGTATCAAAGTTGTCATAAGTTTTTTGAATATTCTTTGCAAGCTCTGGGCTAGACATTTTTTTACCCAAAACATCGCAAACAAAAACAAAGCCCATTAAGTGTTTCTCAATTTGCTTTGCTTCTTTTTCTAAATTATTTTTAATGTCTTGTTCGCTTGGGTTGTTTGGAAGCTTTTGCTCACTAAGTTCGGTTACTGTTACTTTACAAAACTTTGAAAGCCTTTTTAGGTAATCATTTTGCGCTTCCATATAATATTTTTCTTTTAAACCACCTACGCACACAATATTTATCTTATACATTACAATAGTCCCCATATAAAAGTAAATACAGTTACGATTCCACCCAAGATTATTGCACCATAGAAAAGCACGCTTTCCATAAGTGTTGGTTTATGATATCTATTTTCAGCAACAGAAAAGACGTTTTGGTCTATCGTTGTACCTTTTACATTATAGTCCATAAGCATACTGTTTAACATTGCAAGATTTTGCAAATATCCATCTCCTACAGACATTGCTGGTGGAGTTGTACCTGCTTCTTCGTTGATTTTTTTGACAGTTGTAAAAAGTTTTTTCATTTGTTTTACTCTTGTTTCTTTTATCAAAAGCATATAAAGAACAACAAGGCCACCCATAACAACAACTAAAAACATAAAACTTGTAAGGAAACTTGAAATAATGTTTGAAGATAAAGTTGTGTTGCCGATAAGGTCAAACAATTCGTGTCCAAACCATTTGTTAGCACTTGCAAAGGAAATATATGTTGAAATAAAGTTGTTCATAAAGTGAATTATAATTGCAGGGAAAATACTTTTACTCATAAGAGCAGCCAAAGCAATCAAAAATCCTAAAATTGTTGCATAGAAAAATTGATTGATGTTTAAGTGCATAAGACCAAACATAAGTGATGAGAAAATAACTGCCCTTTTAATGCCTAACATTGAGTATCCGTGAATAAGCATACCCCTGTGAGTTGTTTCTTCACAAATTGCAGGAAGCACTGCAACAAGAAGCACTTGTAAGATAAAACCATAAATCGAAGTGTCGGTTGTTGCAGTTGAAACCCCAGCACCTTGTTCATAGCCGAAAAGACCGATAAGACCACCAAAAAATGAAGAGATTGCGATATTTAACAAATAGCAAAATACACCAATCAAAATGCTATAAAGAATCGCAAGTGGACTTATTGCTTTATACTTAAAATCGGAGAAAGTTTTTTTAACAGGTTGTTTTTGCAATTTCGAGAACATAAAAATTGGTAACAAAAACATAAGCCCCACTTGAATTACGAAAGTAAACACTGCATCAGAAAGGTCGGCAGACATAAAAGAAAAGTC
>JAZSQZ010000022.1:0-2468 GCA_045538175.1 Clostridia bacterium
TCTTCTTTTTCTTCTTCATTCAAAGCACTTTCTCCTTATTTGTAATTAATTTCAATACACAGGTGAGAATCTTTTTGGTTCTGATGAGGACGAGGTCTATTATCGTAATTTGAAACTACCTTTGTCCAAGCCTTTTCACAATCTTCCATCTTATAAAAGACAGGACCGATTTGAATAGGAAAACCACTAAGATACGAAATTAAAATTATACCAACTGCAGTCATTTTAGTTCTCCGTTGCTTCAGTTACAACAAGTTCACCCTTGTAAATAACCAATTCAACTTCAGGTTCTTTCTTGTTGAAATTTCGTTCTTCGTTTTTCTGTGCGAAATAGCTGCGAGTCATAGAACCACCACCCATATTAGGCCTCCTTGTATTCCTGAATTTCATAGTCCATCATCTGTCGGAGCAGGTCTTCCTTGATGTAATTCAATTCGCTTTCAAGATAGAGAGCGGCTTCACGAACAACACCAGTATATACCGGCTTGTCATTTTCAAACTTTTCCAACCACTGTTTCTTGGAAGGAATGTAAATCACATAGTAAGTTTTAGTAGGGTTCATTGTTTTACCTCGTTTGTGTTTTTGGATTACTTATAAAGTCCACCGTGCCAAGAACAAGCACCTTGTCTATGTTTTGCATAAGAAATTGTACCATCATTACATAAACAACCATAAATTGAACAAGTTCCACCATTTATTTCATCATTTCCACTTCCTTCACTATAATCACTACCAGCTCCAGTTGCAGCAGCAAGAACAGCTAACATAACAATAGATGTAGAAACTCCTGCAATAGCACCACCTTTTTCATAACCATCATCTCTAGTATAAGAATCACCAAACCAATGTAAATTAACAGTAATACCTGCAGAAACTTTCTTGGTAGAAACATAAGTATTTAAAGCAAACAAAACACCATTATTTGTTTCTCTAGGTCCAGCAAGTAAACCTATTGTAGATTGAAAATAAGCACCCTTGCTATAAGTATCATAACCAACAGACCACCAAACCGGGTTTCTATTTAAGTTCATACCCATAGAAATACCAATGTTGTGTGAATATGAATGATAGGTTTTATATTCCTTGTAATATTCAGTATATGAATAAGTATATGGCTTATTATCAAATACACCATAATTTGTTTTTGTAACTACCCGTTGGGCATCTTCACCAATTGTATAATTTTGTTGTCTAAATGTATAATCCAAACCAATAGTGAAAACTTGGTCGTCACCCAAAATTAAAGCCGGACGAAACGTGGCAATATATTCTGGGTCAAGACTATAATCATAAGAATCGGTAAAAGGAATACCTCTTCCAACACCACCACCAATAGTCACACCATAGTTTACATCTGCAAAAACCAAAGTAGTGAGCATAGTTAAATAAATGATAAGTTTTTTCATATTTTGTTACCTCGTTTGTTTCATTTTCTAAGTTTAATATAGTAAATTATGGGTCATTTGTCAATAAACTTAATGAAAAAATATGTAAATTTTCATTTACATCTTCAAAATGTTTTGTAACTTTTATTTTACATTAATGTTCCACACATTCAAGTGCTACTGGATACGGATAACCGTTAAAAGTTTCATAAATTGTATTTCTGTAACTGAAATCATTAACGATTTTACACTTTGTTTTCTTCAATGAAACTTGTTTTTCTATACAAGTCATTCCAACATTAGCACCAACTTTTGTAGTCCTTTTAGTTTGTTTTCCCAATAAGTTTTTACATTATTCCAAAAATCAGTTAATTTAATGAATTTATCCATTGTACAAAATGGATTTACACTATCGGTATCCATTTCAAGCAGATAGATTTGAGACTGAGCAAACGCAATTCTCATTCTACAAAGACTGCGATATGTTTCATTCATTTTTAAAATCCTGTTGTTGCTCTAACTGGTCTATGTATTCGTGAATTAAAACATTCACAATCAGCGTGAAGCCTTTCAATGGCTTTTTCAACTTTGTCTTTATCACCACTAAATCTTATATTATATTCAGTAGTATAAGTTTTAAAAAACCAACCACCATTACAATAAGTATCTGTATCTATACTAACAGATATTCCTAAATCGTCAGCAATTTCATTTATTGCTTGTTTTACACCGCGTACACGGCTATCAATTTCTATACTGCAACTTTCACTATACATTATAATACTCCTCCATGAGTTCTAGTAAAATCTAACATATCAAAAGTTTCTTGAAGATTAAATAATTCTTCTTGAAGTTCAGTATCGTTATCAAAGTAGATTACATAATCATATTTAAAGTCTTGGCAAAAATCTCTAAAGTGGTAATTATGCCAAAAGAACAGACCTTTCCATTGTGGAATTAAAGAGTCTTCAGTTTGGATTACTCTGTGCCAAGCATCAAATGGGATTTTCTTTTTCATTTCTATAATATAACAAAAGCCAGCTATGTTTTCAATAGCCAGCTTATGAAATTTGTTTGAAAAG
>JAZSQZ010000002.1:0-8401 GCA_045538175.1 Clostridia bacterium
AAAAACTGGTGGAAAACCTCTCTTGATTTGTAAGCGCCAGCATTGTTTTTCCTTAATAATGTCAAAACAGTTGGTGAACTTACTTATAACGGCTTCTATTTCGTTTGGTCTAATGGATTTAGAATAACCTAGCATTGGAAGTCCTTTTCAATTAATTGTTTTCGTTTTTCAATTTTATCTTTTTTGTTCGCAACAAGTAATTCTTTTAAATGTTCTGCCCAGCCATAAATTTTCTGTTTTATTTCTTCTTCAGTCATTCTATCTACTTCAGAACATCTATAAGTTTCACCTTCAGATTTTTCTAATGACCATTCCCATTCATCACTTAATTGTTCTCCAAGTTCCCATACTTTTTCTTCATCTGTGAACTTGTTTACAAATATCCATTTAGTCGGACAATGGATAAAGTAAATTTCCTGGGTATCTACAAACCATCTTACGCAAGCAACCTTTTCCAGTCGGAAATATACATCACACCAACCGACTTTCGAGTCACATTCATAAGTACAATGTAGTTTTTCTTCCCTAAATTGTTCACAGACCTTTCTAACACAATCTTCGTATTCGTCTTTCCATTTCATACAAAGTCCATTGTTGCTTCCATCTTCTTAATTCTAGCACCTGCTAACTTATACTGCATTTCAAGTTTGTTCAACTGTTCCAAGAACTTTTTGAATTTCGTATAAGTTGTATTGTCATTGAAGATGTACTCTGTTTTAAGAATTTTCTCGTCTTCAACACCACACAAGAACCTTAATTGAAGTTCTTTAACAGCTTCAAATTTGTGGTTTCCATCGCATTTATCAAAAGTCGCAGTACCAAGTTTTAATTGCTTGTCACGAGTTTTAATATCTACTTTCTTTTCACAGTCAGTAGTTTCATAAGCACGGCAGTTGAAACCTGCAGTTTTAAGTTCATTAATCATACCATCAATTTCTTTGGTATAATCCTTTTTCTTTGTGACCTCAGTTACTTCATCGTCTTCATCATCTATTACATAATGGCGAAAGTAATTGTGACGTATCCAATCTTCATAAAATGGGTCTTGTAACATTCTTTGTCTTCGTTCCCAATCAGTATTCTCAATCCATCTACGGAACACCGGATCATATTCATCAAACATTGGAAAAATCTCCTTCAAAAGCATTCGTTCGTTGTTTAATATATGCTTGTTTCAAAGCAAGTTCTAATTTTTTAACTTGTTCCAACAATTTTCTAAATGATGTTACATAAGTTTTTGTAACAACATTCACACTGGTCTTAACAACCACATTCTTCACTACACTATAATCTTGTGTAATTTGAACATCTTCAAATGTTTCATATCTATATACTCTATATACAGGAGAAGTAAGTGGTTTTTTTACCAGTCCTAAACAAAATTGCTTATCTCTTGAAAAGATGTATAAGTTCCTTGTTTCTCGCATACAAGGAAAACCACAATCTTCGGTCATCTTTTTGTATTCTTGTAACTTGTCTCCATCTTCAACAGCTTTAAATGTGGCAGTATTTAGTTTATATTCACACTTAAATCCCATCTTTCGGCTTCCTAAATTCTCTATCAAGAATTTTTAGTTTGTTTTGAATTGTAAGTTCCTTTTGTTTCTTTTCAAGACCCATTACAATTTCAACTTGTTTTGCATAAAATTTTTCAATCATTTCATCAGTGATTTCTTCCAAATGGGTAACAGAAAGCTGACTAATCAAATACTTTGTCTTGATAGTAACTATTGTATTTCCCCACGCAGTTTCATAGTGCATTTCACCCCATGAAACATCAACTTTAATATCACTCTGGTAAACGAACTGTGAAACACAATAATCCTTTATCATATAAGAGAACATTCTTCGTATTCCCATCCCACGCCAACCACTTAACTGTATCTCAGGAAACTTTTTAATTATTCGTTCATTTCGGTCAATGAACTCCTTAAACAAATGGAAGTTATTTCTAAAATCAATTTCCATATTCAAAATCCTTGTTCATCAGTTTAATTTTTTCCTGGTTAATAATTTTCTTCACAGTTTGCTGTAACTTTGCTTCGTCTAGCTCGCCATCTTTTAAAAAATGGTCTGGTGGATAACCACAAATTGCAACTGAACGATTGTCTTTAAGTCTGTAAAAAAGCAACTGGTAACAAATACTAACAAAGTAAATATCTAATGAAGAATACAGCAACCTTATATCATAAGGCTGTTGTTCAAATCCCAAACTGGTTAGAACAGAAATTACTTTTTTGTTGAATTTTTCTTTTTCTTCTTGGGTCATTATTGTTCAAACTCCACATCAACCATAATTTTCTTTTTCTTTGCTTCAGCAGTCTTCAACCACAGCACAATTAGTCTAACCCATTCTGCTGCTTGTTTGACCTTTTCCTGTGGAAATTCTTTTCTGAACTTCGTTTCAATTTGGATTTCAGGAATTGCTTTGGATTTGGTGAACTTGTATTTAACATTCATCAATACACGAGTATCAATGCACCATTTTCGGTATATACGAACTACTTTACCGTGTTCCCAATCATTACGATATTGCAAACTGCCAATCTGGTATTCACCACAATATAAAACAATTTCTCTGTAAGTATCGTCATTTACTGTAGTAACGGTGTCCTGAATAGTGGCACCGGTCCTACGGAATAATTCAAGTTCTTCTTCTGGTACATCATAAATCATTTTATTTTTCTCTTTTTGTTGCTTACAAGCAATATAAAAAAAACCACTGACACAGTCAATGGTTTTATGGCAGTTTTTATGTAAATTTATGTTTACACAGTTGGGTCTTCATCGCAAAAATCCCAACTAAGCTCCGTTTCTTTTATTTTACATTTCAATTCTTTTAGATATTGAACCTGCTCATTTAAAAATCGTTTAAGTTTATGGGATTTGCTAAATTCACGGTCTTTGCCAGAAAGCATATCGTAAGTTTCAAAATCCAGCACATAACCATCTATTGAATTGATAGGACAAATTGGGTAAACATTCACATTTCCTGCCGGACGCTCGCCAGCTCCCCAACCAGTGATATGTTTATGAAAAATTACAAAAGGATAATACTTACCATAAGTATTAGCCAACTGTACTTCCAAATAATCAGCCGTATCTTTATTGATGGTGAGGCCAGTTTCAGTCAAAACATTTCTAAATTCTTCTTCAGTCATAAAGAACAATATACAAACAAAAATGCCAGTTGTCAATAACTGGTATTGTAAATTTTTGTTTACTTAAATATGTCGGAAATCCTTTTCCAAATCTTGTAGTTTTTCTTCCATTTTGTAAAGAGTCTTTGCATTTAAAAGTCGCTTTAGTGCATTTTCAAAAAATGCTATAATAGAATCTTCAGTTTCGTTTTCAATGTCCTTTGTGTAAATGGTAGCTGTCCTTGAATGTTCTTCAGAAATGTAATCAATATTACCACCATCTTCGGGAGACCAAATATCACCTTCCTTGTGGTCGGATTTTCTTATGTTTTTACCATTCCAAAAACTCGGTTCATTGTGAGTTCCACGATAGCAAATTCTTGTGTACATAGTGGCAAGATAAATGTCATACCTAAGTTTAGGTTTGTCCTGACACAAGTTGTATCCTACAAAGCGAACTGAACCAATTTTGATATAACCATACAAAATATCAAACCAACCTATATCCCAGTTAAAATTGGTATCTAGGTTGTGCTGCTTTGCGAAAGCCTTCAACTTCTTTTCAAATCGTTTGGTCATTTTCATATTAGACCTCTCTTGTTGTTTTCTAAGTTTAAATATAGAAAAAACTGCCCATTATGTCAATAGGCAGTTTGTAAAATATTGTTTACCAACCATCAAACGGGTCGTATCGTTTATTCCCTTCTTCTTTTGGTTTATACAGCACATTCATATGGTTTACATTCTTAGATTTTTCAAGTGCTTCATTATCCAAAATATCATTGTCCTTCAGTGGGTCATTAGTGTTATATTGTTCTGGGAAGTCACGAGTTGCCACATCGTAAATTGGGTCTGTCGGGTCGCTGAGTGTTGGATTATGATTGTCAATAGTCATTTTATTATCTTTATACACTTTCAAAGTCAATGTATAAGTATGGCTCATTAAACCAAATGCTTCCTGATAAAATTTTACATCTCGTATTTCATAGAAAGTTTCATTCTGTGGCAAATAAACTATATCACCTATTCTAGGAATGAAATCATCATAGACTTTTGGAGTATTTCTATCTTTTTCACCATAGGTACTCCAATACTTGAATGCAGTAACACCAACATAACAAGTTAAAACATCTTCACCCCAGATACCTTGTAATTGATATGTTCTAACATTTGGAGGTAGTTGTTCAGTATACATTACGATATTAAAAGCTCTTTCAATGACTTGGAGTTGGTCTTCACCAAGGATTTTATCACGAACCAAGTTTTCAGCTACTTTATAATAAACTACCTGTAAACCATAAGTACCATAAGCGTCGGTTGTAAGACCTTCATCCATATAACCTTCGTCTTCAGTAACCATATTACCGGTATTATCATTATAACAATCGTAAGCATCTTTGTTCTTTAATGTGGAACAAAGCCAATCATAAGCTGATAATGCTGTATTTGTCATTATTCTACCTTTACTATTCCATCTTGGTGCCAGTCAACTTCAAGATGATTATTGTTACTGTTGAAATGTTTAGCGAACTGAATATAGACCATTGGTATTTCCTTCTCTTCCTTATGTTCATCGTCTGTGTAAGTCAAGAGAAAACCACCAGCACCCCAATCCATAGCTTCTTTATTTCCTCGTTCAGAATCCAATTTGAAGTTGTCTGCGGTCAATCTGATATTGTTTTCTTCTAATATGTTTTCGTTCAAACCATAAGCACGATATTCACTTTTATCATAAAAGGTCTTAAAATCATATTCTGTTTTAAAATATAGTGCAGTATTTTTATCTTCCAAAGCATCAAGGCTCCAATCCAAATCACGAGTTACCCAAGATTTATTATTTTCAGTTGAGAAAATTTTACCACTTGCAGGAGTGTTTCTAATCATTTCATAAGAAACATCTGAAGTCAATCCTGTATCACCATTGAAAGAATCTGTATTTACATTTTCAAGTGTTAATTTGGTTGGAATGATACGAGTATATCCTTGTGTTTGACCTTTAATGGAAGTATTGTAAGAGTTTTTAAAATCACCAAATCTAGTAGATAGTTTGTCATTAGTAGCACTGTTAGTAGGCCAAAAATTACAGTCAGTAATATATGTGTTTATATGACCGTTGTAATTTACATTCTTAATTTCACCGGTTCCAAGAGCATATTGATATGCTTTAAAAATAACTCTTTGTGTTCCTGAAAAAGACATTATTTGACCTCTAACATAAGTAACTGTTTACCAGCATCCATCAATGGAGTAGGATATGTAATCGCATTTCCTGTTAATGGTGCTTGATTTGTGTTATCCAAAAACATTACATTGTTTCCAGAACTGTCTATAACAAGTAAACCACCGAAGTTCTTATTTGAAGAAACTGAAGTAGTTGTGAATGTACCCTTTTCAATAATTCTATTTCTAATTTGATTTGCACTTAGATTTTCACCAATTCCATAGTAACTATATCTGTATGGTACATTTTCAGAATCTACAGTTTTATAATAACCCATTCTATTGCCGTAGATACCGAATTTAATTTCTTCGTGTTGAATAAGTGAATCATTAAGTGGTAGTGCAGATGTATTTGTGTAATACTTTATCTCTGTATCATTATATGTGTAATAGAAGAAATCATCAATCCTTGAACGATTAAAGATATTTTTATCTTCCAATACACCATCTGTTACTGCCAAGGTATCACTAGAAGTAGAACCGACCAAATAATCTACACCAAACAAAGAACCATCACCGTAGAAAGAATATCCTGAAATACCATCTGCGTTTACATCATTGAAGTTACCAGGACACAAATCAGGTGAAGACCAAACCATAATATTCTTTTCATATTGTCTTGGGTTGTGGTAAGAGTTAAGTGAAGTAAACCAAGCTTCAAAGTTAGAACGAAGTCTGGAAATACCATTTGCCTTATAGTTCATTTGACCATAAGCACCAACAGTTCTAATAAATGTATATCCATCAAAAGTATTCTGGATAGCATTTATTTCGTTTGCTTCATAATCAGCAGCATAGGTAGATTGCCAGCCAAAAGTACTTGCATTTCTAAACACATCTTGAACTCTAGTGTCAGTAGTGTTTACCAACCAAGCTCTCTTAGTTGTATAGTTACCATTACAAGTCCAGCTATCAGCAGCTGTATTACCATCATACCAAGTATTAAGGTAATCATCATACAAAATAACAGCAGGACTAATGTTTGTTCTACAACCTTCAAGGTGAATTAACCAAGAAGCAATATTTCTCTTGTTATAACCAACTGGCAAAGTTGCACCTGGATTACCTTCGTTACCACTGGTTCTTTGGTTAGCAAAGTTATGATTAGGATAGAACTTACCAAATCCATTATAATTAGTAATGTCAGTATCGTTCAAAATTCTAAATGGATAATCAGATGTATAAAGGTAACCAGTATCCTTACCAGTCTTTAATTCATCTGCAGAAGCCATTTGGTCTTTATAGTCAATGTTTATACACATAGTTTCCATAATATTCTGTTTTATTTCATAGATACCGATATACTTTGTATTAACCAAAGTAGATTTTACAGATGTTACATTATTATCATCTGTAACGGTCAAATATCCAAGACCTGAACCATTTGTTTTATGAGCAGTTGCTTCAGTTTGTGAATAAGCACTAAATGTACCACTTACAGGATATGCTACAGCTAAAGGTCCAACAGATGATACAGCAGAAAATACACTGTTTGAAACGAACATCTTATTGGAGCCAAGAATTTCATTTTCGTAAATACCTACACCTTGTGTACCTACATCGCACTTACCAGCAATTACGCCCATAGCATTTTCTAAGCGCTTATAGTTTCCGTAATAATCACCGTGCTTCCAGTTGGTGGCTTCAAAGTTATCATTGTAAATTACAGTTGCTCCATTTACATAACAACCTTCATTTGTGAAATTATTAGTACCTGGTTTAACTGACTTTTCAACTGTTGGAATATATCTACCAAACAAACCACCAGCTACGATAATTGGTCTTAATCTATATGTAACACAGTCATCTGTAATATCTGTTGCTGTATTTACAGATGGATCATTATCATAGAATGCAGAGAAATAATAATCAAAGTTTGATGAAGCAGTATATTGTCCTCCATATAACTTCACCATACTAAATTGCTGTTTCAATTTCTGTGGAAGAATTGGAGTGTTTTTATAAGTTACATTGTATGAATTATCTTCGCCGTCCCAGATGAACTGGTTATCTACATCTACATTAACCATATTAATGTAGCCGTTTGCTTGTTTACCAGCAATAGTTCCATAGAAACCAACGAAGTTAGAAGTATTTTGTGCAGTTACTTTAATACTTACACTTGAAATAGTACCGTAATTAGCACCAGCAATAATACCAATGTTATATGCAGCTCTTGTCAATGGGTTCATTCTCAATGAAGTCTGCACATAAGCAGAAGGACAAATAATTTTCTTAAATTTGTCATCTGAATCTTCGTTTGAAAGACCAAGAGTATCTTGTATCAAGTTAGTATTGTAACATAAATTTGACTGTCTTGTATAATAATTGGTTCCGCTTTCGTTACAAATGATACCACAGGTATAGAAACCTTTGTTATCCAAACCATAATAAGTTGGTGACTTAGCCATCTGTGAAGCCATATTGAAAATGGTTTTATCATTTGGGTCAGCAATTACAGCGGTATTTGTGTAAGCACTTAAATTACCAAACCAGTTGCCCATAAGGTAACTTTGCCAATTTGTAGCAGTAGTATTATAATCATCTCTGATAACTGTGTCATTCAATACATAGAAGTTAACAGAAGTCAAAGTATCAGCAACACATCTAAATGGATTGTGTCCTTGAAGGTTCCAAATCTTACCAGTAATACTACCTGTATAAGTAGTGCGAAGAGAATTTGTATCAGAAGTATTATTACTTGAAACACCAGATACAAGATATGGTAAAGCACTATTTCCAGTTACATAGAATAACACATTAGCAATTTGCTGATGGTCTTCACCGTAATATCCTTCAGCAAAATAACCAATATAAGGACAGACATTACCTGGTGAGTTTACGCAGAATGAGTTCATCAAATAATAGTTACTATTACTTGTATCAAATTTCTTACGAACCTTACCATCTTCCCAAGAATAATCATCTGACTTGTTTGTAACAGAATAAACTTCAGGAACGAAACCATAGAAATTAAAATGCTTCATATTCAAAGCATTAATGTTCTTAATTGTACCATAGTTTCTTCCAACTAGAATACC
>JAZSQZ010000043.1:0-1795 GCA_045538175.1 Clostridia bacterium
TATATTACGAAGCAATTTTGTATATTCGGCATTAGAATTTATCTGTGAATCAATTTCCTTAGCATTACCCCAAGAATAACTATCCTGGAACTTATAATATTTAACAAGTTCACCATACTTCACAGCTGCGTCAATTTCAAGTGATTTGACGATATAAGTCTGATTAGCATAAAGTTTCTGATACTTGTTTATCAATGTTGGGAGATAATTATTTTTTTCAATTACTTCCCTCAATGTATCAGGCATTTTGATTTCTTCTTCAGCAGATTTTTCCAATTCTTTAAATTCTTGTATAGTCATTCATTTACCCTATGTTAAATTATGTTTACAAATATAACAATTTATTTATCTTTTGCTAAAATGCTGCACTTTTTGTTGTTTGTAAACTTCTTTTTACATTATTTAGATTGACAAAATCCAAACTTATTTCTATATTATAGATGTAAAAATGAGAGGTAACTATGATTGTTAAAATTGACAAATGCTTGAACATTGAACTTGAAGATGTTACTGATGTTGAAGCTGAAACTCTTATGAAGAACATTGGTAATACTTGGATGGTTCCTTGTAATTTCACCAAATGTTCCAAGAAAAACAACAATACTTTTTATAAAATTGAACCTTGGTGGCCGCAGGCTCAGTTCCCTAGTCCACACTCAAATATCCTTTTGGATAAAATCAATACTTGGTACAAAGAACTTTAACAACGAGGTAACACTATGCAAAAGAAACTTAATGATAGAATGAAGAACTTCTTGACGGATCTTGCTATCCTTATCAAGACACACAACATAACAATTGAATCGGATGGCTGCGATGGTTCGCTTTGGCTCAATGACCAAACCGACAGAAACGGTCAGGTTGATGTAAACATTACCAGTGGTATTCTTGATATTGAAGCCATTGCGAATGTTTTGGAAGATGATGAAAATCCGAAAACAGTGTTTGACCGCAACGCAAAAAACATTAATCAGGTATCTTTCAATCTGTTCAAGAACAATATGGTAAACAAGACCTTTGATACTTATCGCTGGGTCCCGAAGGGTGTTTCCAAAGATTCTGGTTATTTGTCGGTTGAAATCAAGGTAAACGGTATGGATGTAAACGCAAAAATCATTAAAAATGGTTTTGTGGAAGTAACGGAAGATGAACTGAATTTCACTTGCGAATTTGACGAAAACATTACTGCATACCATGTCTTCGTCCTTGATGGAAAACTTCAATACAGGAGATTTTAAAAATGAGATACATTTCCGGCCGAAACAATTTGAGCTGTACCATATTTGTTCCGTGGGACTGTAAAAACCATTGTCGGTTCTGTACTTCCAAGCATATGTACAAGGAACGCCAGTGCGATATGGAAGCCATTCTTCACCAAATCAAAAAGATGAATGAAAATCCTTTTATCAAGGAATTTGTGTTTACCGGTGGTGAACCTCTTGCTGATTTGGAAAAGTTGCAGATTTTGCTTGATGCTTGTCAAAAGCCTGTCTATGTGAATACCACTTTCCCTATGACTGACAATATTGATGAAGTCATTGAATTTGTAAACAATTCTAAGATTAATGGTATTAACATTTCCAGACACTTGCATCAGAAATTTGCTGAAGATGTTCTCTCGGAATATTCCTTCTATGAAATCAAGAAGCCCATTAAGATGAATGTTGTGCTTTCCAAGGAATTTGATGTAGATGAGTTTATGCGTTTCATTTCTCCTTTCCGTGAATTGAAGCTGCGTAACTTTCTCATTTGTATCCGTGCTGATTATCGTTACATTAACAAGGACAATCTGAAA
>JAZSQZ010000101.1:0-64246 GCA_045538175.1 Clostridia bacterium
TAAAGAGATTTGAAAATTGTTTTATTTTTGAAAAATAAAATTTTCTAAAAATTAAAATAAGAATTTGAAATAGTTTTAAAAACAAAATGCACATTTTTTCTAGATAGAAAAGAGAACTCACAATAAAAAAAAGATTTTTATGATTGCATACTTGAAAATTAGATTAAGCAATTTTAATTTTAGATATATGTTCAAAAGATTTTATGTTATACTGAAACTAGGAGAATGTAAGATCTATGTTAACTCACATTAGGATGTTTATAACAGGGAATAATTTTTTTGAAAGTGCAGACTATTGCATGAATGCTAAAGATAGTTTTTTAAAAGGTTTTGATACTCCAGTAATTGTTAATTATGCCTTTGCTTGTGAAGTTTATTTAAAAGCTTTATTATTTTTTTTACAAACTTCTAAAAAACTTAATACGCACAAATTATTTGATTTATATAAAAATTTGCCGGAAGCCCAACAAAAAAACATAGCCATTCAAATGTATAATCAAAATGTTTTGTTGAAAGATGGTTTAGGTAGAAGTCAACTTGAAAATATTTCTGAAGCTTTTGTAAAATGGAGATATTCTTATGAATATTCCACTTTGCATATTGATACAAGTTATTTACAGGCTTTTTGTAAAGTGTTGAGAGAAGAATGTAGTAAAACTTTTTTTAATTCAACATGGGATGATGTTAAAGGAAAGATTTAAAATTAAAACCGGTAAAAATATTTGCCGGTTTTTTTATTTAATAATTATAGATAATTTATATAATTGTGATATAATGTAGCTTGTAAAAGACTATTTAGGAGAACATAATGGCAAACATTAGAAAAGAACAAGAAAGAGAAGAATTACATAAAGCAATTTGGAATATTGCAAATGACTTAAGAGGCTCAGTTGATGGTTGGGATTTTAAGCAATATGTTTTAGGCATTATGTTTTATAGATATATTTCTGAAAATATTACTAATTACATTAATGTTGGTGAACACGAAGTAGGCAACCTTGATTTTGATTATGCAAAATTAAGTGATGCAGAAGCAGAAGAAGCAAGAACTGACATGGTTAAAACAAAGGGCTTCTTTATTCTTCCAAGCCAACTTTTTTGCAATGTAAGAAAGAATGCTCATAACAATAAAGACTTAAACAATTCTTCGAAAGATTTTTTGGAATTGGATGATAGAAAAAAGATAGGGGGAACCCTATCTTTTTTAATATAAAAAATCTATTTAAACTGCAATATGAAGAACTAAAACACCAACGAGAAGAACGAAGAAAATGTAGAAAAAAAAAGATTTTGAGGTGTAATATTTTGTCGAATGTATGGAAATTGTACCAAAATATGCTATAATCTGGAGTGAGGAGTATCAAGATATGCATATTAGTAATATTAGAATCAATAATTTTCGAAACTTTAATGAATTAGATGTAAAATTTCATGAGGGACTTAATGTTATTGTTGGACCAAATAATGTTGGAAAATCTAATTTAATTACTGCAATAAATTTTTTATCACAAGACCCAAATGTGTCTGCAACGGTTGATGATTTTAATAAATATTTATTATTAAATCATGTTGAAGACATAAAGTCGGTTCCTCCAATTATTGAAATAGAATATACCTTTGAGCATGATTTAAGTCTTCAAGAGGAAGATTCAGCATTTTCTAAATTATCAAATATTTTAGTTTTTGACCCAATAACAGGAAATATTGAGAGTAATGAAGATAAGTCAATTGCTCACTTAGTTGCAAAAGTAATATTGAGATATGTATATGATTACAAAGAAATTGATACTTATTTAAATGAAATGGCTAATGTTGATGATTTTAAGGGTGTTTACGAGGTTTTATGTAAATTACAAAGAAATTTTAAATGGAATTTTTATAACACAACAAATGATGAAGTTATAGAAAAGAAAATTATTAATAATATATTTGAAATTGATGAAATCTCTGCAACGAGAACTATTGAAAGAATCACAGAACATTCAAAAAAATATGTAAATGACAAAATTAAAGATAAGGCTATAGATACTTTCGCTATAAAACAAAACATAACTAACGTAATACAAGAAAAATTAGTTGATGTAAAGGATGAGATAAATAAAGATATTGATGAAGACCAAAAACAAATAGGTATATCCAATGGAAAAAATAAATTTGTATCAACTTTCGTATTTGATGGGGAATTATCAGACAGTTTTAAATATGAATTGGAAGACGATACTTTTGGATTTCCGCTGCCGCTAAATTATAATGGATTGGGTTATAATAACCTTATTTATATGAGAAACTTGTTAAAACAAAAAAGGAATAATGATTATAATATAATTTTAATTGAAGAGCCTGAAGCTCACTTACATCCAAATATGCAATATAAGCTATTGGCATATATTGAGAATTTGCAGGAACAAGAAAATAACGATATAAAAATTAAAAATCAAATTTTCGTTACCACTCACTCTCCTAATATTACAGCAACTTTATCAACAAACAATATAATATTATTGTCTATTAATAGAAACAATTCTATTCCTACAAATAAAGCAGTTGTACTTTCTAATAACTTTAACTATAACATTGTCAAATCTTTATTCGACAATCCAGCAGATGATGAGGTAGAAAGGTCTGGGTTGTTAATACAAGCCCAAGAACATTTGTCCAAATTTTTAGATGTAACACGAAGTGATATTTTATTTTCAGAAAAGATAATTTTAGTTGAAGGTATAGCAGAAAAACTATTAATTCCTAAATATTTTAAAGATTTAGTTAAAGAGCATGTTTCTATTATAGAATTGGGAGGAATTAATTTTAATTATTTTTTACCGCTTGCTTTTAATACTTACAAAAAAATATTGTGCATTACGGATAAAGACATTGAAATTATAGAGGAAGATGATAATGGTTTAACTTTAAACATTGAAGATTATCATAAAGAAACAAATAAAATAAACAAAATGTTTTCTTTATTAGCAAATCAGATTAAAGTTTGTCAACAGAGTAAATTTGGTTCTACATTTGAGAAAGAGATTTTTATTGAGAACTACGAAAATGGATTTGAAATATTAATGACAATGGTATTGTCTAGCAATTTCTGTGAGTTAATAAAACATAAAAGTTTCAATTATTGGAATGAAAATTATTTGAAATATATTACTAATGGAAATCAAAGAAAATTTATAGGAGATTTGATTACAAAATATAAAGTATTGTACGATAGTAATGATACGAACAAAGAACTAATAGAAAGAATGTTTTTTACTAATTTATTTTATCACTATGTAAGAAATAAAAAAGGTGATTTTGCATTAGAATTATTTGAACATATAGACAATATAAAAATTCCTTCATATATTGAGGAGGGTGTTAAATGGCTGAATTCATAGAATCTTCTCAACTAATAAAAATATATCAAGATAATTTTAACTTCAAAGTATATGCAGGACCCGGGGCTGGGAAAACTTACTTTTTAGTTCAAAATATTAAAGATGTAATAAAAAATAGTAAGAAATTAAAAGATAATCAAATTAGGAAAATTCTTTGTATTACTTATACAAATGCTGCTGTTGATGAGATTAAAAATAGACTAGGTCATTATAATGATTATGTTGTTGTGAGAACAATTCACTCTTTCTTGTATGAATATGTTATAAAACCATATCAGCAACAATTGAAGATTATTATCAACCAAACTTTCCATACTAACATTAGCAGTAAAACAAAAATGTATCCGAGATTAGAAGGATTTGGATTATTATCTAAATTAAAAGTATCAGATTTTATTGGTGTTTTGAAAGAAAAGTATCAAATCCTTATGGCTAACGAACTAACTAAAAAGAAAATTAGTGAATGTGTTTTAGATATAACAAGCATTAATAAATATCCTTTTAATGAAAAGGGATTACCTTTCATAAAAGAAGTAACTGGATTAGGTCATGACGATTTGTTAAAACTAAAAACGGCCCTTTGGGAAGAAGAAGGCGTTTTAGATTTTGATGAAATTTTATATTTTAGTTATATTTTATTAAACAAATATGATTTTATATCTTATGATATTCAATACTTATTTCCCTATATTTTAATGGATGAATATCAAGATACAAATCCAATTCAAAATAAAATATTAGAATTGTTGTGTGATAAAAAAATCACCATTGGAGTAGTTGGTGATATAGCTCAATCTATTTATGGATTTATTAATTCTACATATAGAGAATTTGAACATTTTAAACCGAAAGTGAAAGATTTTAAAACTTTTGTAATTGATGGCAATAGACGTTCTAATCAAAATATAATTCATTTTCTTAATTATATAAGAAGTGCAGATAAAAAATTAGATGAACAAAAATGTTTAGTTAATCAAAATGCTTCAAAAGTCAAATTTGTTTTATGTGAGTATGAAGATGTTGATATTTTGGCCAAATTAAATAATGATAATATAAGAGTTTTGTGTAGAAGATGGACAGATGCCTTTGAATATATAACAAATATTAAAGATGAACAAAGAAAAGCATTAAAACAAGTACATAATTATTATAGGTATTCTATTGATATTGATTTAACAAGGGAATTTAATAGTGCTAATATTGATTGGATAAACAATGTAAAGATAATTATTTCTATTTATAATGCAATCAAATTGGGAAATTTTGGTGGTATCTTAAATCAAATTAAACAAATTTTTGATGTTAATATTTTGAATAATAACCAAAGAGTTAACGGAAAAGAATTGCTTGAGATAATAAATTTTATAAATTTATTTAAAACATTTGATGATAATATGGAATATTTTGATATCATTCATGCTATAAATAATTTTATAGAAGGAACATTTTTGAAAAGTTACGAAAAGTTAGAATTGATAGATAAAGACAATGATTTATATCGTGAAAAATTTCATCCATACTTAAATAAACTAGAATTAAAAACATTAAAAATAATGTATGAAGAAGTATTTACTGAAGATAGTAAATATTTAACAATTCATAAAACAAAAGGCAAAGAATATGATAGTGTTTTGGTAAATCTTGTGCCAATGGGTGAAGAAAAGAAATGGGGAGATGTTCTTAATGCTCTTGCAACACCAATCATATTTCATGAAAAAATAAATGATGAAATAACGGAGTTTATTAGGATAGCTTATGTTGCTTTTAGTCGAGCAAGGAACGACTTGTATATACACTTAAAAAATACAAAAGAAGATATTCAACCTTTGTTGGAAAAACTAGAAAAATATTGTAAGAAAAAAAACATTCAGGAACCATTTTACGAAATTATTGATTTAAATGATTAATTTCTAGAGTATTGTTTTACTGAATTATTTAAAGACTGGTTAATTTCAGTCTTTTTTCTTGTAAAAATTATTAAAATCTATAACTTTAATATTGTACTACCAAATTGGAGGTAAGTGGTGGTTAGTTGGTTTTCAAAGGGTTTAGATGGATGGTTTGCAATATTGTTAAAGAGTATCTATACAGTACCTCTAAAATAAGTGCAGAAAGTGACTTTTACAGCCACTTCATAAAGAACTCAGACACCCACGCAAGTGAAATTTTGAATAAAATATTTGAATAAGCATCACTTTTTAAAAAGTATGTGTTATAATACAAACATGAAAGAAAACAAGATTGGAATTTTAAGCTGCGGTTCAATATCTATAGTAACATTGATTTTATCAATCACATTCTCATTAATAGGTTGTAATTGGTCAATGAATTTTTGCTTTGCTATTATGGGAAGTGCTTTTTTATCTTTTATAATATGTCTCATCAATTACATGGTTTTGCGTAAAAAAATGATTGAGGATTTAGTAAATGATATATACAAGTTTAACAATGATTCTTTTGCGCAATTTAGCTATGCAAATAATAAATCAGAGTTAGATAATTTATCGTTAGTAGTCGGTGTTGCTTGCTCTCATTTAAATCACTTGATATTTTTGGCATATAATATAAAAACTGGTTTATTTAAATTTGAAAAAAGAAAAAAAGAGATTCTTGATAAAATAATTAATAATTTAGAAATAGAAATACAATTTAAATTTAACAATATTGGACAGTATATATTAAAACGACCTAAGAAGGCTGAACAAAGGAAAATTTATTTAAATAAAATTATTCGAAAACTACTTGATGACCAAACGTCTTATAAACTAGCATTCAAACTCGCAAAACTTATAAAAACCGAAACTAAGGATGTCGAAGAAACATTTGAGATGTCACAAAAAGAATTTGAGGTTTGTGTTTGTGATTTAATTGAAAAAGAAATCAAAGTTATGCAATTTAAAGATGATTTAAAAATTAAGAAAAAAACAAATCAAAAAAGCAAAAAAGACGCCGTAAAATAGCGTCTTTTTATGTGGATTGGTGTATCTAAAAGAATTTAAGCCTTCACCTATCTCTTAGGAGGATGTGTTATATCTTATATATTTTTTAAATTTGCTGAATTGCAAACAAGTAAATTTTTGTTTTAAGTGTGATATAGTATAATGGGAAGTGTTGAAATTATAAAAAAAGAGACCCGGTTCAACTGGGTCCCAAATGGCGGGAAGACCGTTATCCAATCCTAACACCAAAATCTATATTGGTGCTGGGTGGATTGTGCTGAAAATATTATTCAGAAATGATAGAATTTAATTCTTTCATTTTTTCAAACCATAGTTTTACTTCTTCATAAACTCCCATATTAACCAATAAATCCTTGGTTACTCCTCGCATTATTGTTTTATTTAAATATGCTTTGAGAGCTTTTTCTGGATTTTTATCTAATTTAATTCCTGCTAAAGGAGATGTTGTGGTTTGAATGTTTAATATGTGGTTTACCAAATCAAAGTCCATATCTGTATATTTATCATAAATGTCTGACAAATCAATTCCAAAGGCACATTCAATTAATGCTGGTGGAATATAATATTCAATTTCTTTTCTTTGAGTGGTTAATCCAAACCATTTTTCATTTTTACCATTAACATTATTATCCAGAAAATCTTTATATTCTTGTAAATCTCCATCATACAGATGGAATTGCTTAACAGGTAAATTTTTATAAAAATCTTTCTCTATGCTATTTAAAAGATTTGAACCTTTAAGTGCAATAATATCAACATTCTTGTCAGATAGGTCGAAAATGTTTTTTAATTCTTGTATTTTATTCAAATTTTGCAAAAAATATTTATCGCTATCACCTTCAACAAAAACAACAAAACCATAATTAGGGTTTGGTAAGAGACCCATTTCATTTTGTATTTTTTCTATTTCTAACTCGCCATTAATTTCAATAATATTGTCATTTTCATCTTCTGTTAAATAAATCACTTCTTCTTCAGTAGCATAAGCTAAGTAGTTTGGTGTATGTGTTGTTATTAAAATCTTATATTTGTTCAGTTCATCAATATTTGTAGGGACTTCTTCTCCATTTTCATAAGAGTGCTTGTTTGACATTGCATATAACTCAGAGATGAATTTTAATTGTAGTTTAGGGTGCAAAGCTGTTTCAGGTTCTTCTATGGCATAAATTATATTCTTCTTGTTGTTAATATGCGATTTTTTTTGTGCATCGACCATTAAATAACTAAGCAACAATAATCTTCTAATTCCACTTCCTTTCTTATTTATTGGTATATCGTTGGCATCATTGATGTCATTTGAAATGGCTTTAGACCAGTTGGTTGAAATACTTGCTTTTAAAGAATTTCCCAATCTAGAACTGAATTTTTGCATTTGTTCGATTGTTGCTTGATTGACTTCGTTTATATGTGATTCAACGATTAATTCTATTTCTTTTAATTTTTCTTTAATTTCATCGCTAGATAATACATCTTTAACAGCGATGGCGAGTGGGTTTTGAATTTCATTATCTGATGTGTTGTTTTCTCTATCTGCTTTAAATAGGTAGAAATCTGGCATTGATTTTTCTAAATTGGAATAAAATTCCTTATCGTTTAAAATAGAACTTGTGTCAATTTGTTTTCTTTCTTGAATGAAATCAGGATTTTGATTCTTTAAATAATCATAAATAGCTAGACGCATTTGTGAATTAATTCTTCTATCTGCGGAACTATCTGGACACAATTGTTCAAGCAATGCTTTTAATTCAGATTGTTTTTTGGTCAGTATAGAAACATCTATATAATTTGGTAAATAACTATTTAATACGATGCTTGGTTTGATAGTTTTATTTTGACAGTTATATATTTTTGTTATTTCAATATTACCATTCTCATTGACTAAATATTCTTCTTGTGGATTTATTTCAAATTGTGAATCTATTATCACTTTTTCATTATTTTCTAATGAGAAAGTGCAAGTTATTTCAATTGTTAAATCATGATTTTGCAAAGCTTCATGATTTAAATCTTGTATAGAAATCTTGTTTGTTGCATTGTTGCCATTAAAGAAAATATCTAATGCTTCAAAAATTGTTGATTTTCCTATATCGTTAATTCCAACAATCATATGAAGATTTTGAGATAAATCTATGTTTATATTTTTATATCTTCTAAAATTTTTTAATTTCATTCCTACAAGTTTCATTTGTTTTCTCCTTTCTTTTTTTAATTATAACACATAAAAACAAAAACTTAATCTTTTCGACAATATTTGCAAAAAAAGAGAAGAAGTTTTTTAACTTCTTTTCGAGAGTTTTATTGATTGTTTAACAGGTGAGAATAAACTTCATTTGCTGATAGGTTAGAAAAGTTGCCATTTGTTTCGGCGAAGTTTTTTAAGCCGGTGGCAAGAATAAAGGCAATTCTCTTTATTTGTTTTTGACTTAGTTTTGTTTTGCCTTGCCTGTAACTTAAAGTATTAAGGTTGAATGTGGCTGAATTTTCTGGTATATCTTCACAATCAATAAAACATTTTTTGTCAATAAGTTTTTGCATCTCATATTTTTACAATTATGATAATATGCTTGTGCATTATTGGCTTTAACCCAATGCTCCATTTGGAGCAATAATAGTATAGCATAAAACATCTTCAAAAACCATATTTTCTACAAAAAAAGACAAGTGGGTTTCCCACTTGGTCTAGAAAGGGAGTGCATGCAAATTTGCAATCAGCGACTTTTGAAAAGTGAATACATCAAAAGTGCTGATTTTTAGGGCTTTAGACCAAAAAATATGGCAAAATGTATACAACTCTTATCCTGCTTACTAAAATAATTTAAGAAAGTATTAAAAATTAGCGGATTTTTCAATTTGTTTATGTTATAATATTTTTAGTTTTAGAAAAGGAGTAGAAATGGATAAATTTAAAGTCATAGATTTATTTTGTGGTATCGGTGGTTTTTCTTACGGGTTTAGTATGACTGAAAATTTTGAAGTTGTACTCGGAGCAGATATTTGGAATGTTGCCCTTAACACATTTAAAGAAAATCATTCGGGAACAGAATTACTTAATGAAGATTTGACAAAATTGCCGGATGATTATTGGGATAAATATAAAGATAAAGTTGATGTAATAATTGCTGGTCCACCATGTCAGGGATTTAGTATGATTGGGCAACGGAAGAAAGACGATAAAAGAAATTCTTTGTTTGAAGAAGTTGTTCGTGTTACGAAAATTACTAATCCCAAAATTGTTGTTATTGAAAATGTTGTTGGATTACTTTCTATGACAACACAAGACGGAAAAGATGTTAAAGAATTAATAACCGAAGAATTTAACAATCTTGGATATAATGTTAAATATAAGGTTTTAAATGCTGCAGATTATGGTGTTCCACAACAAAGAAAAAGAGTTATCTTTATAATCACTAAACCGAATTTTAATGTGGAATATCCAGAACCAAAGTATACTGAAGAAAACTATATTACTGTTGGTCAAGCAATTGGAAATGTAGACCCTAATGGAGATGAATATTTAGAACCAGATTGTGAATTTCAAAAACAAATGGCTGGAAGAAAAGACATTTGCAACCATGTTAGACGACAATCAAACGAATTAGTTACTAAAAGAATGTCATTTATTCCACAAGGTGGAAATTGGCAAGATATACCAAAAGAACTTGGAACAGGCGGTGGAACTTATAGCAACGCATATAAAAGACTTGACTCTAAAAAACCATCAGTTACAATTAAACATGCTGCAAAAGCTATGATAATTCACCCAACTGAAAATAGAATTTTAACAGTTAGAGAATGTGCTAGATTACAGTCATTTGATGATAATTTTGTATTAACAGGAAACGGTTCGGACCAACACCAACAATTGGCAAATGCTGTTCCACCATTACTTGGAAAAGCAATTGCACAAGAAATTTATAAAGGATTGAAAGATAAGAAAAATGTATAAACAATTAACCTTATGGGATACAGCGAGTTTGTGCAGTGACGATAAGTTTAAGTTTATAGACCTATTCTGTGGAATGGGTGGCTTCCGTATAGCCTTTGAACAAAATAATTGCGATTGCGTTTTTAGTTCAGATATAGACCTTTTTGCACAAAAAACTTATGCTGCAAATTTTAATGAAGTACCTTTTGGCGATATAACGAAAATAGATGAAAAAGATATTCCAGATCACGATATAATTTGTGCTGGTTTTCCTTGTCAATCTTTCTCAATTGCAGGAAAGAGACTTGGATTCAATGATACCCGTGGCACATTATTCTTTGATGTTGCAAGAATAATAAAAGAAAAAAAACCAAAAGCATTTATACTTGAAAATGTTAAGGGAATAACAAATCATGATAATGGAAATACCTTACAAACAATATTAAACACATTGTCTGACTTGGGATATGACTTTAAATACAAAGTATTAAATGCAAAAGATTACAATGTTCCACAACATAGAGAAAGGTGGTATTGCATTGGTTTTAGAAAAGATTTAAATATAAATATTGAAAATTTTTGTTTCCCAGAACCACAAGAGTTTACAAATAAACTTGAAAATTTAATAGATAGTTCTGCCGAAGATAATTATTATATTTCTGACACCTGTGATAATAACATTAAAAAATATGTAAAAGAAAAATCTATCAATGTAAAAAATGATACTTTGGCTTATGAAGTTAGAGCTTCAAGATGTCAATTTAAAAACGATGGAATTTCCCCTTGTTTAACTGCAAAAATGGGAACGGGTGGAAATAACGTTCCAATTGTTATTGAACAACAAAGAAGATTAACTGAAAGAGAATGCTTAAAAATTATGGGTTATCCGGAAACATATAAAATAAATAAAGGTGCTCAAACATATAAGCAAATTGGTAATAGTGTTGTTGTTCCAATAATAACATTACTTGCTAATGAAATTGTTAGAATATTAAAAAAGGAAGATTAGTTTTAATCTTCCTTTTTTGGTTTTAATACAATTGTATAATCTCCATGGCTTCTACCAGAACCTGTTGTTACTGTAAATGGTATATAAGTTAATTTCTCTAATTTTCCATGAGAGAATAAATACCACGCAGAATATGGCTCATCATAAATTGGATAGCCATTAAAAATCTTTTTTTGCAATTCTAAAGAATTATCAATCATTTCTGTGATTTTATTATTACAGAAAGTTTTTATTTGTTGGCAAATTTCTTTATTTGAAATTAAATCATTTGTGTCGTTTACACAATCAAAATAATTTTTCATATTTTCAAGTGTTGTGTTCCAACCAACAATGAGTTCTTTGTTCTTTATAAGTTCATTGTCTTTCATGCAAAACAAACTTGCACCAGCACCTAGCTCATAACTACCAAACAAAGAATTAAAACTATTTGGACCTGTTTTTAATATTTGATATTTATCTGAATCAGACATTTTTACGGAGATTCCAGATTTTTCAATGATTGTATAGTTAAGACCTTTAATGTTTTCTTCATTAAGGTAATAATCGCTTTCTTGTAAAATAGTTGTTATTTGTTCATCTTTACAATAAATAGCATAACAATCTGAACGAGTCTTTGTAATTTTTCCACTTAATCTTGAAAATTGATTAGTTGTTACTCTAACCACATATACATTGTCTAAATCATAATTAATATTACTTGTAAAAATAGAGAAATTTATATTTTGTTTATCTTTATTAAATGTTTTAACAAACTCTATTTCTTGAATATCTCCTTCAAAAGTTCCTCTATTAGTTGCCATTATTATTTCTTCTCCTAGTTATAATGTTAATACAATTAGTCATTGATCCCCACTTAACTTGCATAACATGCCTTCTTTCTGGATGTGCAGCAGTTCTAAACTGGTCTCTTGTCCATGGTTGATATGTAAGCTCAGAAAATCTGATACCAGACATTTCAGAAACATTAGCATTATCTATTAAATAATCAATAATTTCTTCACGATTGGCATAAATACCATTATCAACTGAACCATGGTAAACAGCATCAACAACAATCGGATTTCTAAACACACCAGCAAAAAGAACCCTATAAATAATTTCAATTAAAGTGTCTGGAGAATTTAATTCTCTATTAACAGATTGTATTTCTGAGTCGTATTTTAATTTTATATCAGTAGTTGAAAATCTTATTTCACCATTACCATCTAATGTGTCATCACCATAGTGATATAATTTAAGATAGTTAATAGTTCTTTCTGATATATTTATGTTTTCAAGAAAAGTGTAGAAAGTTTTAAATGGCTCTTGATGAACACTATTACCAGACCCTTCCTTAACACTAACAAATTTTACATCAGTCCCAATTTTAATCCAAATATCTGGTTTTGGATTTTTACCTTCAATTTTTTGTGTTAAGTCAGATTGTATAAGTTCATGGTTTGAGATTTGCCTATCGAATAGAAAACATAAAAAATCTTGCATATTTTCATTTAAATTAGAAAAGGTTTGATTGTTTAAATAATTTGAAATATGTTCTTCATTCGAAAAACCATGACGATTACTACTCATAAAATAATTCTCCTACGGGTATTATAGCAAAATTATGAAATATTTACCAATATTTTTGAATAAAATAGCGAACAGATAAAAAATAACATGATATAATAGTAAAAAGGAGAATTATTATGATTGACGAAACAAAAGAATTAATTAAATTTTTAAATAATGTTAAGAGTAAACAAGAAGATAGCAATAAAATTGCAATGATTAACAATATAGCAAATTTTAGAGACGCTATGGACATGAAAAATGGTGAATCATATTTGTATGAAATTTTAAAAGATAAAGAAATTGAAAAACATTTAAAGTATAGGCAACCACAGGGAAACTATAATGTGTTTGGACAACCAATAACCAAAAAAGAATCTTTTATTCAAGATTGCAATGCCGTTATTGTTGCAATTTCTAAATCTATCTTAGAAGACAAAGTAAAAGATGAACTTAAAAAAAAATTAAGACCAAATTTTCAGAATTTAATTGAAATTGTGGAATTTTATAAAAATATTTTATAAAAATAAAAAATAAACGCAAATCAATATCGATTTACGTTTAAGTTGGCGGAGAGTTAGGGATTCGAACCCCAGGAAGCTTTCACTTCAACGGTTTTCAAGACCGCCGCTTTCGACCGCTCAGCCAACTCTCCATTTATATTAAATTTACTCGTTTTTAACGGGTACTTGCATATTATAGTAAAGTTTTATAAAAAAATCAAGTTTATTTTTAATATTTTTTTAATTTTGTTTTATTTTTTATAGGAAGATTATTTTTGTATGGCTGTGATTGTTGGCGCTGGTGGACATTTTATGTTTATAATGGTGATTTGGTGTGCATGAACTGATGATTTTAATTATAATTTAAAGTGTTAAATTTTATAGATACTAGTTGGGGCAAAGCAAAAAATATTTTTGGCGTAAGGTGTTTTTATCTGTTTTCTGATAAAAACGCAAAAAGGGAGACAAAAAAAGAAGCGGGAGCTTCTTTTTATTTTTTATAGTTTTGTGCCGAAGTCATTTTTTTCTTCTTCGGGGTGTGGGGTGAAGTTTTTAGGTGTTCGGTGTGGGTTTTTAAGAAGATAGAAACAACCCACGGCCATTTGATACACAAACAAGCCCATAAGGACGGCAAAATAAACCCAAGAAGGAAGGAAAGGAGTTGATACAGACAAAGTTATAAACATTGTGAGTATTCCTTTAGTGACGTGAATAAGGGTTGGAAGTAGGACAGATTTTGTGTAAAGGTGGGAGGCTGTAAGAAACACACCAAAAGAAAAATAGTAAAGGGCTAAGAAAACAGTTTCTGCAACATCTTGTGGTGCTGGGAATATTTCGAGCAAAATAGTAAGAGCGAAGATAAAGTTTACATACATAACGTGTGAGATAGAGTAGAATCTATCGGTTTGTTTGAAAAGAGCAAAAGCAAGACCACGATATAAATATTCTTCGCATAAGGCAAGCAAGATTATGTCGAGATATTCGATAGCGTGAATATGTAGTGGTGTGCCAAAATCAAAATGCCCGATTTTAACAATGGAAAGTATAACGATGATTATTATACTGTGAATTGAAAAGATATTTAAGAAAGTGTGTTTGTTTTTATGTCTATGATGTTCAAAGCCGATTAGTTTTAAAATTCCAAGGCAACAAATAAAAAATACTAATTGCCATATTAAAGACAAGAACATAATGTTGTTATCCTTAACAAAAGGGATAAGGCCATCTAGAACTGAAAACCCTATGGAACCTATAGAGAATAAGAAAGCAAGAAAGATAAAAGTTGTCGTTGGATGTTTTAGTATTATCCTTTTCATTGATACTCCTAATTATTGTACAACTCGTTGTATAGTTTTTTAACGGTGTTTATGTCTTTTTGAATTTGATTTATGGTTGTTTTTTCAAGAGTGCCTGCTTGGGTTTCGTCATTAAAAGACAAAAGAATACCGATATTGTATTGAAGATTTGTTAATGCTTTTGCAAGTTCTAGGGTCGAAGGCAATTCGTAACTTGAAACATCTAAAACATTAGATGTTTCGAATTTCTCTTCATACTCTAAGAAGGTGTCTTTTGTTAAAAAGCCGACAAGGTCTTGGGCTTCTTTAGTATATTTTTGACACTCTGCAATTTCGCCGTTGTTTATAGCGATTTCGCTTGATAATAAAAGTTTGCAAGCGTGAGCAGAGGTTTGAAGTAGTTCGTTTAATGTATCACATTTTTCGCACATAATTTTTGTTTCCTTTTATATATAAATTTTAAGTGATATTTAAAACTTAGTCAAACAATTAAAAAGATTTTGCACTTTAGTCAAAATATACAAATAAAAAAGGGGTATTGAAAGAGAAGATTTTTCGTGCTAAACTAGACATATGAAAGGATTTAGTGTAAAAGACGACAAGAAAATACAACTAATGCTAGAAGGCGAAGAAAAAATGGTTATAACAGCGTTTGATGATAGGGACCTTCATCAAATAGGCTATCTAAACTTTAGGCTAGAAGGAAAGGGCAGAGCATATTTAAGTTCGATTAAAGTGACCGATATTGAGTTTTTAAGAACAGGTGTTGGTTCGGTTATGCTTGGTTGTTTTGAAAGCGTATGTAAACAAAAACATGTAAGATATGTTGACGGAAGATTTTATCCAAACGGAGATGGTGGAATTTTTGCAAGAGAGTTTTATGAAGAACACGGATACAGCATTTATCGTGATGGATATGAGCAATATATTTCAAAAGACTTAGAACACACACCGGTGGATACAAGGTTTGTTATAGAGCAAGAAGAAAGCGAAACCGTAAGTGATAATTTTGAAAACATTTTTACACCTATAATTGATTTAAAAGAAGATATAGCGCAAGCACAATAAGGAGCAATATAAAGTTGCTCTTTTTTATTTGTTTTATATAAAAATTAGTAATACAAATTCAAAAAAGTATGCTATACTAAAAAAGTACTTTTTAAGGAGTAGTATGTTAGAATTAAGAAATGTATCTTTTGTTTCTACACAAGGAAAAGAGACAAAAGAAATTATAAGTGATATAAGTTTAAAACTTGATGAAAGATTTGTTGTAATCACTGGCCCTAATGGTGGTGGTAAATCAACCCTTACAAAACTTATTATGGGTCTTTATAAACCTACAAGTGGACAAATTCTTTTTAATGGCCAAGATATTACAAATATGTCAATAACAGAAAGGGCAAAACTAGGAATAGGTTATGCCTTTCAACAACCTGTAAAGTTTAAGGGTTTGACTGTTGGCGACCTTATCAAAATTGCAAGTGGCAAGGAATTGTCAGCATATGAGTGTTGCTCTTATCTTAGCGAAGTTGGACTTTGTGCAAGAGAATATGTCGATAGAGAAATCAACGCAAGTTTGTCAGGTGGCGAATTAAAGAGAATCGAAATTGCAATCTCACTTGCAAGGGGAAGCAAACTTTCTATTTTTGACGAACCAGAAGCAGGTATCGACCTTTGGAGTTTTAATAATCTTATCGCAGTTTTTGAAAAGATGTACAAAAAAACAAACGGTACAATTTTGATTATTTCTCACCAAGAAAGAATTTTAAATATTGCAGATAGAATTATAGTCTTAGAAAAGGGCAAAGTAAAATTTGATGGCGACAAAGAGAAAGTTATGCCAGAACTTTTTACAATCTCAACTTGTAAGGCTTTAGAAGATAAGGTTTAGGGGGTTTAGGATGAAATTAGATGAAATGCAAAAGAACCTTCTAAAAGAAATTGCAGGGTTTGAAAAAATCCCAGAAGGTGCTTTTAATATTAGAAACAATGGCGAGTTGCTTTCAAGAAACAGCACAGCCGATATTGAAATCGAAACAAAAAAAGATAAGCCTGGTATCAATATTTATATTAAGGCAGATACAAAAAATCAAAGAGTTGATATTCCTGTTATTGTTTCAAAAGCAGGCATTGTCGATATAACATATAATGAATTTTTTGTAGGCGACAATGCAGATGTTTTGATTGTTGCTGGCTGTGGTATTCACAATGCTGGTCACGATAAAGCCGAGCACGACGGAATTCACACTTTCCATATCGGCAAAAACGCAAGGGTTAAGTATGTAGAAAAACACTATGGCGAAGGCGATGGTGTGGGGGAGAGAGTTTTAAACCCAACAACGGTTATCGAAATTGACGAAGGTGGCTATCTAGAGATGGATTCGTCTCAAATCAAAGGTGTTGACTCAACTGACAGAAAAACTACTGCAACACTAAAGGACAGGGCAATTCTTATCGTAAACGAAAAGATTTATACCCACGGAAAACAAGTTGCAAAAACAGACTTTGTTATAAACCTTGATGGTAAAGATTGTGGCACACACGTTACATCAAGGTCAGTTGCAAGGGACGAGTCAAGACAAGTGTTTACATCTCAAATGAACGGCAACAACAAATGCAGTGGACATACAGAGTGCGATGCAATCTTGATGGATAAAGCAAATGTTGAAGCAATTCCAAAAATCAGGGCAAACGATATTGATGCAAAACTTATTCACGAAGCTGCAATCGGCAAAATTGCAGGCGAGCAATTAGATAAACTTATGACATTAGGTTTAACCGAAAAAGAAGCTGAAGAAAAAATCATAAACGGCTTTTTAAGATAATAAAAATTAGGCTAAGGCCTAATTTTTTTATTTGATATTTGTTTAAATAAAAAATTTAAGTATGTTATAATAAAAATATGAAAGTACTAATCGCAACAAAAAATCAAGGTAAAATCGAAGGTGCAACAAGGGCCTTAAACAAGTTTTTTGACGATGTTGAAGTAGTGGGTATCCCTACTGATTCTAATGTCCCGGACCAACCTGTAGACAAGGAAATTTATTTGGGCGCAAAAAATAGGGTTAAAAACTTGAAAGAATACGCAAAAGCAAATAACATAAAGGCCGACTTCTATTTTGCAATAGAAAGTGGAATTACAAACCTGCTTGGCAGTTGGGTTATAACAAATATTGCAGTTGTTGAAGATAACACAAACACCCAAAGCGTTGGCACAAGTCCGTCTTTCCCTGTGCCTGAAAGACTTGTTGGAGACGTAATAAAAAAAGACTTAAGTCAAGTTATGAACGATGTTTTTTCAAAGGACGACGAAAGGCACAATCACGGTGGTGGCATACAACTTTTAACACACAATAATCTTTCAAGAATCGACCTTACAGAGTATGCTTTTATAATGGCGCTTACAACTTTTGTAAACGAAGATAAATGGAAATAAAAACACGAAGAAATTTTCGTGTTTTTTGTTTGTGTTTAAAAATAAATTTGCTATACTAAAAAAGTAAAAGGAGAAAAGATTATGTTAGAAGCAATTATTACAATTATCGCTGTAGTTTTATTTGTTTTGCTCATTTCTATTCGTCAAATTTCAGAATATGAAAGGGGTGTTAAATTTGTTTTAGGAAAATTCAAAAAAGTGTTGGCCCCTGGTTGGCACATTGTTATTCCTATTTTCCAAAGTTATCAAAAAACTGACGTTAGAGTTCAAGTTGTTGACGTTCCTGAACAAGACGCAATCACAAAAGATAACGTCACAATCAAAATCAACGCTGTACTTTACTTCTACATTTTTGACGCAAAGAAATCATTGCTTTCTGTTCAAAATTGTAGCTATGCTGTAACTCAACTTGCACAAACAACAATGAGAAATCTTGTCGGTAGTGTAACTTTAGACGAACTCTTAACAGACAGAGAAAGAATTTCAAACGAAATTTGTTTAATTGTTGATAAAGCAACTGATGATTGGGGTGTAAAAATTCAAAACGTTGAACTCAAAGACATTGCACTTCCAACAGAAATGCAAAGGGTTATTGCAAAAGTCGCTGAAGCAGAAAGAGAAAAAGCAGCTGTCATCACAAAAGCAAGTGGTGAACTCGAAGCTTCAAAAAACCTTTCACTTGCAGCACAACAATTGTCAAACTCACCAGGTGCACTTCACCTTAGAACATTGTCAACAATCAACGACGTTTCTTCAGACCAATCAAATACAATTATCTTTGCAATTCCAATCGAAGTTTTAAATGCTTTCGGTGGTAATAATACAATAAAAGCAGTTGAAGCTGTAAAAGATTTGAAGAAGAAAACAACAAAAGCAAAACCAAAGAAGTAATAAAAAACATACAGTTTAAGGTTTCTAAATTTTGAAACTAGTGAAAAACAAGAGATTTTATTATTTGGTTCCAATTTTTTTGATTATTTTACGACACAAAAATTTTGTATGTTAAAAATTTATAATATAACGATAAAACACGAGTGAAGAAGGTTGTCTATGAATATAATAAAAAACAATTTTGGCACCATAATGATTGAACAGTATGGCAATAAATATATTAGATATGATGCAGGGCAAATTAGTGATTGCATTCTTCAAGTTAAAATAACCGAAGAAGAGTATGAAAGAGTTTTAAATGATGAAATCACTATGGAAAGCGTTGTGAATTGGTATAGCAATCGTGGTTTATGTTCTGAAGATAAACTTAGAAATGATTTGATAGCAGATTATTTGTCTTCAACCGGAAAGTACTCAGAAAAAAGACAAACTGAAATAATTGAAAAACTAAATAAATATAGAGATTTGTTTTTTGAGTTTTATGACTATATTCTTGATGAACAATTTGTTAAAGATGATGTTGCTATAAAGATTGAAGGGTTTACAGCTAAATCTTTGGCTACCAAATATCCACTTTCACCTTTGGGTGCATATAATTATTTAATATATTTGCGCGAAACGCCCCAAAAAGCATTGGCAGACCTTGGGGCAGGCTTGAAAAGAAAATAAACAATAAAAAAAAGTTAAGATTTTTATTTCTTAACTTTTTTTATTATAACAGTTTTAAAATTTTGCGACTAAGGTGTGCTTAATTATTGTTTAGCCCTTCGTCTGTTGTGTTGTTGTCTGTGTTTGTGTTGTCTTGATTAGCATCTGCTGTGTTGTTTTCAGCATATGTTTCGTTTTCTTTTTCGTTAAGTGTTGCAGGTTCGTTTTCTAACTTCTTGTTAAAAACAAGTGTTGCAAGATTTAGGACTGCTGCAATAAGTGAAACAATACCACAAATAATTGCACCCCAGCCAAGACCTAAAACATCAGTTTCACCGATAAACATATTTCCTAAACTTTTTGCATATACAGGAAGAAGGAATGTTAAAAGTGCTGTGATAAAGAAAAGAATAAAAGTAACTAAGTTTACAACTTTGTTTTGATATTTTGCAAGTGTTAAAAGTGCTGTAACAAGAAGTAAAACAAGGTTGATAACAAGAAGGATATTCATACCCATTTTAACAATGTTGTCGCCATAACCTAGGCAAACTTCAAGTCCGGTATAAAAACCTTGGCTTCCACTTTCTTTAGTGATTGAAAGGAAAGGGAAGAAGAAGCAAGCAATACAAACAATTCCAAGTGTTGCTGCGATAAATGATAACATTTGTGTAAGTCTTTTTTTGTTGTCCATAGTAAACTCCTAAAATAAATTAAGCTTGTGCTTGAGTGATAACATATTCGATTACGTCAACAATGGTGCAATCTGCAAGCAGTTTTGAACTTCCAGGAAGTGTCAAAGATTCCAAATTGCTGATTGTGATTTTTGTTGAAGAGATAACGCCGTGCCAAGTTAGAGCGCCCAATTTTGCAGTTCTCATAATGTCTGTAACTTCATCGTCAAGGTTTTTAATCGTTACATCTCCTGCTTCTGCAAAGATAAGTGCCCAAATGCCTTGGTTTGCTTTGTATTGTTTATAAGTTGGGTCGCCTGTTGTATAAAGGTCGTTTTCTTCAATGTTTAGATTGAAAACTTCACTTATTGTAAGGTTGTCGATGATTTCACTCATCTTGCCGTCAACTTCTGAAACTTTAACATTGCCTTCAGCAAGTTTTCTTATAACTGCGTGTCTTGTATCTTCGCCTGTAGGTGCTGGGAAAAGGTCCTTAAATGTAAGGTTTGTAATCTTTGTTTCAAGACCTTCAAGTGTGCTTGTGCCGATTGCTTTAAGCACAGGGTTGTCACTTGTTGTGATTCCCAAAATTTTGTTTACTGTAAGTTTTGGCAACTCGTCTGGAAGATTACCAATTGTAATATTCCTAATTGCTTCAACAACTTTGTTGCCGGTTACTTTTTCTGTTCCTACAAGTTCTTCAACGGTCATATTGTCAATTTCTTCAGGAAGAGAAACAAGTGTGTTGTTTTTTAAGTTCTTTAAGATGTCGCTACTGTCAAGGTCCATATTAAAGTCGTTTGCCATATCGCTAAGGGTATATGTGTTTTTAATGTTTGACAATGCATCTCCAAGGGTGACAAGTGTTGAATTTTTTACATTGTTGATTAAAATCAAATCTGGAAGGGTTACTCCAAATGCTGTTTCAAGTTGTGCTAAAGTTACCTTGTCGGTTGCTTTTTTGAAGTTGTCTCCAATTTTTCCAACTTTGCCTTTTATGATATCTGTTACGTCAATTGTTTTATAATCATAAGTTCTGTTACCTTCAGAGCCGGTTACAGTTACGATGTTTTCAAGTTTGATGATACCGTGTGTATAGCAAAGTTCTTCAAAGGTGTATTCGTCGTAGTTTGTTGCGAGGTCGCTTACCTTTGACACAAGGTCGCCAATTTTCATCTCCTTGATTTCGTCTCCAAGGGCTGACATATCTGCGCCTGTCATACTTTCAATCTTTTTAAGATTAAGATTGTTTGCTGCCCACAAAATAAGTCCACCAAGTACAAGTAAAGTAAAAATAAATCCTATAAACCAACCAAAAAAGAATTTCCAATGGTGCTTGTTAGAGCCTTGTCTTTTTTGTTTTTTTGTTGGAATAAGCACAGGGGCAATAGGTATTTGTTCGTTTGAATTGTCTTGCATATGTTTTTTCCTTTTTTATTTTATACTTAAATAATACCACACTTGAAAAATCTTAACAAATAAAACTTTATTATTTGTTTGTTTTTAAGCGTTAACAACTTGATTTTTTTGCCTTATTTGGTTAAAATTAAGTTGTTTTATATTATTTATCTGTAAATTTTTGAAATTTACAATTTGGGGGATAAAATGACTTTAAACGAATATCAAACACTTGCTATGAAAACAAAAAAACCTTGGGACGATAAAAAAGACCAACTTGTTGACGCTTGCTTAGGACTAAGTGGCGAAAGTGGTGAAGTTAACGATATAATAAAAAAACACCTTGCAGGTGCAAAACCATACGATATCGTAGACCTTAAAAAAGAAATAGGCGATGTTTTGTGGTATGTTGCAGAACTTTGCGACAGTTTAAATTTAACACTAGAAGAAGTTGCAACCCTAAACATAGAAAAACTTAAGTCAAGACACGGCGACAAGTTTAGTGGTTACGGCAACCGTACAGGAGACGGTAAATAAATTTATCCACCAAAGTGGTGGAATTGTGGAAGAGTATCGAAGTGGTCATAACGGCGCGCACTCGAAATGCGTTAACGGGGTAAACTCGTTCGTGGGTTCGAATCCCACCTCTTCCGCCAAAAAATAAAAAGCCCTTAGGGGCTTTGATTTTTGAAAACAAGACGGAACACCTACGGCATTATAGGGCCCAAAGTTAGTATATAAAACTTTTTATAAAGAAAATACACCTCCGTCTTGTAACTGTCCAAAATATATATGCCTAAATTTTGAACAATATATTTATAGCAGATAAAAAACATAAAGACAAGGAAAAAAAATATGGAAAATAACGAAATAATAAAAGAAATTGAACTTATCAAAGAGAGAAATAAAAAAGTAGAATTAGACAAAGCTTGGGAAACAAGTTGGACAAGAAAAATTTGCATTGCTGTTTTAACTTATCTTGTTGTTGTTTTGTATTCATATATTATCAGCAAATTTTCAAACATATGGTTATCTTCACTTGTGCCTGTGTTTGGTTTTATATTGTCAACACTTTCAATAAGGTTTGTTAGAAAGTTTTGGGAAAAGGCAATAGCAAACAAAAAAACAAAAACCGAAGAATAGGAGAAGACTATGATTGTAAAGGCATTTAATGGAAACATGATAGACATTGGTGATTGTATGGGTTGTGCAAAAGCAAAAACATATGGCAACTTAGATGAAAATCCAGGGCAAATTTTAAGGACAAAAAACTTTGATATTTCTCAAGATTTCGAACTTCCTATAAATGGTTTTATTGTTATCGGCAGCATAAGGCACCTAAAGTCTATAAATGAAATGACAATGGAAGAAAAGCAAGAACTTATTGTTATCATAGACGAAACAATAAGGGCTTTAAAAAGCATAGGTGTTTGCAGTGAATACGATGTTGTTTGGGAAGAAAAGGAAGGCAATCACTTTCACGCTTGGCTTATGCCAAGACACAAGTATTTGCTAGATGCTATGGGTACAAATATTATAAAAAAAGTTGGCGAACTTTTTGACTATGCAAAAACAAACTTAAGGACAGAAGAAAACCTAAACGAAATTGCAAAAACTATCAAAAACTTAAAAACAGAACTTTTAAAAAGTCCAACAATCAAAAGTTTTGTGGGGGAATAAATATGAAAAACTTAGTTAAAAAATATGAAGGACAAATTGAGTTTTCAAAAAATCTTATTACAGAAAAAGACCTTGAACTTTGTGAAAAAGAAATGGAAGTTGTTTTTGGTGCAAAGTTAAAAGAATATGTTTTAGGTTATGGATATCTCGCAAAAGATGATGTTGAGTTTTATGGCATCAATTCAAAACAATTGCTAAATTCAGATATGGTCAAAAACACAATTTCTTTACATAAAGAATTTGAAGAAACCAAAGATAAAGTTTTGTTTGCAAGTTTTATAGATAGTATCTATTACCTTGTAGATAAAGACGATATGGTGTTTAAGTTTGACGCAGTAGAAAAAACACTTTTAAAAACAGAATATGATATTATAACATTTATAGATAATACTTTTTCTAACACCTAAAAACTTAATAATCTAATATAAAAAAGACCAGATTGCTGGTCTTTTTTTTGTTGTTTATTTTTCTTCAAAGTATTCTTTTCCGTGTTTACAAAGTGGACAAATATAGTCGTCAGGCATATTGTCGCCTTCGTAAACATATCCACAAATTTTGCAAACATACGATTTTTTTGTGGTTGTTTCTGGTTTTGGTTTTATGTTGTTTAGGTAATAAGAATAAGTTAGGGTTTCATTTTGATTTAGGACAACATCATCTACAATGTCTGCAACAAATGTTATGTGTGTGCCAACATCATAGGAAGACACAACTTTTGCTGTTATATAAGAATTTGTGCTTTTTGTGATGTAAGGAATTTGGTTTTGTGCAAGTGCAAAGTTATCAAAGTTTTCAAACTTGTTTGTGTCTTTTCCACTTGAAAAACCAAAGTGCTTTATAAGTGCAAAGTCGGTTGTTGTATCTAAAATAGAAACATTAAATTCGCCTGTTTTTTCAATTTCACTTGTTGTGAAGTTGTCTTTGTTTATTGTGATAGAAATTCGTGTTGGGTTAGATGTAACTTGTTGTAGGGTGTTTATAACACAACCGTTATATTTTTCGCCTTTAACTGTTACGATGTACAATCCATAAGGGATATTAAAAATTGCTTTCATAAAAACTCCTTTTTTTAATCTATCAAATCATACCACGATTTTACATGATGGATAGATATTCCAAAATTTGTAGGCAACATTTCTTTTAGGGTTTTGATTTCTTGATTTAGCTTTTCTTTTCCTTCTTCAAAAAATGTTACAAAATCGTCTTCGTTTTCTTTTGTTTCAATAGATAGAATAAGTGTTTTGTGGGTTTGTGTTGCGTAGTTAATTTCGTCTTCTGCAACTGAGTAAATTTTTTGGGCTGTATCTCGATAGCTCATCACAAAAATTCTGTCTGCGATATCTATCATAAATTTGTAGGCTTGTTTGGTTTCATTTTTAAAACTTATTTCATCATCAAACCAAAACGGAATATCAAAGTCAAAAGTTATGTTCTTGTATGTTGATTTAAGATTGTCGGCAAGGGTTATAAGACCCAACAACAAATCTTTTCTTTTTGCACTAAATTCTGGGTGTTGATGTGGCTCGATATCAAGGTGTATGCCACTGAAATTGTTTTTATATTTTGATTGAAACTCTTTGTATTTTTCGATGTTTTTATACAAGTTTTCTGGGTTTTCTATCCACTTGTACTCACCTGCAAGATAAAACACTTTTATGCCTTTGCTGTTTGCGTCTTTAATAAACAAATTTGTGTTTTCGTTAAAATCGCTATCACACAGGTAGATTTCGTTTACATCATTTTTTTCTAGGAAGGGTAGATAAGTTTCTCTACTTAATTCGTCGTTCCACCACCATACTGCTTTTGTTTGTTGTTTTGTATTACACAAAAAGCATATAAGCAAAACGCAAGTTAGAAGTAAAACGCCTAAAACAATCCCCCAAATAATTTTCTTTTTCACATTTAAAGTATAACATATACTTTTTATTTTTCAAAATATATAAATATTTATAAAAAGACGATAAAGATGTTTATCTTTTTTTGTTTTTGTGGTAATATAGTTTGTCAATAAAAGAAGGTATAAAGATGAGCGTAGGTATAAACACAAATATTGAATATGGTTTAGATATGAAAACACTTTACAGTGATATAAAGACTGCAGGGTTTGAAAACGTAATGATTGCTTTTAAGGAAACAGAGGTTGAAGAATCTATCCAAGAAGCAAAAAGATTAGGGCTAAATATTCCTTATGTACACCTATCTTGTAGAGAAACAAATAGTTTTTGGGTAAATAGTCCTATAACAGCAAGATATATGACAAAACTTAAAAAAGAAATTGATATTTGTAGCAACTACAATATCCCTATCGGCGTTATCCACCCAATTGCAGGAAATCCAAACTCAAGACCTGTACCTGTAAACCCAAATGGACTTAAAAACATTTTAGAAATTGTGAGTTACGCAAAAGAAAAAAATGTTAAACTTGCAATCGAGAATGTTGATAACGAGAGTTTAAAATATTTAGATTATGTTTTGGAAAATATCCCTAAAGAAGATTTGGGTTTTTGCTACGATGTAGGTCATCATAATTTATATTATCCTGAGTATGATATTCTTAAAAAATATGGCGACAGAGTTATTGCAGTTCATATTCACGACAACCTTATGGATTATGAAGAATTTGACGATTATACAAAAGATAGACATATGCTTCCATTTGATGGAAAAATCGATTACGAGCGTGTTTGTGAAAGTATTGCAAAGTCAAGTTACAACAATGTAGTTTTGGTGGAAGTAAACAGAAAGAATTTTGGCAACCCTGATAAATATAAAGACTTGACACTTCTTGAATTTTTAACAAAAGCAAAAGAAAGGGCAGACAAAATCGAAAAAATGATAAAAGAAAAAAGAGAGTTTTAAACTCTCTTTTTATTTTTAGTTTTTGTTTATTCTGGAAGGTCAGGTGTTTGTGCTGAACCTTGACTAATCAAACCCTTAAGGTCGATAACTTGTTCTGAAATAACAGGTGTAAGGAATGGGTTAGATTCAACTTCTTCCATTCTGTCTTTATAAGGGTCTCTGCTCTCATCCCCTGCAATGAATGCAGCTCTGTCTTCTTCCCTTGCTGCAAGGAGTGCTTCTTTTGCACCGTCGTGACCAAAGGTATTTGTTACCCTTGATACTTCTGGGTGTTTTGCGATATTTACAACAGCACCAGGTCTTTGAGTATTTGTTCTTGCGTATACAAGTTGTGGATACTCAAGTTCTTTACCCCTTTTAAAGATTTCTAAAACGTCATATCTTCCGTTTTGTTCGATATATTCAACAGTGCCAGGCATACCATTGTAGGTGTTGTCGTGGTCGCTTACTGTTACGTTTCTGCAATAACCTTTATATTCAAGTTGACCCAAACATCTTTCAATCATAGACATACGGCTTTCAAAGTTAGAAACTGCAAGGCCCCTTACAACGATAGAGTAACCATTTTCTCTAAGCATTGGGATACCTTCGTTTGCGATACGTGGATTTTTAAGTGTTTGGTGGAAAATCAAGTTATATCCTTGTTGAGCAAACTTGTTGAAAAGTTTGCTTGTAAGTCCATTTGTCAATTGGTTTGTGATTGCAATATATTCATTTGGATATGTTTCTGACAAGAATTGTTCGTTTGGATAGAAGTGCCTTAAGGAGTCATCTTCTAATATAATTACGTTGCCGTTAGGGAACATTTTGCTAGAGTAAGCAATAAGTCCACTTTTTCCAGCGCCTGTTTGTCCGCCTACGATAACACAGATTGGTTTGTCAACAGGTTTTTTGTTGTAGGTTAGGATACCTTCAGCGATTTCACCGATTTTTTCTTTTTCTTCATCAGAAATACTGTATTTCTTTAAAATTTCTTCACTAGTCATTTGCTACCCCTTTTTTAGGTTTAGAGATTCTCAAAACCCTATCGATAGTTTCCATATTGCCATTGTCGACTTCTTCTTTAAGTTTGATAAGTTGTTTTAACTCTTTGTCTTCTGTGGTTAAACCAAGAAGTGCTGCTTTACCAACTTTGCTTGCAATAAGTTCTTTTGCAATTTCAAGTTTTGTATTGTCGTTCATTTCTTTTCCCCCTTTTAAAAACACTATATAAAAAAAGGAAAACAAAAACTTGTTTACAAGTCTTGTTTCCCTTCATATTTAGACAATATAGTTGTTTTTATTTCCATAACACTTACATTATAATACAAGTTTATATTATTGTCAATTTCTAATTTTTTTTAAAGCATAATATTATATGTTTTTTAAGGGTTTTGTTGTGATATTTAAGATTTTCGCCCGGGTGTTTAGCAATAAAAGTGACGAAACTGTTTATCTTTTTTGTTTTTTGTGGTAATATTATGTAGTCAAAAAGGAGAGAGTTATGCCGATAGTTATTCCACAAGATATACCTGCTTATTCAAAACTGCTTGGAGAAAATATTTTCGTTATGAACGATAAAAGAGCTTTTTCACAAGATATAAGACCACTTGAGATTGCAATCTTAAACTTAATGCCAACAAAGGTGGAAACCGAAACTCAATTTATGCGCCTTTTATCAAACTCGCCACTTCAAGTTAACATAACTCTTGTTGCAACAAAAACTTATAAAAGCAAAAACACTGCTGCAGAGTATTTAGATAGGTTTTATAAAAACTTCGATGATATCAAAGACAAACACTTTGATGGTATGATTATTACAGGTGCTCCTGTTGAAACAATGCCTTTTGAAGATGTTAAGTATTGGGACGAGCTTAAAGCAATTTTTGATTTCGCTGATAAAAATGTTACAAGCACAATCTACATCTGTTGGGGTGCTCAAGCAGCACTTTATTATCATTATGGTATTACAAAGTCTGTTTTGCCAGCAAAAGTTTTTGGTGTTTTCCCACACACAAAAAACGAAGAATTACACGAGCCACTTTTTAAAGGCATTGATGATGTTTTTTATATTCCACATTCAAGGCACACAACTGTTGATAGTGAAGCTGTAAGAAAAGAAGAAAAACTTGCTATCCTTAGCGAAACTGATGCTACGGGTGTTTCAATTATCAAAAGCAAGGACAATAAAAAGATTTTCTTAACCGGACATATGGAATATGATAGAGATACTCTTAAAAACGAATACGAAAGAGATTTAAACAAGGGTATGGATATCAAAGCACCACTTAATTATTTTGTTGACGAAAAATCAAGAAAAGTTGATGTTAAGTGGACAAGTACAGCAAATTTGTTTTATACAAATTGGTTAAATTATTATGTATACCAAGTAACACCATTTAAGTTTTAATAGGGGGATAATATGTATAAAGGGGACCATAATAAAGGCGAGATAGAAATCATAAAAGAAAACAAAGTTTTCGAAAATAGATTTTGTGAGTTTTTTGATGATAAGGTAAAATTTCCAAGTGGGGCAGACGGCACATTTTTGCGCCTTGCTATGAAGGGTAAATATAGTGTTGCAATACTTCCTGTAACAGAAAAGGGCGAGATGTTGTTTGTAAAAACTTTTAGACACTCAGCACGTGGTTGGGGATATGAAGTGCCAAAAGGATACGGTAGCGAAACTGAAGTACCTGAAGTTTGTGCAAAAAGAGAACTACAAGAGGAAACAGGTATGACTTCAAACAACCTAATCTATCTTGGGCTTTATCACGAATCTCCTTCAACTTTGCAATATGGCCTTCATTGTTTTTTGGCACTTGATTGCAAAAAGACAGCAGAGCAAAACTTAGAAGAATCAGAAGTTATAGATGGTTTTGTTGCTGTAAAATCTTTTGAAGATTTGCCAAAGTCAGATTATAAAGACGCAATCACAGAACTTATGGTTGCAAAATATTATCTAAATAAAAAAGACAGGTAGTTTTGCCTGTCTTTTGTTTTATGTTGTGTTTTTGTTTGAAATTTTTAGTCAAGAGAGTTTAAAAAGTTTATAACTTCTTCATAAAGAGGTGCAACACGGGCGTGGTTGTTGTATTTTTTTACAAGGGCTAAGCACTCATCGGGTGACAACTCTTTTCCCATAATTTCGCTTAGGTATTTTGAGTGGTCAAGTTCAACCTTTTCATAAAAAGATAAAAGTGGTTTGTATTTGTTTTTTAAACTCTCGTCACTCATGTCCGATTGAATAAAGTTCGTAAACTCATTTCTAACATTTTCATCTTCTTGTAAAAGTTTTATAAAGTCTTGATTTTCTTTGTAAAGTTCGTTCCACTTTTCCATATCAACTTCGATTTCAAGATCGCAAAGTTCAAGTTCTTTAATCTCGTTGTATTGTAAAATTATGTTTGCAACTTTAAAATATTTCTTGTCGCCCTTGTCGCCTATGTAGTAATAAAAGTTTACAGTTTTTACTTGTTTTTTGTGCACAACTAAAAACGGATAAGATGTGTATACTGCTTTTTCAAAGTTGATTTCGTTTTCTTTTGTTTCCATTTTGATTTCCTTCTTTTTAAAGTATATCACAATAACCCTTTTTACAAAACAAAAACCGATAAAATTTGAGTTTAAAAAATAAATATATTTTCTTGTAAAATAAAAAATTTAATGATAAAATAAAAATACAAAAACAAGGGGAAAGTTTTTGTAGGTGGGGGTGAATATGCAAAAGGGGGAAAACTATTATGGCAGAAACAGAAATCACCGTACAAGTTTTTGAAGACCTAATGACAACTTGTAACAAATTAGAAAATTTAGGTTTTGAAAAAACTAGGAAATTTGTAATTAAGGACTGGTATTTTTCAAAGTACAGCGACAAAGAGTTAAACAACTTAGGATATGGCAAGGCAATTTCGTCTTCTGTTTTGGTCAGAGAAATAGTTGGCAAAAACAACGAGAAAGTCTTGTGTTATAAGGCAAAAATTATAGACGATGATGGCAACGTTGTAAGTGAAGAAAAAATCGCAACCGAAATTGAAGATGTTGATAAAACAATTTTGCTTTTAAATCTTGCCGGCCTTAATATGTGGGAAGAAGTAAAAAACAAAACAATTATATACAAAAAAGATAATATTGAGTTTGCTCTTCAAGATGTCGAAAACTTAGGTGTGTTTATCGAAATGGAAGAAAGTGACGAAATGAAAAGCCTAATAAATGAAGAAAAGTTTGCAAGGCTTAAAAGAATTGTTAAAAACTTCGGCTTAAAACTTGGTAAAGATTATTCTTGTAAAAAAGTTTATATGAAGTTTAAAAATCGTCTAAAACAAATGAGTGGCGAGCACGAATCTCTTCCATATGAAGTAAGGGCAAAACTTATAAAAGAAAATAAATGGCTTATGGATTTTTTAGATAACAAAAAAGAGTAGAAATTTCTACTCTTTTATTTTTTTAAGCATACAAGGAAATCATACCGGTTACAAAAATTTCTGTGCCGATTAAGATTAAAATTATGCCACCAATTAGGTCTGTGTTTTTTGTAAACCCTGTGCCGAACTTTTTGCCAAGGGCAATTGCAAAATAACACAATCCCCAGGTGATAAGTCCAATAACGACAAATGCAATTATTGCATAAAGTAGGGTATAGTTTGCAATTGTAAGCCCAGCGCTTAAGGCGTCTATGCTTGTTGCAAGGGCTTGCATAATAATCGTTTTTGTTGGGATATTTTCTTGCGTTTCAAATGTTTCAGGTTCTTTTCTTTTTTTGATATATCCTATTATCATCTTTATTCCAATGCCCCATAATAGTGCAAGGGAGATAAACGGAATAAAGTTTTCAAAAATAGAAAAACTTGTAACAATTGTATGTGCCAAAATCCAGCCGATAAAAGGCATTGTGGCTTGAAATATACCAAAGATTAGAGAAATACTCGCAGCCCTTTTCTTTGTCATTTCAGGCTCTTTAAATCCGTCTGTTAGGGATACCGAAATTGCGTCCATTGCAAGACCGATACCCAAAACTAAAATACTTACAAAAAAGTGAAAGTCCATAAACCTGTCCTATAAAATAATTATTTAGAATTTTTAAAAACTCTAATTTTGATTTTCTTGTTTTAATCTTTTCTTGCGTGGTTTTTTAATTCTTGAAGTTAGGTATATTGCAAGTTGAATAGGAACACCTATTAAAAATATCTCCCACATATTGTATGAAAGAAATTCTAGATACAAACTTGCAAGTGTTGTCCAAATAAAAAGCGAAATATAAACATAAGTCATTTTTGCCTTGCCCCAGATGGAGTTGAAAATGATTGCAAGTATAAAACTTATAGGTACAGCCCAAACAAAAAATCTCCACTCAACAGTGCCTAAAATAATTTTAAATTGAGAAAAACAAATTGTTGCAAAAACCCAAACAGAAACAATTGCAAGAAGGGCAATCGCATATCTGTTTATGACTTGTTTTTTTTCTCTAACTTCAGGCTCTGCAATTTCTTCGTGTTCTTCTTCGGTTAAAAAGTCTAGTGTAACACCATAAAAATCTGCAAGATTTTTTAGAATATCGATTGCAGGCATTGCTTCGCCTTTTTCCCATTTAGAAATTGATTTGTCCGAATAATTAAATTGTTCTGCAAGTTGAAGTTGGGTAAGACCCTTCTTTTTTCTTAGCGCCATCAAATTTTTTCCGATAATAATATTTAAATCACTCATACCGTTATTATATATCACAAAATTTTAAATTTCAAGCAATTTCGGTCGATATTCGCTAGAAAAATAAAGGAATTCTACTTTTATGAGAGTGGTAGAATTTAAAATTCTAATGCTCGAGAATTATCTTTCTAGTTTAATTTTTCATATTCTCTTAACCTTAAGCCTATTCTATAGTTATAATGCTTGTGTTTAAAGGGAGATTACTATGAAAAAACAAATTATACCAATATTCTTTTCAACAGATGACAATTATATTCCTATGCTTGATGTTGCACTTACATCTTTAATTGAAAATGCATCAAAAGATTATAAGTATGTTATAAACATTTTAAACACAGGTCTAAAACAAGAAAATATAGATAAGGTTTTATCTCATAATGTTAAAAACTTTAAGATTATCTTTAGGGATATTGCTGAAGATGTAAAACCTATTAAAGAAAAACTCAAAAATCTTTATCACTTTTCAATTGCTTGTTATTATAGATTATTTATACAAGAATTGTTTCCAGAATATGACAAGGCAATTTATCTAGACTGTGATATCACGGTTTTAGGGGATATTTCAAAACTATATTCAATTCGTATGGGTAAAAATTTGATTGCAGGGGTTAAGTGCTCAATCATAGGTGGCAATCCTTTGTTTTCTAAGTATGTTGAAGAAAGCACAGGCAGAAGTGCAAAGATGTATATAAATTCTGGAATTTTGCTTATGAATCTAAAAGAAATAAGAAAAGCAAAAATTCAACAACAATTTATGTATCTTACTGATAAATACAATTTTGACATTGTTGACCCAGATCAAGTTTTCTTAAACTTTTTATGTAGAGATAAAATTAAATACCTAGAAAACGGTTGGAATAAACAATCAATACCTGAGCCTGTTAAAGGAAAATTAAACATTGCACACTTTGCCTTATACAAAAAACCTTGGCAATTTGATGATGTTATAAATGGCGAGTACTTTTGGGATTATGCAAAAAAATCAAACTTTTATAAAGAACTTATCGAGATTAGGGCATCTTTTGACGAAGAAAAGATTCTTGCAAAAGAAAAGGCAAATCAAGAACTTGCAAGACATGTTACAAGGGTTATTGAAGGCACAAATAATACTTTCAAAAGAGTCCTTTTAGATAAGAATATCGATTGGGTAAAAGATATGTCAGGGGTTGACATTGTTTGCCCATTGCTACACAAATTTAAAATGGAAGTATAGTACAAATGGATATTAAGGAATATCGTTTAAAAGTTCAACAAAAAATTGAGCAGTTTGAAATCGAAGAAAAATGGGATCAAGATGTTGAAGATGACCCTACTTCAAAGATGCTTATGCCAAACGATGTTGACTATTTAAACAAAAAGTTTTCAAGCAAAATCAAAACTCGTTTTGCAAATCATATGGCACAAACTTTTTTTGAAAAGTTAATTAAGAAAAATCAATTTATCATAAAAGAAGTAAAAGGCATTGAAAATTTTTTAGCTGTAAGGGATAGGGGTGTTATAATTACATCAAACCACTTTAGTCCCGGCGAAAACTATGCTGTATGGCGTGCAATAAGAAAACAAATGCAAGAAGATAAACGCCCTTTATATAGGGTTATAAAAGAAGGTAATTACACAAACCCACCAAAACCTTTTGGGCTTTTTATGAGACACTGTAACACTTTGCCACTTAGTTCGAATATGGACACAATGAAAAACTTTATGAAGGCACTTTCAACCCTACTTTTAAGGGGAGAGAAAATTCTTATTTATCCAGAGCAGGCTATGTGGTGGAATTACAAAAAACCAAGACCCCTAAAACCTGGGGCATTTAGGTTTGCCGTAAAAAACAAAGCACCGGTTCTTCCTTTCTTTATTACAATGGAAGATAGCAAGTACAAAGACGAAAATGGCGAGCCCGTACAGGCATACACAGTGCATATCTTAAAACCACTTTTTGTTGACGAAAAGTTGAGTGATAAGGAAAACATTGAAAATATGAAAAACAAAAACTATGAGATGTGGAAGGAAGTTTACGAAAACACTTATAAAATTCCTTTAACATATAAAACAAAAAAAGAGAGTGAGTGATGTTATTTTATTTGGTTATAACTTTAATTGTTGATGCTGTTTTTATAGGCATAAATCTTGCAATAAACCACCTTGTTTATAATTTGTCGGCAAGTTATATTATTCTTGCTGTTTTGTGTGGCACGATTATTGTGTTTTTGATTGACTTTGTAATTTTTGGAATTATTTATATTTTGCCAAACAAGTGGTTTAAGGGCGACCTTGATTTTTATAAGGCAAACGAGCATCAAAAAATGGCTTATCAAAAATTAGGCGTTAAGAAAAAAGATTGGGTTTCTATGGGCGAAGGAATTTTGACGCTTAAGAAAAAGGCTTTCTGGGCACACATATTTGCAACAGTGCTAGGGTTTTCAATCATTGCAATTTTCCCTATTGACTATTGGTTTATATTCTCAGTGCCGATTGGACTTATGAATTTTGTTTTAAACGGAATTCCTATTATCGCAATAAGATACAATTTTTAAACAGCAAGAATTTTCTTGTTGTTTTTTATTTTAAATGCTTGTTGGTTATTTGTTTAAATGTTAAAATATGTTTAGGAGTATAGTATGAAAACTCAAGACAAACTTATTATAAGAAGACCAACCCTAGACGATAAGGAACAAGTTTTAGGCTTGGTTAAAGAATTTAGAGAGTATGATAGCGTTATAAATGGTCACGGAAGCATTGATAAGTGTGCAAGTTACGAAGAATGGCTTGATAAACTTGCAATCTATGAAAACAAAGAAACTTTGCCTGAAGGTCGTGTGCTTTCAACACAATATATTACAGTAAGAGAAAGTGACAACAAAGTTGTTGGCCTTATAAATGCAAGATGGTATCTAAATGATTTTTTGATGTTTCACGGAGGTCACATAGGGGATAGCATAAGACCTCTTGAGAGAAACAAAGGTTATGCAACCGAGCAAATAAGGCTTGTTTTAGAAGAGTTTAGAAAAAGGGGCGAAAAGAAAGTTTTAATCACTTGTAAAAAACAAAATATCGCAAGCGCAAGGACCATTGAGAAAAATGGTGGAGTGTTTGAAAACGAAGTTGTGTTTGAAGGTGAAGTTTATAAAAGATACTGGATAACTATTTAAAAGCATAGAAAAAATCTATGCTTTTTATTATGTTTTTTTGTATAATATGTAGAAATTATAAGTTGCATATTGAATAAATGGTGTATTTGTGTTAATCTCTAATTAGAAGAGTATTGGGTTAAGGGGAAATATGAAAAAGAGCTCAAAATCAAAGAGGGATAGACAAAATGATAAACCTCTTGTTAAGAAAAAGATTGAAAGTCTTGTAGATTTTCATACACATTCAATTGGCTCTAATGATGGTTATTATAGGATTGAAAAACTTATAAAAGCTGCAAAGGCAAACCATCTTTCTTATCTTGCCGTCACAGACCATAATAGCAATCAAGAAATTTTAACATATTTAGAAAGTGCTAATTTTAACCCAAGCACAAGAGTTTATTATGATGTAAAAGGTATTAAAGTTTTACCTGCAGTTGAAGTGACCGCTAGACTTTTTTCTGTTTTAAACCAAAAAGGTAATTCTTCAAAATTTCACTTTTTAGTATATGGTTTTGATCAAAGGCCTGAAAGTCCAATGATGAGGCTTTTGAACATTAAAAGAGAAAATGACTTACAAGTTGACTTTATGTATTTAAGGCATTTTAGTAAACTTACAGGCTTTGAAATCAATCAAGAATTTTTAAGAGAATATATAATTGATCGTAGAAAAGAAGATCATAGTTATCAAACATTAAGCAAGGAAGATAGTATTTTCTTTTTAAATAAGTATTATAACGGTATACTTAAAACCAACAAGCAACTTGAAGAATTGTTTGGCTTTTGTCCATATATAGAAAGAATAAATATTGATTGTAAAGACTTAATTAAAATTGCCCATGCATCTGGTGGAGTTGTCATGGTTGCCCATCCAAATAAAAACCTTGCAAGAACACAAAATCCAATGGCAGCTATTACAGAGTTGATTGAAGCTGGGGTTGATGGCTTTGAACTTGCAAAAGGGAAATTTGATGGAATAAACTATGTAAGAGATATTGTAAAATATTGGCTCAATGATCAAAGTGATAAAAAACTTATGTTCTGTTCAGGAAGCGACTTACATATAAAATCTGGTTCTCAAAATCTTGGCATGGCAAACGGGAAACCAATAACAGAAAGGGACAATGCAGAGTTTATATGTCTTCTTGAACAAATGCAACAGGAAAGAATAATAGAAGGTTTTCCACCTGTGGAAAGTTATCAAACAGAAGAAATTGAAGGGTTGCTTAGGAAATATACTGTAGAAAAAGTTGATTATCTAAAACAGGTTGAAGAAATGTATAATAAGAATAATGAAAAGTATGTTGACTTTAATAATTGGAGAATTCAACAAGGCCTTCCGGTTGCAAAAGAGATACTTCCATTTGGTGAGGTTTTAGATAGATTGCGAGGTGCTTCCACAAAAGAAGGTGGACAGACAGATGAAGAAGATGAAATTGTTGTTTTAACAGAAGAAACAGATGAAATTTCAAGTCCTTCTTTTAGATCGGAAGACTTGGCACCTGAACAAAACTAATCATATATTTTTATAAAAAAAGTATAGAAAGATTTCTATACTTTTTTTGTATATGTATTAAAATTAGTTTTCTCTAAGTGCTATAACAGGGTCTTTCTTGGCTGCTGCTTTTGCAGGAATAAGTCCTGCGATAAATGTTAAGATTACACTTATAACTATAAGTATAATTGAACCAAGAATTGGTAAGTTTGCAATTCCCCAAATGCCTGTAAAGTGTTTAAGCAAAATATTTATAGGTATTGTAAGTAGGAAGGAAACTGCAATTCCTAAAACACCACTTGCAAGACCGATGATGAAACTTTCTGCTGTAAACACGCGCTTTACGTCTTTTTTAGAAGCACCAACACTTCTTAAAACGCCAATTTCTTTTGTTCTTTCAATTACAGAGATATAAGTGATAATTCCTATCATTATTGAACTTACAATTAAAGATACAGAAACAAATGCAACAAGAACATATGTGATTGATGTTATAATTGTTGAAACTGTGCCCATAATGATGCCTACCATATCGGTATATGAAATTTCATCACCTTGCTCAGCAGTTTCGTTGTATGCTGAGATAAAGTCAACAACTGCTTCTTTTGATTCGAAAGAGTTTACATAGATTTTGATAGAATCTGGTCTTTTTGTATCAACATCTTCAAGTACGCCATTTGTTGAAACTGCTTTGTCGCTATAAGAGTTTACCATTTGTGCTGTAAATGAAGGAAGATAAACAACACCTGATTTGATTGAGCCATTGTCGGTAAGTTCGTTTGGTCTTAAAATCCCAACAATAGTGATTTCGTTTGTTGTTTCGTTTAATGCTTTTGCATATTCTGTTAAGTAAATATTATAGTTGTTTAATTGTATAGGAGTGTAGTCTGCCATTTTTGTTGGGTCAAAATTCTTTATTTCTAATGTCCTTATATCAATTATGTCGCCATCAGTAAATCCGTCAACACCCAAAACACCTGTGACTGCCCTGTAATAATCGTGTTCGGCTAAAACCTTATATTTCTTTTTGCCGATAACATCACTAAAGTCAATTGCAACAGGATCTTTTTGTTCGTATACTAAAGCATTTAAACTTTGTGATAATTGTTCGCTACTTAAAATTCCAAGTGAGTATAGGTTAAAGTCGGTTATCTCATTGTTTTTATCAAGAACAAGCATTGCTTCATTTGCCTTTGTTGCAAATGTGCCACCAACAAGGTCATATTGACTTTTGATAAAGTCGGTGTTGTCTAAAACTTCGCTAAAGATTTGTGCGCCCATAGACATCATAGAATTTGAACTGCTACCACTTCCACCACCCATCATTGATTGCATATCGCTTGTTTCAAAACCTAAAATTTCAAAAACAAAACTTATAATTTCGCCTTGGTTTAAGGTAACTTCGTTGTATGCTTTAAGGTCGTCGATGATATGCTCAATAGTTTCAAAATCTTCCATTGAAGCAAAGTTAGAGTTTTCATCACCCTTCATTTTCCAACTGCCGTCTTCAAAGTTTTCGGTAACTTGAATTTTGGTTTCTTTTCCAAAGTAGATAAGTGCATATTTTGTTATCATATCCATAATTGAAGTTGAGCCAACTTTTGATGGATAGTTTGGATTTTCTTGTTCTCCATAAAATTCCATACCGATGTCATATGTGTATTGAATTGCGCTTATTTCGTCTTCAATCTCCGATTTGTTTGCTTCGATGTATTCTTTGAACTTTTCAAGGTTGTTTGGTTTTAAGTTTGTGCCAACAGAATTCATCATCTTAGAGATTGTTTTGTTTGAATAAATTTTTCCGTCTTCGTTGTTTTTGTCAACTTTGTTTTCATCTTGAACAAACATTTGTAGCATCATAGATGTAAAGTCAATGTTTTTTGCTTCAATTGTTATAGGGTAAGAAGACAAGGAATCTTCTTGCATACGATTTATGTAAACCGAAAAACCACTTGATATTGCTAAAATCAATGCAATACCTATAATACCGATTGAACCTGCGATTGAAACAAGAATTGTTCTTGCTTTCTTTGTAAGCAAGTTTTTAAAACTAAGGGACAAAGCAGTCCAGAAAGACATTCTGTTTTTCTTTGCTTTTTTCTTTAGTTCTGTTTTGTTTAGTTCGCCATCATCACTTACGCTTAAAAGTTTTTTCTCTTTCTTTTTTTCTTCTTCTTTATAGGGGTTATTATCATCGATAATTTCGCCATCTAAAAGTTTTATAATTCTGTTTGAATAAGTTTCGGCAAGTTCTGGATTATGGGTAACCATTATTATGAGTTTATCTTTTGAAATCTCTTTTAAAAGTTCCATAATTTGAACAGAAGTTGTAGAGTCAAGTGCACCTGTTGGTTCGTCAGCCAAGATAATTTCTGGGTCGTTTACAAGGGCACGTGCTATTGCAACCCTTTGCATTTGTCCACCTGAAAGTTGACTTGGCTTGTTGCTTATTTTATCCCCCAAACCAACACGAATTAAAACATCGGTTGCTCTCTTTTTTCTTTCTTGCTTTGATACTCCTGAAAGGGTAAGGGCAAGTTCGACATTTTCTAAAACTGTTTGATGTGGAATTAGGTTGTAACTTTGAAAAACAAAACCAATTGAGTGGTTTCTGTATGTATCCCAATCTTTGTCTTTATATTCTTTTGTTGATTTTTCGTTTATGACAAGGTCGCCAGATGTGTACCTATCAAGACCACCAACAATGTTCAAAAGTGTAGTTTTACCACAACCACTAGGACCTAAAATTGATACAAATTCGCTTTTTCTAAATTCAACGGAAATTCCGTTTAGCGCATTTACTTTTTGGTCGCCAAGTTCGTAAATCTTTTTTATGTTTTCTAGTCTAAGCATTTGTTACCCCTTTTTTAAGTTTTTTTCAAAAAGGACGATAAGTTGTTCTTTTTCGTCGTCGTCTAAATCACTAAAGTATTTTGTTTTTAACTCTTTTGTAAGTTTTGTGATTTTGTTTAAAATTTCTCTTCCTTTATTACTTATAGAAATAAAGATTTCTTTTTTGTTGCCGTCTTTTGCGCCCCTTTCAATAAAACCTTCTTGCTCCATTTCGTTTACAAGTCTGCTTGTTGCAGGTTTATCGATACCACAAATTTCGCCAAGATTTGTTTGGTTTATTGGTTTTTTCTCAATACCAAGTTTTAGTAGAACTTTATAATAGTTCCTTTTGATATTAAGTTTTTGAGCAATCTCTTTTTGCAAGCAAAAAAACCTGTTTGCTGTGTCTTTAAGTAACTCTAAAATTTTATCATCTAGATTCATTTTTTATTTCCTTTTGTTGTAAAACACAACAATTTTATATCAAAAATATGTTGTTGTCAATGCTTTTTATATATATGCGAAAAATAAAAAAAGCAACATAAAAGTTGCTTTTAAATTATATAGAAAAGAAGTATCGCAACAAGTGCTAATATTACAAAAACTAAAGGTAAAAATGAAAACAAAGATTCTGTAATTTTTAGTTTTGTTTGATTTTGTAAGGCAAGTTTTTTTGCTTTTACAAACATAACTATAAGAACTATTGCAAAGATTAAAAACACAAGTGTTAAAAAGAAGAAAAAAGGAAGCAACACAATAAGGCCTAGGGCAGATAAGTCGCCAATAAACTTTAGCCTAAAAACATCATAGGCAATCCATACTGCAAACAAAAATCCTATGCTTGCGATAACATTTAAAATAATTAAAGTTGTTTTTTGTCTTTTATTCATACTTTAAGTATATATTATTAAACAAAATTTAGAAAATAAATTTATATAAAAACAAAATTTTTTGTTTAACTTGTACATAAAAAAATGAACATTATTTCTAATGTTCATTTTGATTTTTAGTTTTGGTCTTGACCACCAAAGTCGTTTAGGTATTCAAGTTGGTCGTCTTCGTTTTCAACAAAAACTGCGCCACTGTGTTCTTCGCCCATTGATGTTTCGTAAGTTATATCTCCATGGATATCTGTTACTTCAAAGACAGGTGTACCTTCAATGTTAAGCCCTATCATTTTCTTTATAGGGAACATTGATTTTTCAAGCTCTTTCATTTCTTTTGCTGACATAGTTTGTTTTGCACCTAATTGTTCGTCTGTTTCAAGGGTGTCCATTGGGTCAGTGCCTTTAACAAATGGTACAACAGTTGGTTCTGGCCCTTTTGCTTTTAGTAGTTCTGCTTCTCTTCTTTCTGCTTCTAGCATCGCTGCAGCTTCTTCTAAAGTCATTTGTCTAGGGGCAGGGGTTTCACGGCGAGCTTCGTGTGCAAGTCTGCTCATTTCCATTTGGCTTCTATAACCGTGTTTTGCACTTGGGCTGTATCTTGCTGCTGTACCTGCAGGGATTTCTGGTCGAATGTACCTAGCACCCGTTTGTGTATGAGTTGCATTTCTTTGTTCGTAATATGCAGAGCCTTGTTCTCTTGCGACAAAGTATCTTTGAATAACATCTGTTGAATGCTTGCCGAGGGCAACACCATTTATTGATTGTTGGGTTGAACCACAGAAGTGTTGTGTAAGTTGACCGATAACATCAACCCTTATGTCTGGGTTTGTTACGTCAATTTTTGCTTTTCTATCTGCTTCAACTCTTTGTGGCTTTCCATAAAATTGTACTCTGCCATCAAAAGTCCTTATAAAACCTGTATGATCAATTGTTGATATGATTTTATCTTTATCAAGGTTTTTGATTTGTCTAAGTTGTGAAATAATTTTGTTTTGATATGTAAACAAAACAAACAAATCTTTGACAGACAATTGGTCAAGCCAATTTTTGCCACTAGATTTTAAATCAAAGTATCTTGCTTGTTGTGTGCCATAATCATATTGAGTGTATTTATCAATATCAAGAAAGTTTGTTGCGATTGCTGTGTAAATTTCAGAAACGCCACTTGATATAATTTTTGCTTTTTCGATTTCTGCGACTTTTGGAGATAAACCGTTCCTTTGAATATATCCGTTGATATATCCACGAACGGAACTTGCGTATATTTTCTTAAAGTAGGTATTGTTTTCTCCAACGAGTTGTCGCATTACCTGCCATATTTGTAAATTTGTATATTGTTCTCCCATAATATCCTTCCCGATAATAGTTTAACATAACCCCAATTTACTTTCAATATTAAACCATTTTTTTGTGCAAAAGGTCTATATATAATAAATATATATATTACATAAATTTTAAATCGTTAGGAGAAGAGTAAGTGTTATGTTATACTAAAAACGGAGATAAGTATGGTTAAAAAAATTAAAGAATTCAATTTAAAAAACAATCGAAAACTTGATATAAATTCAAGGTTTTTAGACATTGTTAGCGAAGTGGGAGAGTTAAGTAAAGAAGTCTTAAAAAAGACTAAATACGGAACTTGTGAGTTTGAAAAAACTGACGAGTTCATAGAAGAATTTGGCGATGTTTTATACTCCTTAATTTCCTTTGGTTTGGAATGTGGGGTAGATGTTGAAAATTCGATTGATTTTGTTTTAAAAAAGTATCAATCAAGGATAGAAAACACAGGCAATATGGCATCGAAAAACTAGAAAATTTCAAAAAAATTTGCTAGTTTGTTTTACAAATTATTGTTTATAAGTTAACATAATATTATGAATAAGATTGACATAAAAGTAGAAAGGCTAAGCAAGGTTTCAAATATTCTTTTAGATTATGGTTTTTCTTACAACGCAGTCTGCAAAATGTTAAGGACAAAAGATGTAAGAATCGACAACAGCAAAATTTCAGTTGACCAAGATGTTTTTGCTGGACAAACAGTTACTTGTTTTTGTAAGGAACTTCCTGAAAACAAATTTACAGTTGTTTTTGAAGACGATAATGTTTTGATCCTTAACAAAAAAAGTGGAATCGAAGTTGTAGGCGATAATAGTTTAGAAACAAAAACCGGCGCAATTGCAGTGCACCGAATTGACAGAAACACTGAAGGTCTTGTCATTATGGCAAAAAACAAAGAAGCAGAAGCTGATTTGTTGCAAGCCATAAAAAATAGAGATATTGTAAAAAAATATTTGTGCGAAGTTGTAGGTTTTCCAAATTTTGATGGAAAAACTTATACAGCCTATCTTTTTAAAGATAGCAAAAATTCAGTTGTAAAAGTTTATCCTAAAAAGGAAGTTGGTGCTGTAGAAATTAAAACAAAGTTTAAGGTTTTGAAAAAAGGGACTGTTACATCTGTTGTTAGTTGCGAACTTATCACAGGCAAAACCCATCAAATTAGGGCACACTTATCATATTTGGGTTATCCTATTTTGGGCGATATGAAATATGGCTCAGTCGAAAAAAACAAGAAGTTAAAAGAAAAAACACAAAAATTGCACTGTTTTTATCTTAAGATTATGGGACTTGATAAACTTGCATATCTTAACGGTAGAGAGATTATAAACTTGCCAGAATGGGCAAAAAATTTAAAAATCGAGGAAAAAAATGGAAATTAAAAAAGAGCTTGTTGCATATGTTGAAGAAAATATTAAGCCTAGATATGCAGAGTTTGATACGATACACGACGTTGACCACTTTTATTTTGTTGTAAACAATTGTATTGCATACACAAAAGAACTTTTTGATAATGGTATCGAACTTGATGTTGATATGGCATATACTATTGGTGCTTATCACGACCTAGGTTTAATTCATGGCGAAGATATGCACACAAAATACTCAGCAGATATCTTAAGGCAAGATAAGAAGTTAAGAGATTTCTTTACCGAAGCAGAGATTGAAACTATGGCTATCGCTATTGAAGACCACGCTTCACTTTTGGAAACAGAGCCAAGAAATATTTATGGAAAACTTATCGCTGATGCTGAGCGTAGCAACTCGATTAGAAATGTTTTTGAAAGACCTATAATGTTGAGTTTAGAAAACGACCCTGAAGATATGTCAAAAACAAAAAGAGTAAACAAAATTATAAAGTTTGTTGAAGAAAAGTTTGGAAAAGACGGCTATGTTAATTTCTGGCTTGGAATTTCTGCAGTTGCAACCGAGCAAAGAAATCTTTGGGAACTTTTAGAAGATAAACAAAAATGTAGAGAATTCGTCAATAAACTCTATGATGACCTAAAATCTAAGCTTAACTAATATTGAAAATTTAGAAATGATGTGTTAAAATACTCTCAAGAAAGTCGAGAGTATTTTTTATTTAGAAGGAAACTATGGTAAATAGAGCAACATTTTTAAACGAGCACAACTTTAAATTTTCAAAAACTAAGGGTGGTATCACTCCTGGGGCTTTTGGTTGCTATACCGATAGTTTTGGGAATTCATATAATGTTGTTTTAAAACTTTCAACCCCAAATCTTAATGGAGCAAAACAACATACTGTTGAGTGCTTTGCAAGTGAAGTTTTGTTAAGGCTGGGGCAAAGGACTTTGCCTATTGTTAAAGTTTCTGTAAGCGAAGGGTTAAGGGATTATATAAGTCAATGTGGATTTGATAAAGAGTGGTACGGAAAGGAAGTTTTAAGTGATGGCACAATTAAAATAGATTTCAACACCCCTAACACTCAAAAGATTGAAACAATGTACGAAATAGGAAAAAATGCAGGTGTCGAACCTGTAAGACTTAGGACAATTGACGGTTGTGTTGACGCCATAAAAAAGATATATGGGAAAGACTCCCCACTTGTTAACGGGTTTTTGCAACAACAGTTGTCAAAAATTTTTATAAACAACAATGACTACAATATCGATGATATGTTTTCTGTTGTTACATACAATGACGGTAGCGTTGCACCGCTTCCTATATATGATTTGGGCTCATCAATTGTAATCGGTGCTTTTTCAAAACAAGCACTAAACAAGTTTGGTGTTGACGGAAATACTTTATCTCACGACCTAAGTTTTGGTGAAATCAGGACGCTAAATTCTACACTTTACAATCAAGGCACAGCGATGGGCACAACAATGTTTACGGATAATTGGTGGAATGATGTTTCTCAAAAACAACTTGTTGAATATATTTGTAAAACTTATCCGGATTCTGCAAAGGAATTTTATGCACATTTAACAACTTTTGACGAAGAAGATATTTTTTACATTTGCGACACAATGCAGTCAAACGGAATTGTAGACGAAACCGAAAAAACCTTTCTTACAGATTTTATGTGGGCAAGGCAAGAAGAAATGATGACAACAATGCAATTAAGTTTGTTTCAAGATGTTGCCCAATAGTTTTTGTCACACAATATTGAAAAAAACAGATATAACCTTCTATAATTTTTTAGGAGGTTATTTTTTATGGACTTTAAAAAGTTGCAAACAAACATCAAAGACAACAAAAGGCAAGTCATGGAGCAAGTTGGTTACTTTGATGAAAAGATTTCAGGTATTGAGTCAAACATCGATAAATTAAATGCCGATGTTGAAAGTTTAAACACAAATATTGATACTTTAAATTCTAATATAGTAGAAAAAATAAACTATATTTCGTTGTTGCCAATAAACTCAAGGGTTGATATAGGTATTACTTTAAGTACTCCTACAAACACAGACTTTATAGCCCCCTTTAATGGCTATTGTTTTGTTTCTATTCAAAATGGAACGGTAGAAGGAAGTTATACTCTTGCTAATCAAAGTGCAGGCGAACTTGCAATTGGCATAAATGTTCCTACCTGGAAAAATTTTCTAATTTATGTCCCTTGCAAAAAAGGAGACACCATTAGGTATAGAAGGACAGTAGACCCGGCGAATATTTGGCTTGCAAAATTTATAAAGGCAGGGAGTGTATAATAATGTATTTTAGGTTAAACGAATTAAAACAAATTATTGATTGTAGCGAAGAAAGATATGCAGATGACTGCCTATTTACAACGGACAAGATAGATAGGGGTTTTGATGGGGCACTTATGTTTGTAAGTGATATGCAAACTGAAGAGTATAAAAAAAGAAAGCAAGAAAAAGAGCAAAAAGACAAGGTGGAAAAATTAAGATTTGATAGAGAAAACGAGTGTTTTGCAATTATCAACCGTGGACAACTTTGGTACGAAACTTTAACATTAGAGCAAAAAGAAGAATTAAAACTTTGGTATAAGTCTTGGCTTGATGTCACAAAAACTTTCAAAAAACCTACAAAACCAAACTTTGTATAAGTGGCAAAACAAACAAAAACTGAATAAGTTATTATATGAAAATTTCAGTTTGTATGATTGTAAAAAATGAAGAAGAAGTTTTAGATAGATGCCTAAAATGTGTAAAACAATTTGCCGACGAAATTGTTATAGTTGACACGGGCTCTTGCGATAAAACAAAAGAAATTGCAAAAAAATATACCGACAAAATCTATGATTTTTTGTGGTGCGATGACTTTTCAAAAGCACGCAATTTTTCTTTTAAATTTGCAAGTTGTGATTATATTTTGTGGCTTGACGCAGACGATTATATAACACCCAAAAACATCAAAAAAATAAACGCCCTAAAGCGTGAAAATACAAATACTGATGTTTATATGTTAAGGTACGAAATGTGTTTTAACACTAAAAATAAGCCTAATTTTACCTATTTTAGAGAAAGAATTGTCAAAAACAACGGCAAATTTTTGTGGTCAGGGTTTATCCACGAAGCGATAACACCTTGTGGAAAAATAGAGTATTTAGACATATCTATAAGGCATAAAAGGAAAGAAAAAACAGATAAAAAAAGGAACTTAAAAATATATCTAAAACAAATAAAAAATGGTGCAGTGTTGAGTGCTCGTGATAGATTTTATTTTGCAAGAGAATATTTTTATAACGGCAAATATCTTAAGTCAAAACAAGAGTTTAAAAAGTTTTTGTTGTGCAAAAATAAATTTCTTCCAAATGAGATAGACGCAAATTTGTATGTTGCAAAATGTTATATGTTTTTAGGAAAATTAGACAAAGCAAAATGGCATCTTTTATCTGTGTTAAACACACTTAATTTGGGTGCAGAAGGTTGCTGTTTGCTTGGAGAAATCTTTATAAAGCAAAACAAATTTAGTCTTGCAATTTTTTGGTTTAGGGCTGCCTTAAATCAAGTTATTGACGAAAGAAATGGTGGATTTGTGGATAAGTCATTTTTTACAATTATACCTTCCTTACAACTTACATATGTTTATTATCTTTTGGGCGATATGAAAAGAGCAAAACATTATCATAAAATCGCAAAAAGGTTTGAGCCTAAAAATCCGTCAGTATTGCACAATGATAAGTTTTTTAACACAAAATAATTTGCTAAAATATTTATATATGTTAAAATATCACAAGGTAAAATGATATGAAACTTATTAAGAAATTATTTATTAAAAATTACAAAAACACTGATGATAAAGAAGTTAGGTTTAGATACGGCACAGTTGCAAGTGTGTTTGGGATTGTTTTTAACCTAATTTTGTTTGCAGGGAAAATTCTAGCAGGTATCCTATCTTCAAGTATCACAATTATATCTGACGCTATCAACAACTTAACAGATGGTGGCTCGTCTATTATAAGTTTGATTGGTTTTAAGTTATCAGGAAAACCTGCTGATAAAGATCACCCTTTTGGTCACGCTAGATACGAATATATCACAGGGCTTATTGTGTCAATGCTTATTTTGGCAATCGGTTTTGTTTTGTGTAAGGAATCTATCACAAAAATTATAACCCCTGAGCCTGTTACAGTCGGGGCATATGTTTACATCATCTTAAGTGCAGGTATCTTGGCAAAGTTGTTTTTGATGTGTCTTAATTATAATTTTGCAAAAGCAATTGATTCGGACACCCTAAAGGCAACTGCAATAGATAGTAGAAACGATATTATTGCAACAAGTGCTGCTCTTATTGCAACCATAATTATGGGTGTATGGGGCATAAATGTTGACGCTTACTTTGGTCTTGCAGTCGCAGTATTTATTTTGATTTCAGGCATAAAATTGTTTAGAGAAATCGTAAGTCCTTTGCTTGGCGAACCACCACAAAAAGAATTTGTAAAAAAAGTTAAAGACAAGATTTTAAGTTACGAAAATGTTTTGGGACTTCACGAACTTATACTTCACTCATATGGCGAAAACAACTATTATGGTTCAGTTCACGTAGAAGTTTCTTGCGAACTTAATCCTATGGTATCTCACGACCTTGCAGACAATATCGAAAAAGATGTTTGGGACGAATTTGGTCTTAGGTTTGTCGTACATACCGACCCAATCCAAGTTAACGATAAAAAGGTTGTTGATTTTCGTGCAAGGGTGGAAAAGGACATAAAAGAAATCGATGAAAGTTTAACAATTCACGATTTTAGAATTGTCGAAGGCAAAAAGCACACAAACCTTGTTTTTGATGTAGCCGTGCCATTTGATGTAGACGTAAATCACGATAAAGTTATGAAGTTTTTTGACACAAGATATGACACAAAAGATATGAAGTATTATTTTGTTGTTACAATTGATAGAGTTATTGATTAAAAAAAACAGCCGGTTGGCTGTTTTTTTATAGACAAGAATATAAAAATTTTACAAAAGCTCTTGTTGATGCTTCAAACTGATAAGAGTAGCTTGAAATAGGTACATTGTTTTGATTTAACCAAATTGTTATATAGGTGTTTTTTTCTAGTCTTGAAATAAGATAGTCTTCAGCTGACTCAACAGAACCTTGTGGCAATCCTATAAGAGAAATAAATCTTCTTGTTGCAAACACAGAATCGTGGTTTGAGTAGAAGTAATTTTTGACTGCGTCGCAAAGTTTTAAAGAACTGTCTGTTTTAAAGTCTGTAACAATGTTGATTGCTGCAATATTTGCGTCGTAGTCTTCCATGCTAAAACCGGAACTGTCGCTTCCAAATTTTTCTTGTGCTGCAGCTTCAATTTTGCTAGAATCACCATCAACATCTTTTATGTCAACGGTAAGTTGGCCGATATCTCCACCAAAACCACCAAGGTCGGTTTCAGCTCCGTTTATTCCGCATTTTTCTCCAAACGAAATTACAGCCATCAGGTGCATAAAGTCAATTTCTTTTGCTGTATATGGTTCGGTTAGGGTTGTGATTGTTTTTAGTGACATAAGGTCGTCTTCGCCTTGATTTTGTTCAACATAATCAATAAATGATTGATTTATGCTTCCTAAAATCATATTCCAAGTTCTTGTGCAATAACTAGATTTTCCACTTCTAATAAAGTTTAGAGCAAGATATTTTGGTGTATAATTTAATTCGTTTTGAGTTATATAAGTTTGGGCAAGGGTTTCAAGTTTTTCAAGTTTATCCATAGTTTGGTCAAAAGTTGCTTTGCCTTCGCCTTTGGTTTTGCCTTTTGAAAAGTTAGGGTAAGGAAGTTTTCTTGCGTCAAAAACATTGTAGGTTATTTTATAGTCTTTATGGATAATTTCGCTTATGTTGTTGTTTTTGATTGTAAAAGTGTGTTCGCCAAGGGTTAGGGTATAATCGCCTTCGCCTTTGTCTTTTTTAAGTTCGCCAAGTTTTAATTCTGCTTCACTGTAGTTAAAAGCTTCAGGCTCAAGGAGATAAAATTTGTTGCTTGCTTCATCTTTAAATTGTGTTACATTTTGTCCAAGCAAGTATGAAACTGTGCCGTCAACATCTTTACAGCCCATTGTTATAATGCTTTTTTCGTCTAGCCAATATTGTTTTTGAATTTCGCCGTCAACTTTGTAGTAATAATAGTAGTAGTTGATTTCCCAAAGAGAATCAAAAGAACAACTTTCTTCAATTTCTTTTTCGTTTTCGGTGTAGGTAAGTGTACAGACATAACTTGTTTGCTCGTTTAATCGCCTAAAAGCCTTAAGGCCAACATTTTCAGGGGTGTCTTTACTATCCCCAAAACACCCTACAAAAAATACAGGAACAAAAAGTAATAATACTAAAAACCATAATTTTTTCATATAGATAGTATAATCCAAAACCTTTTAAAAGCAAAATAAAAAAACCTTCTTATTTAGAAGGTTTTTATTATTATTTTCCAACTTTTTTGATTGATAGACCAATTCTCTTTTTGTCAAGGTCAACTGAAATAACTTTAACTGTAAGGATTTGACCGACACTCAATTCTTCACTTGGGTGTTTGATATATCTATCACAAATTTCAGAAATATGTACAAGTCCGTCTTGGTGGACACCGATGTCAACAAAAGCACCAAAGTCGATAACGTTTCTTACAGTGCCTGTAAGTTCCATACCGATTGTTAAGTCTTCCATACTCATAACATCTGTTCTAAGTTGTGGGGCAGGAAGTTCGTCACGGATATCTCTACCAGGTTTAAGCAACTCTTTTACAATATCGTTAAGTGTTGGTACGCCAACGCCACAAGCTTCAGCAACAGAAATTTCGCCCTTTTCGCCGATAAGACGTGGAAGTTCTTTTAGTTTTTCTTCTTTAATGTCTTCTTCTTTTAAGTTGAAAAGTTTTAAAAGTTTTTTAACTGCGTCATAACTTTCTGGGTGAACGCCTGTGTTATCTAAGATATTATCTTCATTTGGAATTCTTAAGAAACCTGCACATTGTACATATGCTTTTTCTCCAAGTTTTGGAACTTTTAGAAGTTGAACCCTATCAGTAAATTTGCCGTTCTTTTCTCTGTATTCAACAATCTTTTTTGCTACACCTGCGTTAAGACCTGAAACGTGTTCTAAAAGTTTGTATGAAGCAGTGTTAAGGTCAACACCGACAGAGTTAACGCAATCTTCAACAACGCCGTCTAAAACTTCGCCAAGGCGTTTTTGTGGCATATCGTGTTGATATTGTCCAACACCGATAGATTTTACGTCAATTTTGATAAGTTCTGCAAGTGGGTCTTGAAGACGTCTAGCGATTGAAACAGCACTTCTTTGTGTAACGTCAAAATCAGGGAATTCTTCAGCGCCTAGTTTTGATGCGCTATAAACTGAAGCACCTGCTTCGCTTACAACCATATAAGAAACTTTTTCTGGAACTTTCTTGATTAAGTTGCTAACAAAAATTTCACTTTCTTTACTTGCTGTACCATTTCCAATAGAAATAGCATCAACATTGTATTTTTTGATAAGTTCAGCGATTTTTTGTTCTGATTTTTCAATGTCGTTGTGTGGTGGAGTAGGATAAATAACAGTTGTATCGATAACTTTACCGTTTTTGTCGATAACTGCAATTTTACAACCTGTCCTATATGCTGGGTCAAGACCTAAAATTGTCTTTTCCTTAAGTGGTGGTTGCATAAGTAAAGGTTTTAAGTTTACTTCGAACATTTTGATTGCTTGTTCGTTTGCAATATCTGTTAGGGCGTTTCTAAGTTCACGCTCTAAAGATGGTTGCAAAAGTCTATCAAAACTGTCTGCAATAACATTTTGTAAATATTCAAGGTTTGGACAATCTTTTTTGATAAAGTGTTCTGCAATTCTCTCAAGACAACTATCCCTATTTGTTTCAACAACAACTTTTAGGCAGTCTTCTTTTTCGCCACGGTTGATTGCAAGAATTCTGTGGCTTGGAATTTTTTGTGCAGGTTCTTTGTAGTTTTCATACATAGAATAAGTTGGTGCAAGTTCAGGATTTGCGTCCTTTTTGATAGATGTAACAATAATGCCTGTGTTTTGGAAAAATTCTCTTAAAATCTTTCTCATATCTGCGTCATCAGAAATCATTTCGGCAATAATGTCGCCTGCGCCAGCAAGGGCAGTTTCAACATCAGGAACTTTCTTTTCTTCGTTAACAAAAGGAAGTGCAAGTTCTTCAAGTGGTGTTTTGTCTTTTTGTTCAAAGATAACTTCTGCAAGTGGTTTTAATCCTTTTGCTTCAGCAATTGTTGCTTTTGTTTGTCTTTTTGGTCTAAATGGACGATATATATCTTCAAGTTCGGTCATTGTGTTAGCTTTTTCTAAGCTTTCCATAATTTCCGGTGTCATCTTTTCTTGTTCGGTTATAAGTTTGATGATGTCATTTTTTCTTTCTTCAAAGTTTCTAAGATAGGTTAGTCTGTCAGAAAAATCTCTTAAAACTTGGTCGTCGCAACTACCGGTCATTTCTTTACGGTATCTTGCAATAAATGGAATTGTACAACCTTCATCTAAAAGGCCGATGATGTTTCCTGCGTGGGTTTCAGTGATGTTAAATTCAGCACTTAAAATTTTAATAAAATCCATAATGTCTCCTTTAAATTGCTTTTTTTATACTAACACCAAAATTTGACTTTGGCAAACAAATTGACCTAAAAAGTGGGTTTTAAAAACAAAAAACCACTAGCATAAAACTAGTGGTTTGATGGAAACTATCCGGGTTTTTGAAACCCATAATATTATTTATTATACACTCTAGGATTTTCCATCTGGTTGCCACATATTGCGCAACTCTCTTGTTCAAGAACTACGAGTGCTTTTAAATTATATTTGTAGGAGAAACAAATGTCAAGACTTTTAAAAGACAAAAAATAAAAACAATGCCCCACGGGCTAAGATGTTTTATCTGCCCATTCATTGATACTAAGTATCGCATTGTTTTTAGTAGTATAGTGATTATATATGTTTTTGTCAATATCTATTTTAAGTCACTTTATGATAAAGAGAGCGAAATTGAGTTGTGATAATTTTTTGTTATTTTCTTAAACAGTCAAGTTTTTTGTCTTTAAAATCTTTAACGGTAAATGTGCAAAGTTTGTTTAAGTCTTTTTTGTGATTTTTATTGAATTTGTTGTTTACACCGATACATTCGATACCATACTCGACTGCTGTTTTGATGGCTGAATAGGAATCTTCAAAAAACAAAACTGACTCTTTATCTGTTTTTAAAAGTTTAAGACAGGTTTCATAAAATTCTGGAGTGTTTTTAGATATTTTTAAACCATTTTCTGTATAAATTTCTTCAAAGAAATCTATATCAAAATGTTTTAATGCTATTTTTAACAAGTCTGAATCTGTTGCTGATGCAATAACTAATCTTTTTCCTTGTTCCTTTAAATTGACAAGAAATTCTCTTGCTTGTTTTATTATTTTAATTTTATGGGTGTAAAAGTAAGCCATTTGACTTTTCCAATGTTCTAAAAGGTTGTAACAATCATCTTCAACTTGAAAAATTTTGATTACTTTTCTTGCTTTTTCAAGGTTGTTTCCACCGTGAATTAAGCCATTTAATCGGTTGTCTGGTTTGATACCATAATGCTTGTAAGATAATTTTTCTATTGTTTTTTTCCAAAAACCTAAAGAATCCACTAATGTACTATCAAAATCAAATATCATTACATCTTTTTCCATACATTACTCCTGCTGTTAATATGATAATTCTTTTTGATTTTATGGAATTATTTAAGTTCTTCTTCGATGATATATCTTGGTCTTTGTTTTGTTTCGATATATGTTTTTCCAACATAAATTCCAACAAGACCTAGGCAACCCAAAATTATGCCAACCATTAAAGTTATAAATGAAAGTATAACCCAAAGGGAAGACAAGTGAATTGTAAACATCAAAACAAGTGTTGTTACAAAACTTACAAAACCTAACATACAAAAAACAATTCCAAGGGTCAAAATCAAAAACAAAGGTTTTATGCTAAAAGAGGTTATGCCGTCAATTGCAAAGTTAAGCATTTTCTTTAATGGGTATTTGCTTTCCCCTGCAAATCTTTCACCCCTTTCATATTCGACTGTTGTTGACTTAAACCCAACTTGTGGGACAATTCCACGAAGGAATAAATTCTTTTCAGTAAATTGCAAAACACCATCGAGTGCAGTTTTACTTAAAAGTCTATAATCAGCGTGATTAAAAACTGTATCAACGCCCATTTTTTTCATAATTTTGTAGAAGGCTTCTGCTGTGCCTTTTTTAAACTTTGTGTCTTTTTTTCTAGAACTTCTAACACCATATACAACATCATATCCGTTAAGATACTCTTTTACCATTTCGTCAATTGCGTTGATGTCATCTTGAAGGTCAGCGTCCATAGAAATTGTCATATCTGCGTACTTATTTGCAGTTTCAAGCCCTGCAACAAGTGCTGCTTGGTGACCACGGTTGCGGCTTAAAGTAATTCCACAAAACATACTGTTTTGTTTGTTTAGGTCTTTTATAATTTCCCAAGTTTTGTCCTTTGAGCCATCGTTTACAAAAAGTACACGACTTTTTTCACTTATAAGTTTTTGCTCCATAAGTGCTGTTAATTTTTCGTTTAATCTTTTTGAAGTTTCGCCCAAAACTTCTTCTTCGTTGTAGCAAGGTACAACAACATATAAAGTATTATTCTTCAACGGTTAACTCCTTTTTTTCTTTGTCTTTAAAAACAAAAATCTTTCTTGTGATGTAGTTATAAACGAGCACAATCAAAGTCATAACAATTTTAACAATCCACTCGTTGATTCCAAGCAAGTTGAATCCTAAAAACATACCTAGCATATGAAGACCAAGGTCAATTGCAGAAAGAAAAGTAAACAACAAAAAGCCTTTTGTGCTTTTAGAATTGCCCTTGTTTCCAAAAACAAATATGATTGAAAAGATGTAGTTAAACACAAGTCCAATCAAAAAGCCAACTGCTGTGCCAACAATGGTCGAAATGGTGCTAGGGCTTATTGTTGCCCCATAAAAAACATTAAAAAATGAAGGGTAGTTTGCAGGTTGAAAGATATACAAAGTTACCCCCATAAAAAACATATCAATAACAGTTGCCAAACCACCGATGATTACAAATCTTATTATTTCGTAAAAAGTTGGGTGAGCATTTAAAAAATTAAAAAGTTTTTTAATAAGTCCCACTTTTTCTTGTTTTTCTTCTATTTTATTTTCCATAATTTAATTAAACACTAAAAGCAAAAAAAAGTAAAGCAAAGATAACTATTTGTTTGTTTTATATGGGTAATTATTGTATAATTTTATTTGTATAAGGATAATGAAATGACAAAGGTAAAAAGTTTTATAAAACAAAAATATGTTTATTTTATTATAGCAGGTTTGTTTGTTTTGTTTTCTGTTGTGGCAGATGCCATAATGGGTATTTTTCCTTTTGGACCAAACACGGTTGCAACTTATGATGCATGGCATCAAGTGTGCCCGTTATATAATTTGATATTTGACTTTTTTGAAGGCAAATCAACATTGTTTTATTCAACAAATGTTGGTGGCGGAATAAACACTTTTGGTGTTTTAACATATTACATTGTAAGTCCGTTTAGCGTTTTCTTTTTAATGTTTGGTAGGGGTGGACTTTACTTTGCATATGGCTTTGTGCTTTTGTTAAAAACAATCACAACAGCAATCGTTGCTTGTTTCTTTATAAGAAAAGTTTTTAAAAATGTAAACAAGGTTTATCAAATTGTCTTGTCAGTTTTATATGCAACAGGTGGTTACTTTGTTTTTTTGCACACTTGGATAACCTGGATTGACTTTATGATTTATATGCCACTTTTGTTTTTGGCATACAAAAACTTAATTGAAAACGAAAAGATTTTACCATTTGCAATTGTTATGGCTTTGCTTATTTTCACTTGCTTTGGTATCGGTAGTTTTTCATTTATAATTTTGTTTGTTTTGTTTGTTGCGTATAGCCTTATCTGTCTTGACAAGGAAAAACAAAAAAGGGTTCTAACAAACACGGTTTTAGGTCTTATTGTTGCAATAGGTATTGCTTTGTTTTTGCTTGTACCTAGTTTTCTTCAATACCTAGGTTCTTCAAGAACAGGTGGATTTTTTGAAACACTTTTTACAAAACCTGTTTTTAATGAGCACACATCCGATAAACTTGCAACTGTTGTTGGCGACGGACTTATGTTGCTTTTTGCAATTATATATGTTGTAAAGTGTGATAAAAAAGACAACAAAAATAAATTCTTAATCTTTGCCCTTGTGCTTCTTTTAATACCTGTAATCGTTGACGAAGCAAATGTGCTTTTAAATATGGGCTCATACAACGGTTATCCTTTTAGATTAGGTTTTGTATATTCGTTTTTGATTTTTTATATGGCTTCAAAACTTATAAACGACAAGTGGCAAGTTTTTGATGAAAGCACAAATTCAAACAAAAAACACTTAATCGATTTTATAATTATTTCTGCAATATATTTGGTGGTTCTTGTTTTGGTTTTCTTGGTACTTGGCCCAATACTATCGCAATTCTTAGCAAATCAAACAGCATCTTGGGGAGTTCTTGGTTGTTACTTGCTTGTGCTTGCCCTTCTTATAATCCCAGCAGGCCTAGTTTTGATAAATGCTAAAACTAAGGGTTTAAGTAAGAAAGTCTTAACAATTGCTATGTGTGTGATAACAGGTTTGCAAGTGTTTGTAAACTATGGTTTTGGTGTGTATGGCAGTGTTTTAAGTTACAAAACAATTTCGTCAGTTTCGCAAATGTTAAAAGAAAACAACATCACAACACAAAATACCCTAAAAGATTCTGCAGAAATCTTAAGCAGAAACGCACACCTTGATGTAGGCACAAAATCATATTCGATTTTCTCATCTTCAACTGACAATTATTTGTTAGACCTAAAATCACCTTTTAGTTATGTCAACAACAACACAGGTGTTTCTTCATATGGTGGCACAATCATAAGCGATGCAATCTTTGGTTACGATTATGTCTTAAGCGACAAAATGGAAACAAGGCCTAACTTAGAGTTTGTCGACAGTTTCACCGAAAACGGACTTACTTGTTATCTTTACAAAAACACACTTGTCTTAAATGGTGGCCTTGTCGTAAATGATGACTTTTCGTACGAAGCAAACAAAGACTGTATTAAGTTTACAAACAATTTTTACAACTTGCTCGGTGGAGACGGGGAAGTCATAAAAGAGTATCCACTTTTTGAAGGCGATGTTGTTGATATTAAATACAACAACTTAAAACTTACCACCTTAGACGAAAAATATCAATTTGATATTATCGATGAAAACAAGGAAGGTTATATAACACTTAGTTATACTGCCACAAAAGATAGCATTATCTATTTGTTTACAAACGAAAAAGATGTCGACAAAATCTATACTTTAACTCAAAAACAAGAAGTGGAAGGTTTTAGGACAGTTTCTTATTCGCTTGAAGCTTGCCTAAACGACCTAGGTTATGTAAAAGCAGGAGAAACAATTTCGCTTGACCTAAGATTTGTCGAAAGTGTAAGTTTTGATAAAACAGGCGAAAGTTCTTTGCGTTTTGCAACTCTTGATTATATAGGGGCTAAAAATGTTATAGAGGCAGTAAAAAACAACACTAGCCTAGAAGTATCTACAAAGAAAGATGGTTTTACTGTTTCAACAACACAAACTGATAATACTAAAAAACTTATCTTTCCACACCCTTATAGCGAAAATTATGTTTGCACAGTCAATGGCAAAAATGTCGAAATCAAAAACAACAACGGTTTTATCGAAATCGACTTAAACGAAGGCGAAAACAAAATCGAATTAACTTATAAAAACAAGTACACAAAACTTATGCTTGTATGCCTAGTTGTAGGCGTTGTCTTGGTTACTTGTGTCTTACTTGTTACAAAATTCTTCAAAGAAAAAATTATGAAAATTTCTTTCATCGTAAGATATTTGTCAATTGCACTTGCTGTTGTCCTTGTCGCATTTTTCTATGTTTTCCCATTCTTCACAATGCTTGTAAAAATGTGCCTAGGTGTTTTTTAAGTGTTAGGGGTTGACAAAGTTTTTTAAAAATATATTATTAAAGTATAAACCTTAAGGACAAAAGAGAATATTATGAAAAAAGAAAAAAATAAGTTACAGTTTAGATTTGGACTTTTTAAGAAAACTTACTTTTTTGAAACTGATGTTTTTGGTTTGGTTTTTGAAAAAGGTCCAAGGGCTGTTTGTATTTATATTACAGACAGAAAACACTCAGTTATATTTGCTGCAATTCCTATGGGCTATGATAAAAACTTAAGAAGATTTTTATTCACTGTTGGCTACAACGAAGAAGAACAAGTTTTTACCGTTGAAGTTGGCGTTTTAAAAATCTTGATTGATGTTAAGAATTGCAGAGTTACTTCAAACAAAAATGCAAAAGTTTTTGGCTCAGAAATTTGGGGATACGAATGCTCAATTCCATGGACAACCGATTTTGAAAAGTATTTCAAGGGAGAAAAAGATGAGAGTAGTTTACATTCACCATGCAAACAGACAGAAGGGTAATCCATCTACCCAAGACGATGGCATAAGCGAAGTTGGTTTAAAAGATTTAGAAGTTACAAAACAACTTTTAAATATGGCAAATCAAAAACACAAGATTTCAACGATTTATACTTCACAATTTTTTAGATGCACAAAAACTGCAGAAGTTATAAATGGCGACATCAGGGCAAAAGTTATTGTTGACACAAGGCTTGACGAGATGGGCTCAGTTGAAAGAGAAACTTGGGTTGACACACAAAAAAGGTTACACGAATTTTTAGACGAAATCATAGAAAAGCACGATGATAGCGACACTGTTGTTTGTGTTACAAGTGGCATAAATTTGGGTGCTTTTGTTCAAAAGTCACTAAACCTAAAGGCTTCTAGCGATTTTCCTATGTATGGCGTGCCTAGTTGTTCGCCTATAGTTTTCGAATTTAAAAAGGGTGATAGATGAAAAATATTATAATCTGTGGTACAGTCGGTACGGGCAAGGCCACAATTTCAAAAAAACTTTCAAAGGAATTTAAGCTTACTTACCTTAACGATTGGCAACTCTTTCACGAAATGGGTATGGGGAAGGTTCCTAGTTCAAAAGTCTTTTCAAAAATTATGTTTGAGTTTTTAAGGGATAAAGAAAAGATTGTCTTAGACCTTGATATGTCGATTATGCCAAAAGATTATAGGGCGCTAAATTTTGATTGTATGGTTTACTACATCGGCTTTGTGTCAGTAGACCTTAAAACCTTAACTCAAAAACTTTACGAAGGCGATATTCAAAATATGGTTATGGCAAAAAGGAAGGCAAAGTATCTTTTAAAGTGTGGAAAGAAACTTTGTAGAGAATGCAAAAAGTACAACCTTCCGTTTATCGAAATAAAAGAAGATAAAGACAAATCTATAAAACAAATTTTAAACACTATAAGAGAAGAAATAAAAGGGGAATAAAAGACCCCCTTTTTCATTTTAATATTGAAAATTTGATAAATTTATGGTAAAATATTAGTATAAAAGTAGGTGCATAAATGAAAAAAGGTAGTTATGGTCGTCCTGTTTTTGACGATGGCCCATATGTGGGTATCCCGATTGAAGAAGCACAAGGCGAAAATTGGCTTGCCGAGTTTTTCTTAAAGAGAGCAAGAAAAAAAGATAGCCGTGCAAGGACAGGCGATAAGATCTTAGAAAGATATAGGGCCCGTCTTGAAGACCCAGAGGACACAAGCGTGTATGACGAAGTTATGTCACAAATTCAAAACAAGCAGTCATATAGACCTGAAATTGTTGTATCCCCAAGGGATATGGGCAGACTAAATGCCGAACTTGACAGATTTTTAAAAAATACATATGTTAGAAACCCAGCCTATGCAAAAGATGTTGATGCACCATATCTTCTTACATGGCTTGTTAAAAATATGACAAATTCTGACTGCGAAAACCCTATTGACCACGTTGATAGATATGCAGATTTTGTTGCAGACAAAACATTTGAAAATTTTAGAACACCTGCCCGTCTTGGTAAAATTGGCGACGCTGTTTTCTATACCGTAAACACAGAAGAATACGAAGCAGGCCTTGAAACTTCTGACCTATTTTTGTTCTTTGCAGAAAACGGACACGAAACATCTTTGCTTCCTTTTATTAGATATGGCATCGAAAAAACAGCAAGTGGACCTACAGCATATGTTTATGCAATCCAAAAGAGAGAAGTTGTTCAAGACGATTTTAATGAAGAATTAAAAAGAGTTTACGCAAAGGCAAACTCAGGCGTTAAGGAACATAGAAATATTCAACCTAGCATGCTGTGTGTGCTTGCAACTTTTTCTGGTATGCTTAGCGCAAAGGGTGTTGAAGACCTAAAAGTTCCGGACTTTATTGTTAGAAGATGGGGCGAGTTTTGGGATTCACACACAGACGAAAGTGATATTTCAATTCAAACAAACGCAACAAACAAATTTTTATTTACCTTTCAACGCCTTGACAATCAATTTGAAGGCATTGATGTTGTTGCATATCCAAACGATATTGACAGTTTTATGCACTTGAAGATTTCCCCTGAAGCATATTCAAATAATGATATGTTGCAAACATTTTTCGAGTTTGGCAAACAAGCAGTGCTCGAAAGAGAAGAAGCACATGGGCAAACTGAAATTATGGACCTTGTTTCAGAATGGCAAGATATTGGTCTTGTCGAAGAAACTTCTTCATCTGTAGAAGGGGCAACAATCACACAAGTTGATGGTATTAAATCTTTAGTTATACACGACAAAACAAGTGATAGTTTTTTTGAAACTCCAACAGAATAAACAAAACCCTACCACACAGGTAGGGTTCGTTTTTTATTAGGAAAATAAAAAAACACCGAAGCCGGTGTAAAGTTCTTTAAATCGGTTGGTGCGGTCGAGAGGAATCGAACCCCCACGGTCTCCCAATAGATCCTAAGTCTATCGCGTCTGCCAGTTCCGCCACGACCGCATATTAAAGTTAAATTTGGTGATCCACCCGAGGTTCGAACTCGGGACCCCTTGATTAAAAGTCAAGTGCTCTACCAACTGAGCTAGTGAATCATAATTTCGAACACGTGATATTGTACACCATATAAATACAAAAATCAAGTGTTTTTTTAAAAAAATAAAAAATATTTTTACTTTTTAAAAATATCTTTGTGCTTTATGCCTAAATCTTATATTTCACTTAAATTGACACTATTGCTTTACAAGTGGTATAATAAAATTAGAAATAGGGGGAAATGGCTATGGCAGAAAATGAAAAAGTTGCAGCGATTGTTATCAATAGTCAAGCAAACGCATTGTACAAAAGATTTATTAGTGTTTTAACAGAAAGGGGAGAGACACATGTTGCAGCTGTCACCGATGGACTAGAAAAAGGTATTATCAAAATGAGTGACAGACAAAGAGAAGTTTTTGATTTATATAAAGATCAACCACTTTTGTATGGTATTGAAAAATATCTTGAAACAAGATTTACTCCTGAAAAAGTTGGCACAAATGATTATCAAGAAATTTCAGAGTATGCAGGTCAACACGGTTGGTCTACAAGTTTTACAACACGCTATACTTTCGGGCATAATTCAAACGTAGGTTACGAAATTCAAGGTTATAATTCACCATCAAATAGACACTTGTTGGGAGATGAAAACTGTGACAAACTTATTGCACACTTAGAAGGACAAAGAGAAGCCCTTGCAATCTCAGCAATTGCTGAAGGATATGCAGAAGGGGCAATCACACCTGAGGTTATGAATATGGACGACAAACAATTGTGGGAATATGCAGTTGGTGGTGGTTTTGCTCCGGTAGAAGTTTCTTGGGCAGAAAAACAAAAACTTGTTATAAACGAAGCAACACAAATGTCAGAGGCGATGTATTCTGCAATTTATCCAGAAGAACAATAAAAACAAAAACCGTTGTTATCAACGGTTTTTTTGTTTCTATTTTTTTATGTCATAGTGGAAGGAACCTGCAACTTTAAGTTTGTCGCAATAAGTTTCAAGTTCTTTTAAAAGTTGTGTGCCTTTTTCGGTATAAACATTTCCTTCAAGTTCTGCGTAGAAATAGTAATTCCATAAAAGTTCCTTCATGGGTCTACTTCTTAAGCATCGCATATTAAAGCCGTGTTCACCGATAATCTTTAGTGTTTCAGCAAGGGCACCTGCTTCGTTTTTAACGGTAAACATAAGGATAAAATGTTCGCCCATTTCGCTTCTTGAAGCAGTTCTGTTTTGACATCTGGAAAACGCACCAAAACGAGTTGTGTTATTGTGGCTAGAATTTATGTTTCTGTCCAAAATTTCAAGGTCGTAAAGGTCTGCTGTGTCACTTGATGCGATGGCTGCAAGTGTTTTGTCTTCGCTAGATGCAACAAATTTTGCAGCAAGAGCTGTGTTTTGTGCTTCCATTGTTTTAAAATTGTTTTCGCTTAAATAATTTCCACATTGTGCAAGTGCTTGTGGGTGACTGATGACAGTTTTTATGTCATCTTTTTTTGTGCCTTTTTTTACAAGAAGATTGTGTACAACTTCAAGTTCAAAAACTTGGTTTACAAAAAGTGGACCAGAAAACAATAAGTCTGTAACAATTCCTACTTCGCCGGCATAACTGTTTTCAAGTGGCAACACGCAAACATCACACTCGCCATTTTCAACTGCAGCATATGCCTTTTTAAAATCCCCAAAAGAAAAGTATGTTGCGTTTTCAAACATTTTTGTTGATGCGATATGTGCAAAGGCACCTTCAACACCACTGTATGCAACCTTAATTCCTTTTAAAACTCTTGATTGATATTGCTTTGATAAGTCCATATTGTTTTTAAGGAAGTTTATGTAATATTCACGAATTGTTTCGTCTTCGATTAGATTTGAGTTTCTTTCAATAACTTCCTTTTCTCTGTTTTCATCAAGAACAGGTAAGGCATGTTTTAGTTTGTATTCTGCAATGCTTTTTGAAACCTTCATTCTCTCTTCAAAAAGTTCTGCCATTTCTCTGTCGATTTTGTTTATATCAACACGATAATCGTCAAGTTCGCTCATTTTATTTTCCTTCTTTTTTGTAATGATTTATAAGTTTTTGAAACGCAGGAAGTGATTTTTCAATTTGTTGTTTTGCAACGCAATAAGAAATCCTAACATAACCTTTGTATCCAAACGAATCACTAGGCACAAGCATCAATTCGTATTTTTTTGCTGTGTTAGAAAATTCGTTTGCATCTTTTTCTAGTGCTTTTACAAAAAGGTAAAAAGCGCCATCAGGTTTTACAACTTCATAGCCCATATTTGTTAGGGCAGAAGATAAGATATCTCTGTTTTCTTTATAAACTGATAGGTCACTTGTTTTGCCTAAGCAGTAAGGAATAAGATATTGAAAAAGTGCAGGTGCACAAACATATCCAAGTGCTCTTGCTCCGCCACACACTGCTGCATAAACATCTTTTGCATCTTTGCATTCAGGGTTTACTAAAATATATCCAATTCTCTCGCCTGGAAGAGAAATTGATTTACTAAAAGAATAACAAACAATAGAATTTTTATAGTAGTTTGTAATAAAAGGATATTCAATATCACTGTATATAAGTTCTCTATAAGGTTCGTCAGAAATAAGATAAAGTTCGTTACAAAATTCTTCTTGTTTTTGTTTTAAAATGTCACAAATTTTAGTTATGTCACTTTTGTCCAAAACAACGCCTGTTGGGTTGTTTGGAGAGTTTAATAGAACTGCCTTTGTCTTGTTTGTGATTTTTGATTTTAATTCGTCTAAGTTCGGCTTAAATGTTTTTTCATCAGGGTTTACTAGGACAACCTTTCCACAAGCCTTCTCGATAAAAACTCTGTATTCTGGAAAGAAAGGTGCAAAAACGATAACTTCGTCGCCCTCGACAAGTAGAGCGTTTAGGGTGCTTGTTAAAGATGCTGCTGCACCTGCTGTAAGGTAAATCAAATTTGCGTCAGTTTTTGCATTATAAGTTTTGTTTAGGTACTCTGCAATTTTATCCCTAACGGTTTTATCTCCAACGGCAGAAGTGTATCCGTGCAATTTTACAGGGTCGGTGTTTTTAATGATATCAACCAAAGCGTCACTTACAACTTGTGGTGGCGGCACACTAGGGTTTCCAATACTAAAATCAAAAACATTGTCATCGCCAATTTCTTGCTTTCTTTTTTTGCTATATTCAAATAAATCTCTAATAACTGATGGTTTATTGCCAAGTTCTTTTGCACTTTCGTTTACCATAAGTTTCTCCTTTTTAAAAAACATCATAATTATACTAAACCGCATAAGATTTGTCTATTTTTAAAAATAAAAAAATTAGTGTTGGGCTAATAAATATCTTTTATTTATTTGGTTTTTTTGCCATATATAATTTATACTAATATAAATAATATATATTTAGGGGAACAGAAATGGGAACAGACAACAAAGACAATAATGGTTCATTAAACAAAAAAACAGACGCTTTGCAAAACAAAGTTGACCCTTTAAAGAAGGAAACAGGCAAGGTCATAAAGTTTGGTGAAGGTCAACAAACGAGCTCTGCCCCTATACATGGGCCACGTGGTGTTTTGGGTGACGATGACGGCGACAAAAAGGGTATGTCTACTGCTGCAAAGGTTACAATTGCTGCAGCTGTTACTGCTGTAGTTACAGCAGGTGCTGTTGCCGGCGTTATGACTTTTAGGGACGACGATAACAAAATTGTCTATACTGTTGATGGTCAAGAAATCGAAATCGAACTTGACGGTGGTTCAACTGCAATAAGTTTGCAAAAACCACAAGTCCCAGGCTACAATTTTGGTGGTTGGTACCTTGATGAAGCGTTGACACAAGAGTTGGCTGACGACTACGTCTTTACAAAAGATACAGTTATCTATCCAAAGTTTGTTCCAAAAACTTGTAAAGTTGAGTATTTTGCAAATGACGGCACAGGACAAGCAATGTTCCAAGAAGTTGTGTATAAAACCGATTACAAGTTGATGGCAAGTCCGTATGAGCGAGAAAACTACATATTTGTTGGCTGGAGTGAAGACCCAGAAGCACACTATACAGATGAAGACATTGTAAAACCCAACAAGAAAAGAACACTTTTTACGGAAGGATTTAAGTATTACGCAATATGGAAAGGCGAGAATAGGAAGATAACATTTAGTGCAAGTGAACTTAGAGTAAATGGAGACGCATACACATTTACAAAAACCAACTGTCCATATGGCGAGAAGTT
>JAZSQZ010000131.1:0-2223 GCA_045538175.1 Clostridia bacterium
TTTGAAGCATAATTATATTGCTGTTCCCAGGTAAGTTCAATAGTTGCAAAATGTGAGTCACTTTTATAGATACGCAAATTATTAAACGACTTATGAACAATAATAGTTTTAAGCCAATCATTTAATGCAGATACTGCTGGTTTCATAATTAATCCTTCGTGCTGTATTTCTGTTCAAGGGTTTTTCGTACATTTTCGTACTGCGGAGAATTTCTAATGCTTTCAGCAATTTCTTTATAAATGTCCCTGCCAGTACCCACATAATTGTACTTTTCATAACGCCAGTGTGGCGAAGCTTCACGCTTTGCCAATTCACTCTTCATTTTTTGTGTTGCCCATTGTTGCAGACCTTCGCTTACCATCTTTTCGGTATAATCCATCTGGTAAGATACAGTAGCAATAAAGATAGTTGCTGTATCACCAAAAGGATTAACTCGGTCACACAACATTTTACCTTTCTCTGAAAAGGATTGTAGCTTAACATCAACCGAGTTAATTTTGTGGTTCAAAGCAAAATCATTAATTGCCTTTTCCAAATCTTTGTGACTTACATCCTTGAAAATTTTGAATTGTTCTTTGAAAATATGAGCCATAAGTTACTTCTCCACAGTTGCGACCCAGAGTCGGTCAAACATTGCTCTGTCAAAATTATTGTGGTCATAAGTGAAGTCGTGAATGTCAGTATTCACCACAAACACAATATTAGAATTTTGGTTCAGATACACAATTCGGTTGCCGTGAATTTCACGGAAGAAAGTGTAACGATTGTGAGGCGAAGCACTGTTGAACTTGTTCAAAATCAGGGTAATTCGTTGGTCCTTGAGTTCAACAAGTTCATCGAGTAGCTTATCTACATCAAGGTCCTTTTTGGCACAGTTCACAATTTTATAATTCTTGTAAACTTGTTTCACAGTCGGCATTACATAGACACCATTCTTGTGTTCCAGCATAACAGATTGGTCCTGCGGTAACATACCCAAAACAAATTTCAGTGCTTCACGCTTCATTGTTTTACTCCTTACTTTTTACCATCAATGTTATCAAACAGTAACTGTTTCAACATTTCATTTTCAGATTTAAAGTATTTTAGTTGTTCCTTGATGTATTCTATTTCAGAATCACTAACAGGAACAGTTTCGTAATGAGTACAACCATTGTTCCCATTATGAATTTCTTCACGAAGAGCTGCTACTTGTCGCTTCAAATAAATTATGTCTTCGTTCTGTTTATTCAATTTTTCATTGGCTTCTTCAGCCTCTGCCATAGCAGCATTGGCACGGCGATGAGCCCACCAGTCACGAGCTTCAACGGTTTCAAACGAACAAATTAGTAGCAGGAAAATAACAATTTTCTTCATAATTACTCCTTGTTTTATGTTTTTACAATGTAAACTTAGCAAAATAAGTTTAAAATGTCAATAGTATTAGTGTAAAAATATATTTACATAAATATAGTATGAAAATCAATGTCAATACAGTAAAAAACATTTCTCTGGTGGTTCTCGCCATAAGTTTGATTGTAAGCATTCTATATGCTGTTAATCTTAATCACAAATATTCGCAAAATCTGGTTACTTCCCAAGCCACTACCGACTCCCTATGTACAGTTGTCAGTATTGAGAAGAATAGATACGATTCTTTGAAGTCTTACAGTGATAGTGTGTATGCGTATGAACTACAAAAGAATGACAGTCTGTGGCAGGTCTTGCAAAGCAAACAAACCACAAATAAAACAAAAATTACATACATTTACAAAGATTCAACTATCATAAAAGAAGCCGAAAATACTGAGATTGAAACACAAATTGAAACTAAGTATGTGACCCAAGTTGTTGAAAAAGAAGTTATAAAAACTGTTCACGATACCCTGTATGTTGCCAAAGCAGATTCTGCATTCAATGAAAACACTACACAAACTCATAAAGACGAAAAAACGGAAGAGAAAACTGTGGTTGTAAAGGACGATTTATTTAACATTTATCTTGATGGTAATGTAAAAGCTAATCTTGATTTTGATATAGTTCCTGAGATTGGTGCTGGAATAATAATTAAGGAAAAATTCTATGGTCAGATAGGTGTAGATTACAGCAACTCCAAGGTTAATCCACACGCTAAAATAGGTATTCGTTGGGAACTATTTTAGAAAAGTTATAAATAAAATAAATTGATTTAACATTTAGGAGATAAAAATGAATATATTAGAAGCCAAACAGTATCTTAATGGT
>JAZSQZ010000075.1:0-2045 GCA_045538175.1 Clostridia bacterium
GCGAAAGTCTATGATTTTGACAATTTTTATAAAGCTGTTGAATGGGCAAAGAAGTTACCGAAGACACAAGAAGGATTGGTAATTACTTTTGACAATGGTTTTAAATGCAAGGCAAAGTCCGACGAATGGTGCAAGTTAGCAAAGATGTTTGAAGGATTGAACAAGTGGGACGTATGGGTCGCTTATGATATTGAAGGTGACTATTTCCATGCTCATGTGGATAAGCACAATGGATATAAGCCGATTGACAACGAAGTTTTGTTTATTCCTGAAGAACTGCCGGATATTCGTGAATATGCAGAATCTATTCGCACCCGAGTAGCAGAAATGACTGCGGAAGCAATAGATATAGCAAAGGCTGCCCAGTCTTACAGTTCTGAGCGTAAATTTCAGTTCCAATATGTGAACACCAATTATCCGAAAACTGTCGGCTTAGTGATGAAAGCTTTGGATTACTTGGCAGGAAAAACCAAATACAACCAGGTAAAACAGGTGGCACATAAACTTATACAGCCGCCTCCCCAAAACACTCAGAACTAAATGATACATAATTTTGTAAACAACCATTTACAAAACACAAACATTTTCTAAATTTACACTAACAGGAGAAACGAAAATGACTATTGAACAAAAGAAGCGCATTGTCGCCGAAGTTAACTGTGAACTTAAAACATATTTCAAGTATATTGCAAAAATTGACGCAGTGTACGAAGAATTTAATAGAAGTGCAAAGCCAATGTCCTGGAACGAATGGTATGCACGTTATAGAGCTGATGAGTAAAGATTTGATAAAACGGTTTGATAATATCTGGTTTGGTATGTGCCATACCAGGTAGTATTGGCATTTATTTTGAAGCTTATTTTTTGCTAATTATATCCCTAATGGCGATGTTTGCTGTTTGGGGTATTTTGGCAGTTTTGGAGATATTATGATAATAAAATTCAAACACTCGTATGAACAGCAAACTCCTTCCTGTATAATAAGTGAACAAATACAAGGTGTTGTTTCAGCAATAGTTTTCCAAGAAAAAGTTTATGAAGCAGCTGACAACATTAGCGAAGATATAATTTTTGATTTGTCAGGAAGACAATATTCACTTTCCAAAATTAAAAATGTCAAACTTATTATGAAAGACTCAGATAATAAGGACAAGGAATTTGAAATATCAGTAAACAATTTCAGTCGTTGGGAAATGAACGGCACAACTTATAACACATTAAAAGAATTATATTACGATTTAAAAATTGATTAAAAAGTGAAAGGTGAAGTTATGAAAATTGAAATTATTAATCTTACACAAAATCCTCTTGACCATATCGGTAGAGTAGCACGGAACTTGTTGGAACGCTCCAACTGATGATACCACAAAGAACATCAATAGAGCAAAGAACTGTATCAAGTCTGGTCACGGCCGTGTTATGGAATATGTTGACCTAGAAATTGTAATATCTGATATGAGTGCACGTGCTATGCGTGAATTATACACCCATATTGCAGGTGTTTCTCGTTTACAATCTTCAACCAGATATGTATCTGAAGAAGATGGCTTTGGTTTTTACACTCCACCAAAGATAGAAAATAACGCCGAAGCCAATGAAATTTATACTGACACAATGTCAAAAATTCAAGAAGGTTATAATAAAGGTCTTGAGCTTGGAATGACCAAGGAAGATGTGGCTAACTTACTTCCACTTGGTATGGATAGTAAGATGGTTTGGAAAATTAATCTTCGTTCATTGGTTAATTTTATGAATAGAAGACTCTGTACAAGAGCTTATATTGAAATTAGAGACTTCGCAAAGGAATTAAAAAATCTATTGGCTTCACAGAATGAAGAATGGAAGTGGATTGCAGATAGTTTGTTCGTTCCAATGTGTGAAATTTATAAGTATATGAACTCAGCTCTTGTTTTTTGTCCTGAAGCACAATGCTGCGGAAGACACAAGAAATTGACTGATATTAAGGAAATTACTTTCAATGAGTCTAACAAATAAATTAACTAAACAAGAACTAAGGGACTATGTAAAGTCCCTTGGTTTTGCTC
>JAZSQZ010000040.1:0-7395 GCA_045538175.1 Clostridia bacterium
TGGCCTCCGACTTTGCAATTTCAACGCCATTTCCAAAAAGCATTTGGCTGTGCGTGACATCAAGCCAACACTCATCAATGCCGAAGGGTTCGACAAAATTTGTATATTTTAAGTAAATTTCTCTTACTTTTTTTGAGAAAACTGCATATTCGTCGTGGTTAGGGGATACGCAGATAAGGTTTGGGCAAAGTTGTTTTGCTTTCCATATAACTTCGCCGGTTTTAATGCCTTTTTCTTTTGCAAGAGTGTTTTTTGCTAGGATTATTCCGGTCCTTTTTTTAGGGTCGCCTGCAACAGCTAAAGGAAGCCCCCTATATTCAGGGTGCCTTAAGCATTCAACCGATGCATAAAAGTTGTTTAAATCACAGTGTAAAATAACTCTTTCTTTTTCCATTTTCTTTAATTTAATTATATGGAATTTATAATTTTTTATCAAGCAAATTAAATTTATAAAAAAGACTTTTAAATTTATTGACAACAAATTTTTTAAGTTATATAATAATAAAGGTCAAAGAAAGTCAAACTTTTGAAAAAAGGATAAAATATGCAAAATATAAGTAATATTATTGAAGAGTTTATTTTGTCAACTATGGGCGAAGATAATACTTTGCATTTATCTAGAAATGATATGGCAGAGTATTTTAATTGTGCGCCAAGTCAAATAAACTATGTTTTATCAACAAGATTTAATTTAAACCGTGGTTTTATAATACAAAGCCAAAGGGGTGGTGGTGGATATATAAAGATATATAGAATTGACAACTTTGATGATAATTATATCCATAAGGTTTTAAATGAAAGAGTAAAAGATAGAATAGGATATAAAGATGCGATATATATCTTAGAAGATTTAGAACAAAAAGATTTGATTTCAACCACACAAGCGCAAGTTATTGGTTTTGCAATCACTCCAAAAGCACTTGCAAGCCCAATAAACAACGAAGATCAAATTAGAGCAAATATTTTGAAAAATGTTTTAATAAACATTATAAAGGAGAATTAGTATGAATAATAATATTAAATTTTCAGACAGTTCACAAAAAGTATTAAATTATGCAGGAGAAATGACCAAAAAAATGGGCACAAATCAAATTGATAGTGAGCATTTGTTATATGGTATTCTTTGCGTACCAACATCTCTTGCTTGCAGAATGTTAAAAGATGTAGGCGTAATAAAAGAAAAACTTGCTGAGTGGTTTTCAAGAAGTTATAGTGGACCACCATCAACGACAAATCAATTAGAACTTACACCGATTACAAAAAACATTTTTGTAACAGGCTCTAACATTGCCTTTAAACTTGGACACGACTTTTTAAGTGCAGAGCACATTTTGCTTGCATTGTTGTTTAACGAAGATTGTTATGCAATGACACTGCTTAAAAATCTTTTTAAAGTTGATGTTGAAGATTTAAGAGATAGAGTTTATGACGAACTTAAAAATGTAAATATGGAAGATGTAAGCAAAAATATTTCTTCCAACGTCGACAATTCAACAACCGAAAAAAGCACCTTGCCACAGGGTCTTTTGGATATGGGATATGATGTAACCTTAAAAGCAAGACAAGGCAAGATGGATCCAATCATAGGTCGAGAAAATGAAATTGAACGACTTATTGAAATTTTGTGTCGTAAAACAAAGAACAATCCTATATTAATAGGTGAAGCAGGTGTTGGAAAAACAGCCGTTGTAGAAGGACTTGCACAAGCCATTGTAAAAGGTCGTGTTCCACAAATTTTGGCAAACAAGACTGTATATTCGCTCGATATTGGCTCTCTAATGGCAGGAACTAAGTTTAGGGGAGAATTAGAGCAACGCCTAAAAGATGCGATAGAAACGATTATTCAAGACAAAAATATTATTGTTTTTATAGACGAAATTCACACGTTAGCTCAAGCCGGTTCTGAGAAAGGAGATGTCAGCCCTAGTGATATGTTAAAGCCATATCTTGCTCGTGGAGAGTTGCAAACAATTGGTGCTACAACAACTGAAGAGTATAGGAAGTTTATTGAAAAGGATAAGGCTTTAGAGAGAAGATTTCAACCTATCGTTGTCAACCCACCATCAGTTGATGATACAATCTTAATCTTAAGGGGCTTAAAAGATAGTTACGAAGCCTTCCATAAAATTAAAATTACTGATGAAGCAATTATTGCAGCAGCAAAATTGTCTGATAGATATATTATGGATAGGAGCCTTCCTGATAAAGCAATCGACCTTATAGATGAGGCAAGCAGTAGGGCAAGAGTAAGTGGAAGTGTTCTTCCAAAAATGCTACAAGACTTGCACGATAAATTTACAGAAATCCATAGAAACTACCAAGAAGCAGTTATTCAACAAAATATGGAAAAATCAGGAAAACTTGCAACCGAACTCAATGCTCTTGTTGCAAAGATTAAAGAAGAAGAATCTAAGTATAACCTTGCAAAACCAAAAGAAGAGCCAATGATAGGAGAGAGAGAAATTGCAGAAGTTATTGCAAGATGGACGGGTATCCCTGTTGCAAAAATCACAGAAGGCGAAAAAGAGAAGTTGATGCGTCTTGAAGAAATCTTGCACCAAAGAGTTGTTGGTCAAGACGAAGCAGTAAACGCCGTATGTAAAGCAATAAGAAGGTCCCGTGTTGGTCTTCAAGATAGTAAACGCCCAATAGGATCGTTTTTGTTCCTAGGTCAAACAGGTGTTGGTAAAACTGAACTTTGTAAAGCACTTGCTGAAGCAATGTTTGATAACGAAAATTCACTAATTCGTCTTGATATGAGTGAGTATATGGAAAGTTACTCTGTATCAAAAATGATAGGTGCTCCTCCAGGATATATAGGTCACGACGATGGTGGACAGTTAACAGAACAAGTAAGACGCAAACCATATTCTGTTGTATTGTTTGATGAAATAGAAAAAGCACATCCTGATGTCTTTAATATCTTGCTTCAAATTTTAGACGACGGAAGACTTACTGATAGCAATGGTAGAACTGTCAACTTTAAAAACACAATTATCATTATGACAAGCAACTGTGGTGTAAGTGATATATATAATAGAAGAGAAACATTAGGTTTTGGTTCAACTGCAATAAATACTGACAACCCAGATTACGAACAAATGAAAGATATTATAATGGCAAACGTTAGAAAGAAATTCAAACCAGAATTTATTAACCGTATCGATGTTATAACAGTTTTCCATAGTTTAACAAATACTGACCTTACAAATATCGCAACAATAATGCTTACAAATTTTAATAAGAGATTAAAAGAAAAGGGTATCAATATTAAGGTTACAAAGAGTGCGCTTAATTATCTTGTAGAAAAGGGAAGTTCTCCAGAATACGGTGCACGACCACTTAAAAGGGTTATTCAACAAGATATCGAAGATAGGTTAACAGACGGAATTTTGAGTGGAGAAATAGATAGAACACAAATACTCGTCGATTTTGATGGAAATAATTTAAACTTTTCTAATACAACCGACTAATTTGTTTGCTAAAAATCAATAAATTTGATAAAATAAAAGCATTAAAGGAGGCTTAAATTTATGAAAATAGAATTTAATTCAAAAAATTATAACATCACAGACAAACTAAAAGAAATCGTTGAAAAGAAAGTTGATAGACTTGATAAATACTTCAACGACGACGCAGTTGCAAAAGTTAACTGTAAAACAGAAGGCAACCTTTGCAAACTTGAACTAAGTATTAGAAGTCGTGGATTATTTTATAGAACAGAAGTTTTAGGCGATAATATGTATGATAACATTGACGTTGCTCTTCCAAAAGTTGAAAGACAAATTGTTAAATTTGGCGATAAATTTGCAACAAGGTTAAAGAAAGATTCACTTAGCGATAAACAATATGTTTTCTTTGAAGAACCTGTTGTAGAAAAACCAAAAGAAGTTGTCAAAAAGAAATCTTTCGAACTTGAACCAATTTCAGTTGAAGATGCAAAAGTTATGCTTGAAACAATTGATAACAATTTCTATATCTTCTTAAATCGTGAAACAAACAATGTTAACGTATTATATAGAAGACTTGATGGAAACTTTGGTTTAATCGAAGCAATCTATTAAAAATAAAAGATAGCAATATTGCTATCTTTTTTTATTTTTTAAAACAAAAAAGACTTACGATTTGTTAGTCTTTTTTTTTATTATTTTTTAAGTAATCCAAGTTCGCCCATAACTTTTGCAATTATGTCTGTTGCTCTATCAATTTGTTCTTTTGTAAGAGTTGCCATATAACTTGTTCTAATAATAGCACCACCGGTTGGGGCAGCAGGAGATACAACAGGGTTTACATAAACGCCAGCTTCAAAAATCTTTTTGCAAGCAATAAATGTTGTATCATCATCATATGTATTAAGTGGGATAATTGGAGCTTCGCTATCACGAATATCAACACCCTTTTTGATAAATTGTTCTCTTGCATAGTTTGCAATATCCATAAGCTTCTTTGGAAGGTCTGGATTGTTTTTTAATACTCTTAAAGATGCTCTTGCGCACTCAACGTTTGCAGGGGTGAGTGAAGCACAGAAGATAAATGGTCTTGAATTGTGTTTTACATAATCAACAACTTCTTGTGAAGCTGCCATATATCCACCGATTGAAGCAAGGCTCTTTGAGAAAGTTCCCATAATAATGTCAACTTTGTCTTCAAGGCCGAAGTGAGAAGCAGTACCACGACCACCTTCACCGATAACACCAAAACCGTGTGCGTCATCAACCATAACTCTTGCACCATATTTTTCAGCAAGTGCAACAATTTCAGGTAATTTACAAATGTCACCACCCATACTGAAAACACCGTCTGTAACGATAAGTTTTCCAGCATCGGCAGGAACATTTTTAAGTTGTCTTTCTAAGTCTTCCATATCGCTATGGTTGTATCTTAAAAGCTTTGCATAACTTAATCTGCAACCATCATAAATACTAGCGTGATTTTCTTTATCACCGATAATATAATCGTTTCTGCCAGCAATAGCACTGATAATACCAAGGTTAGTTTGGAAACCTGTGCTAAGTGTTAAGCAAGCTTCTTTATTTAAAAATTCAGCGAGTTCTTTTTCTAAATTAACGTGAATAGTAGAAGTACCATTTAAGAAACGGGAACCGGAGAACCCTGAACCATATTTTTTAAGAGCCTCTCTTCCTGCTTCAATAACTTCGTCGTTACCTGTAAGACCTAAATAGTTGTTGGAACCAAGCATAATAACATTGATATCATCCATTACAACTTCAGGTCCTTGTTTAGTGTCTAAAGCATGGAAGTAAGGATAAATACCTTTTTCAATAGCAGTTTTAGCAACTGTGTAGTTTTTACATTTATCAAATAAATCCATCTTTTAACTCCTTGATTTTAAATTTGTTGAAAAATCAACAAGAAAATTATAGCACTATAAAAAAAATAAGTCACTTAATTTAATAAAATTGATTTGTTTTTTTTTATGATTTAGTGTACACTATGAAATGTAAGGAGTAGAAATGATAGTTTTTTCAAATGTGTACCTAAAATACACAAAAGAATTCTATGCATTAAACAATGTTTCTTTCAAAGCAAAAAAGGGTCAGGTTATAGCTTTTTTAGGCCCTGTTGATAGCGGAAAAACTTGTATAATGAGAATTCTTGCAGGTCTTGAAAAGAAATCAAAAGGCGAAGTATATATAAAAGATATTCCTGTTGAAAACGTAGATTATCAAAACGACGTTGCGATGGGGTATATATCATATAAAGCCACCTTCTTTGAAAAGAAAACTGTATACGAAAACTTAAAGTATGTTCTAAAAATCAGAGGCTTTAGTGAAGCCGAGCAGGAAACAATGATAAATAAAGCTTTGATTGATTTTAGAATTGAAAACCTAAAAGATGAAAAAATCTACAGGTTGTCCTTATTCCAAAGATATTTGGTTTCAGTTGTGCGTCTAAGTTTTAGAAAGCTTGAGATTGTGCTTATCGATAATATCTTTGAAGAGTTGACAGAAGAAGAAAACAAAAAACTTATTGCATTATTTAAAAAACAATTTGTAAAACCGAATTCTGTTGTTATTTATGCAACAAGTGATGAAGAAAAGGCAAAAGCAATGTCAACCAACATAATAAAAATTAAATATGGTGTAATAGAAGAGTAAGAGGAAAAACAATGGGAAGAAAAAAACTTATAGTATGCAATTTAAATTTTGATGGCAAACAAACAATTCAAGAAAAGATTTTGTCAATGTTTTCACCAGAAAACTTGATTAACTGTTTCTCTGAAAAAAATTACTATAACTATAAAGAAGTTATTGACCACGCAAATATTCAAATGTTGTTAAATGACGAAGAGCTTATGTCAACAATTACAGCATTTTTTGAAAATAGTTTAAACACAAGTGTTACAAGCAAGGCAACATTTATGCACAGAAACACCTTAAACTATCGTCTTGATAAAGTTCAAAAACTTACAGGTCTAAACCTTAAAATATTTGAACATGCTGTTGTTTTTAGAAACCTTTTAGTTATCGATAGTATCATTAAAAACTATAACTAATCAAAATCATATTCATCAACTTTAACAAACTCACAAATTTTAGGTGGGTTTGTTTTTTTGTTGTTTTTAGGGGTAAAAAGTGTGCTTATTGGATTATCTCCTGATTTGCTGAATAAACTTAAAATGTTTGATATGTCAAAATTTCCACCACCTAAAAGGTTTGGAATTAGAGAAGACAATATGCTGTTATTTGTATTGTTTGTTTGAGTTTGTTGATTTTGGTTTGTGATAGTTTTTCCATCAAAAGTTGTTTCAGGGTAAATGTTAGAAAAGTTTTCATTATTATTGTTTTGTGCTTGATTTGTGTTGCCTTTATGTAAAAGGTTTGATAGCAAAGGCATAATTTGATTTATGTCCATTTTTATTTCCTTTTAAAAAATAACATTATAAGTATATGTAAACATATAATAAAATAGTTAAAAATAGGAGAAGTTATGAAAAGCAATCTTTTTGATTTTGGTAAAGAAAAATTAGACGATAATGAGAAAAAGATTACAGAAGAAGAATTAAAAGAAAAAGCAACTCAAAAAAATATCGATGTTGACTCTGCAAAAAATATATATGATAAGTATAAAGACTGCTCAAAAGAAGAGCTTTTAGAAAAACTTCACTCTGTTATATCAAATGGCAAGAAAGATGGCAGTATAACAAACGATAAAATCAATCAAACCGTCAAACAGTTGTCGCCATTTTTAAACGAAAATCAAAAAAACTTCTTAAATTCAATCTTGCAGGAGATAAATGATTAGTTTTAAAAAAATCGACCCAGAAATCATAAAAACGGTTTCTCTTCTTGAAAATAAGGATGAAACTTTAGACTGTGTTGTATATGTAAATTCTTATTTTAAAAGCAAAGAAAAGTTTATTGATAAATATAA
>JAZSQZ010000071.1:0-8615 GCA_045538175.1 Clostridia bacterium
AATGACCTTTTCTACTTCATCACAGATGAAACACATATCTTTATCGGCTTTATTAAAATTTTCTTCAAACTTAGCTTCTTGTTCTTTCAAAAATTCTTCGTGTGCTTCTTTACAGCGCCAAGTAAAGGAATATTCTGTACATTCCTTTGCTCCACCAGAATCTATGTACTTGGGAAAATAATCATAGTGTCTTTCCCACTTTGTTGCTGCCATTAAAAATCTCCTTCAAGTTCTGACTTGCGTATTAATGTTTTGTTTAGCTTAATCTTTACATCTATGAGTTTCTGTTTAGCTTCTTTTGCCTTTTCATTGGCTGCTTTTCGTAGCTTATTGGCTTCACTCACCAATTTACGACTTTCTCTTACAGCGTCATTATACTCTTCTTTAAGAGTCTTGGCTACTTTAACACACCTTATAATTTCTTGAGTTTCAAAGTCATATATCTGTTTGACTTCATCAATATCAAAATATACTCTTTGGCTTATACAATCACAATCCCATTTCGGTGCTAAAGATTTTTCAGAGTATAATCTTTTCTTAACAACCCAAGGTCTATAATCACAGTTAATTGTACTGTTGTAAGAACAATCAAAACAGTCTGGAATAGCCTTTATATCATCTTCAGTACGAACATAATCATTTTGTGAACCATCATTATAAGGCAAAGCAAATGAAGGATATTTGTAAAATAATAAACCTTCTTGGCTTACATTACAAGATACAAAATGTTCATACTTAACATCGTACTCCCATTTCTTCAATTCCTTAATCTTACTCCACTTTGGAGTATGGAACAAATTAATATGAATGTTAAATACACTGTGTTGTGTTCTATTTGGATCTTTAGGTGGTACAGTAAAATCAGTAACATCTTCCGCATAGGCATTGAAATTAAAATCCATATTTCTTTTTTCTACGGCCTTTCTCCAGGTAGGTGCATCAGGAAATTCCTTAGTATCAAGCATACCAATGCTTACTAAATCATTATAAACCACACTGTAAACTTGTTCTTTAGTAATCTTATTTAATGGACCGAAATCGGCTACTAAATTATGTTTCATTATTCCAAAGCAATCCTTAACTTATTCTTTAAGTTTTGAAGTGATTTTCTCTTTAATAAAATTTGGTGCTTCATTTCTAAAGCAAAAGGCTTTGTCATTTCAAGAATATTCTTGCAAATGTTATAATCTTCAACTATTGTTTCAATTACTTTTTCTTTCCACTTTTTAATCTTTACTTCTTTGCTATTCATAAAGCATGTGTCAAATTCAAAAGGATAAAACGGTTGTACATAGTCACTGTCACCGCATTCATCATAAACAACACCGTGTTCACCTATTTGTCCTATTGGCTTATCAATACAAAGAGCAATATCTTCCGGGTCATTTTCTGGTACAGTTGGGTCGTCTAATTCATCAAAAGACAAATCATCGGCGTTCCTCATTGTAAACTTTGACAAGTCTATATCTGGTATAACCAAATACTTCTCTTTACTTGGTTCTGAGAGTTTTCCATCTTTGAGAAAGCGTGAAGGTGTACTGGCTTCATTATCAGGAATATAATTGTAATCGGTCCAATTTTTAAAGGTTTCAGGAAATTTAATAGACAGTATTACTGCGTCCGCAAGACTTTGAAGTAATTCCCAGTCTTCTTGATTTGGGAATAGGTCTTCAGTATTAATGGTATAACGTGCATTTTTACAGTCTTGTGGTCCTTTACCATCTATGCGTCTATATTTGACATTAAAGCCGACACGTTTAGAAATTTCTTCAACAATTTCATTCATTACAGCATCTGTTTTTGCCAGATTCTTTTCATAATGTTTTGAATAATTTTTAACAGATGAACCATCACGATTAAAGTTCAGATACATATCGCCGTTATTGTCAAAGTAAATCTTATTTTCATCTATCTTTTTCCAAGTAGAAGCCATAGAATATCCTTATATAAAAAAGGGAAGGACAAATAGTGTTTAAAGCTATCTGCCCTTCCCACAACGAGGTTAAACTTAAATTTTTAAAGTTTCCAAATAGTTTACACCAAAATTTTCATTTATGTAATTCATATAAATTGTATAATCAGTTATAATTTTGACATTGTTCTTTATCATACATTGATGTTTTGCTTCCATTAATTCATCACGGTATTTAACTTTTTCTGGTTTATCATTTCTTTTATATGGATTAATCATTTTCTTATTAGGATCTTTATCTTCAAAGAAATGTAATCCTTTTATTTCAACGAGTTCACCTTCTACTTCAAAATCTGGTATGTATGTTTTTATTTTTCCATCAAATTCGTATGTTAAAGTTTTATTCTGATATTTAAAATCTATATTATGATTTTTCAACCAAATATAATAAGCTACTTCAGGTTTTGAAAAGAATAAAATATCATCGTATTTGTATTTACTTGACATTTTTCCTTCTTTAATTGCTTTCGTTGTCCTTTCACTTAGATTTTTTAAATATTCTGGTGTATTGTGTGATTTCTTATGTTGTTCAGAATTTTTCACAGATTTACTCATATTATCACGATATTCTTTAGTTTTTACTGTGATTTTGATATAATCTGAATTTTTTATTCCTTCTGATAAATGTTTGTGATAATCATCTGATTTTAATGTTTCTTGATATTGTTTTGAATTAGCCATACCAACTCTTATTTTTTCCTTCATTTGTTCAGAGTTCATTAAACATTTTTCAGAACAATAATCATTATAACCAGTAGTAAAACCTTTATATTTTGTGTCATTACCACACAATTTACAAACACCATCTGTAGTTTCTTTTAAATATTTGTCAAAGTACTCCTTTGTAGTTAGATTGTGATCTTTTTTATTACGATTAATGTGGGAAGTTAAGGCAAATAAATCTTTACAAATTTTCCCACAAACAGAGCATTTATAATCAATTTTCATAATGTACCTATTTTTTAAGACTAATAGCTGTTAGTCTAAAATATTTATGAAAGGGTTAGAGAAAAATCAGCTAATTCATTCTCAATCACAGGTACAGTGACTGTCCCCTTAATCTTTAGCACTCAAAGAGTTGTTTGAATGATAATGTATATTTACACCATTCCGGCGGCTCGCGTGCGTCTGCAGTATGAATGATAAAGATTTTGTTTGCCTGGTGTTCCGGGCGTTCCCAGCAGAAGCCGTTATCCGTAATGAACACCAAACCATCAAATTTGGCCTTGCGTTCCTTGATGGCTTCAAGCACACAATCCGGGTTGGTGCAGCCGCGACCAATCAACTTGTACTGGTTCATCGGACGCTTCGTTTCTTCAAACGGACCACAAACACCATCCCAGAAACAATACGATACATCTGCGTGTTTGACGAACTTGTTAATAATAGAACAAGCCTTTTCCACATCATCGTCCGCCATAGAACCAGAACAGTCAGTAGCAATCAAGATACGAGAACGGAACTTGTGACGCTTACCAGGAACATCAAATCCCTTACGGCGGTCCGGACGCATACGAGTATCTTCAGTGTACTTGTCCACAGTGTTTGCCTTGAAACGGCGAAGCACAGTACGCGGGTCAAATTTCGGAGTATTGGCAGCGAGAATTGCCTGGAGCAAACCACCACTCACATTACCCCAACGAGAACCATTTTCAGCAATATGGTGCGTGATTTCCTGGATTTCCTGGTCAACGAGGGTGTTTTCTTCCCAACCTTCAGTAGCCTTTTCGGCAGCACCCTGCGAGCTGTCAAGATATTCTTCTAGAGCTTCACGGGTAGAATTGCCACCACCACCTTGTCCGTTTTGGTTCTGGTTTCCACCATTACCACCGTTGCCGTTTCCATTTCCTTGACCGTTACCGTTGCCCTGGCCTTGACCATTCTGTCCCTGACCTTGACCGTTGGAACCGCCACCGCCACCACCATTACCTTGCTGGTTGCCATTTCCTTTACCTTGGCCTTGTCCCTGTCCTTGTCCCTGTCCTTGGCCTTGACCACTGCCACCTTGACCCTGACCCTGTGCAGCTGCTCGCTTTTCCTTAATGTCATTGAGAATTGCGAACACCTTTTCAAGGAACCAGTCTTCGTCATTGTTGAACATATAACCCTGGGCTTCAGCGTGGAACTTAGCCTTCGTCGGGAAAGCGTCCAACAGTGCCAAAACTTCCGGTTTATGAGCATTCAACACAGTACGCTGGTTTTCATCAAAGCAAATGTAGTCAGATGCCTTCTTGAAACAGTCAATCGGATAACTCTTACGAGTAGTCGGGTGGTGAAGTGCGATACGCAAGCATTCACAATAAATGCAGTAAGAAAGAACAGATGCTTCCTTAATCTTGTTCATCCACACCGGATTATATTCAAGGAACACAGCCGAACCAGTACCGCGACAGTTCAATCGCATAGTAACCTGCGGGTCCTTAATGGGCTTGAGTTCACACAAACTAAAATAAGTGAGAACTGCCGGTTCAAACTGCAAAAGCTTGACTGCGTTTTCAATCAATTTATCGGTTTCAATTTTGTCCTGTTCCCACTTTTCCTTGTATGCACGGATTTCATCGTCTGACATAACGTGTCCGTCCTTAGCAGCCATCGGCGGTTGCTGCGGATTAACCGGAACCGGTGCATTTACAGGAATGTTGGTGCCTGGAATAAAAGTTTGAGTAGCCATATATTACTTTACCTCGTTTTTTGTTATAGTTAATGAATGATAATCTAATAAACTATCTGTTGCTTGTCAATGGGTGAATGTGTAAAATTTTGTTTACTTTTCAGGCGCAGGATATACTTTATACGAATGCTTGTTCAATCCAAACAGCCATAAGTTAAATCTCCAATACATCTTCTGCAGTCATTTGTTGTTCAGCCGCAATCTTATTGGCCTTTTCACAGGCTAAGTCTAGATTTTCGGCTACAATGGTTTTTGTTACACGTTCAGTGCCTTTGTAGAATACAGCGAGAAAGTTCATAGTTATACCTCATTGTTGTTTACAAAAGAATATAGTAAAATATTACTATTTTGTAAACCCATAGGAATGTAAATAAAAATTTACTGTGACTTTTACTGCGGAAAGAGTGGAGCCATTGCTAGCTCCACTCTTGTTATAATCCCCATTTAAGGGTTTTTATTGTTATCACTATGAACGAAAATCATAGAGAGGGACACCTTCAAAACAACAACCAAAAATATAGGTGCCCCTCTCCTTCCCCACACAAATTAGAGGAGCTGTGCCTGAATGTCCACAAGTTCGGTGTAGAGCTTCTTGAGGTCCGGGCAAGCCTGACCCACAGCACGAACCCACTTGTGACCCTTCGTACGGGCAGTTTCCACCGAGTTGGTGTACACTTCCACACGAGTTTCCGGGTTCAGAGCAGAGAGGAACTCGTAGTAGTTACGAGCCATCGCAACACCCTTATCATTCGCCTTTCCGTTTGTCATAATCTTGCCTTCATTTTCGTGGAGGTAGGTGCAAACAGAGTTACCGAGCTGCACAGCTTCAATCTTGGACTTCTTGCAGAGGGCAGCAATCTTCTTCGTGAAGTCCTTCTTGAAGTCCTTTGCTTCCATCAAAGCCTTAGCATCCAAACCAGTACCGTGCTGGGTGAAGTAAGTCTTGAACTTGGCAGCGATTGCCTGACCAACATAACCGGCACAAGATTCCTGGAGAATACCGAGACCATTGGCACCTTCAAAGAGGTTGGCTTCAATACCAGCGTCAAGGAATTTAGACCAACGAACCCAGGAACGGCGAGAAGGCAAGATACCATCAAACGAACCCTTAGACGCGGTCTTGCTAGCAGCGGCGTTGGAATACGGGTCAAGGTCAGAACCAAACTGGGAAATGTAACCAGTCACGAGGGAGTTAATACCCACATCAATTGCCCAGTCAATCCATTCCTGCGTTTCCGGAGTGAAATTGTACACAACGAAACGGTCAAGTTTTGCCGGGTCAAATTCTTCAACATCGTAGTTGCCATCATCGCCCGGATTGATAGCACAGATGACATGAGAGCCCGGAGCGAGCTGGAACTGCATGATACGATGGTCAAGACCAAGCTGCATCATAGCGTTCGTAATCAAAGTCGTACCACGGTTGATTTCGTCAAGGAACAAGGTCACCGGCTTCGGATTTCCCTTTTCGTCCTTCACATACCAATAAGGCGGGACAAATTCCGTGTGACCAGTTTCCGGATTGATACGCGGCAAACCAATAAGGTCACCCACGTCAGAAATCTGTGACGCCTGAAATTCAATACAGTCCTGATGCCAAACATCCTTAGCGAGCTGGCGAATGACTTCGGTCTTACCGATGCCGTGCGGGCCCTTCAACATAATGGTCTGTTCGGCCGGAGTGACTGCGAGAACTGTCTTAAGAGTTTTAATATTCATAGTGTTTCTTTTTTCCTTTTTGTTATTTGTTAATAAAATAGTGACGAAAATTTTAAATTATTTTTTCGTCCTTGTCAACCCCAAGGAATGTAAATTGTTTTTTACAATTAATCACAATCCTTATTGTAAATGTACTTTTCCTTCACTTCATCAGGACCATCAATGAGTTCAACCTTTACCTTGGTCTTTTCATCGTCCTTGATACCAGCCAAAACCACTGCCTTCATATCATCATATTCCTGGTCAGTAGCATTTACCGGAACTTCAAATTCCTTTTCAATCGTGACTTTAAATTTCTTAGTCATTTTTTTACCTCGTTGTTATTGTTTGTGAATGTTTAAAACGATAGAAAAATTATTTGGGAATGTCAACCCCTAACTTTGTAAAATTTTGTTTACCAAGTTCACACCAAAGACAACGAACTGCAGAACCATATCCTATAGTTGTTGCTTCTTTAAGTGCATTGATATTATCTTTGTTGTTCTTAATTCTGTCATACACATACTTAAATTCTTCAGGAGACAAATCCTTAATTATCTTCCAAAATCGCCAAGTAGCATTAAAACCGTGTGGAGTCAAATTCTTCCAAGTCTGTTTCATCATACAAGGTAAAAATGGAGACTTCGTATAATGTTCAATAATTTGAAACTTATCTGTTGCCAAAAACAAGTTAATTTCATGCTGTAAGTTCATGTGTTTACTCCAAAATCAATTAAATTTACATAAGACCAGTTAGGAAATTCATCTTCAGTTAAACCATCATCTTCAAAAATATGTGGTACAATTGTTTTCTTTACATAATTTTGTAACTTTGTGCCAGATAAGTTTGAATTAAAACTCCATGAAGCATTCATATTAGACCCATTAAGATTATATGTTATTGTAACAACATAACAATGTTCTGGACGTTCAGATGATACTTCAGGGTTATTTGCACTGGACATTTTTAATCCTTCTTGATTTCCACATTTTCCATTCCACCGTTGGTTTCAATGGTAATTTCAAAGTTATTGCATGCTGGCTTGGTCTGCAATTCGTGAAGAATGCCAAGAGCCAACTTCTGTGCCTGATAGCGAGAACAATTCTTTAAAATAGTCTTCATATATAAACCTCGTTGTTTTGTTGTTTGGTTATGTTTAATATAGTAAACTTCATAAAGTTTGTCAATAAACTTTATGTAAATTATTATTTACTTTTCTTTCCACGAGATTTAAACTCTTTTTCAATTTCTTGTTTCTTGCTGTATTCCATCAAGCGCTTTTCAAAATAACCCATTGGATTTGGGTCAGCTTCACTAATGGTAGGAATAGTCTTCATCAAATCAACAATCGTAGGAATATCTTTAATATGTAATTTACCTAATTTATGTTGGACTTCGTTGTTACTATCATCAGTAATCTTTGTTTGAAGCATTGGCCTCATATACAAATGGTCAAGTCTAATCCATTGTGCTTTAATAGAAGCTGTCAATTCTACATAGGCTTTAGAATTGTCATAAAAACCTTCAAAGTCTTTTTTATATCTAAATTGTAAACTGACATAAGGAGCTGATTGGAAATTACCACCAAGACTTGCTGAACATTCCCAGTTATCACCTAATTCTTCTAAAGTCTTTTCAGCCCATTCATCAATGACTTTAATTCTATCCAATTTGGCTAGAATATCATTATATTCTTCAGCTAGAAATTTCATTAGAAGTCCTTTCTCAAGTCCATCTTAGCAACTGTTGATTCCAACAATTTAATTGCTAAGTCTACACTCGGGTTTTTATTAAATTCAGGAACAACAGTTTCAAAATAATCTTGGATAAATTCAAAGTCAACTTCTTTATTGTCAAAATTTGACATATAATTGTAAAGGTATCTACCACGCAGGTCTTTCTGCATTTTACCCACATTTCTACTACTGATAAAGCACATACGCTTTAATTGTAAAGACTTTTTACGCTTATTATCAAAATTGTATGTAAAATAAATCTGTGGGTCATCCCCTTGTACATTGATAAAGACTTCCAATCTGGGCTTACGAAGAATATTTCCCATCAATTCAAACTGAAAACACAAGTTTGGAAAACGGTCTTCAGGGAATTTTTCTTCAAACAATTTCTTTGCGGTTTCCAGTTGATTAAGACTTTCACGCATCTTGGTGATATGTTCTTCAAACTGAAAGCCTTGAATTTCACCCATACTTTCACGGTATTTCATTAGTTATCTTCCTTTACCACAGTAGGTATTTCTTCATCAGAAAAATCTG
>JAZSQZ010000105.1:0-9014 GCA_045538175.1 Clostridia bacterium
CATAACACTAAAACTTTTATTTTTGCCGTCACTTTTGTATCAAGAGTGTAAAAATTCTGCGTGGGTAAATGTACTATTGTTTTTTATAATTGAGATTGTTTTTTTATCGGTATTTTTATCTATATCGATAAAGCACCCTGATATGACTTTTTATGATATGCTCGATAAAATGTTTGGTAGAATTATTGCTAAGGTATTTATTTTTATATATCTTGTTTATTTTATATTTAAAGCCTATCTTACTTTTCATGGCAATTTTATATTTCTATCAAAAAACTTTTATGATAATTTAGATTGGTATATATATGCAATACCTTTATTGTTTGTTGCAGGTTATGTTGCTTATTCCGGTATAAAATCGGTGGTGCGTATGGCAGAGATATTTTTCCCTATAATTATTTTTAGTGCTGTTGTTGCTGTTGTTTTAGGTCTTTTTGATGTTGACCTTACAAACACTTTGCCTATATTTGATGGTGGGTTTAGCGATACAGTTTTGCCGGTTTATAAGTATGTAATGTGGTTTGGCGATTCGATAGTGTTTTTGGTATTTATGGGGAATGTTAAATATGAGAAATATTCAAGATTAAAAACAATCTTATCTATTGTTGGTGTTTGTCTTTTTGTTGCGTTTTTTATTCTTCTATTCATTGCAACATTTAGTGGTAATGCCATAAATCATAACAATGCAATAAGTGACGTTGTACAGATTTTGCCAACAAATTCTGACCTTGGTGGTTTTAGTTGGATACTAACACTTGTTTGGGATATGGCACTATTTGTGTACTTTTCTATACTAATTTTCGCCGCTAATGATTTGTTTAGAAATGTCTTTTATAAAAAATACACTTGGATAACGGTTGCAATAGTTTGCTTTTTGGTTTTGGGATTAAACCTTGTTGTAGGTTTTGATGTGCAAAAAATGATACAGTTTGTGACAAGTATTTGTGTTTATCCTGCGCTCATAATTCAATACGTAATTCCAACAATATTTCTTCTTTTTTTGTTTAGGTTAAAGGAGAAAAGAAAATGAAATATTTATGGCAAAATAAAGTTTTAATTATCTTAATCATAATCACAATTTTTCTTGTGCCAATAAGCATATCAAAACCGTCGCAAAGTCAAAGTGACGTTATCGTAACAGGTGTTGGCGTGGATAAGGTTGATAGAGAATATGAAGTTTCTATTCAATATCTTGTGCCTACTCCAGAATCACAATTTAAACAAGTTTTAAAAGTTGTTTCAATGAAAGACAAATCTTTTAGTTTGGCTGTAAACAAAGTTGTTTTGTTTTTGGGTAAACATTTAGGATTTACTCATTGCAAGTTGGTTGTTTTTAGCGATTCTCTAAAAAACGAAAATTTAACAAACATCTTTGACTATCTTACACGTACAAAAGTAAACACTTATAGTATAAATATTATCAACACAAACAAATCTGCAAAGGACTTTTTGCTTGCGACAATAAACATAGAAGGAAATTCCTTTTTAATGCAACAAAAAAGCGAAAATGTAAAAGATATTCAGCTTTATGGTTCAACACTTACAATGGAAGATTTTTATGAAGAATATTTGTCGAGTGCAAATTGTTCGATTGTTTCTGTTGCAGAACTTGTTTCAAAAGAAGAAATCGAAGGAAAGAAAGGCAATAGCAGTGATACAAGTTCTTTAGGTAGCGAATCAGAAGGAAGTGTAGATAAAATTCCTGTAAACAATGGTAAAAGCGTTATCATAAAAGGTGGCAAGATATATCACTATTTAGACTTTAATGAAACAAATGCCTTTACTTATTTTGATAATGATTCTCATAATGGCATTATAAAAATAAGTGGTGTTGATGATGATTATTACGAAAACGCAAATATTATGTGCGAAATAAGCAAAAAGAAATTAAAAACAAAAGTGTTTTTTGAAGATGGAAAACCTGTTATGGAACTAAACCTAAAAGCAAACATAAGGGTTATGGAAATAAACAAAGAAAATATCGATAGGGAAGAGTTGTTTAGTCAAGGTGTTGTTATAACAGAAGTCTTAAGAGAAAAAATAAAAGAAAACATAAAAAACGATATGGAAATGGCAATAAAAATCTCAAAAGAAAAAGAGTTTGATATCATAAACGCTTATAGTAACTTGTATAAATATAAAACAAAAGAGTTTAAAGAGTATTTATCAAAACTAGGAGAAGAAGAATATTATCTTAAAAACATAGATTTTAAAATAAACATTGAAATTGAAGAAAGAACATAAAAAAAGAACAAGAAGTCGTGTTCTTTTTTGTTTTTAAATTATTTCTTTTTGTTTTTGCAGTTGCATTTGTGATTTTCATCGTGTTCGTGATTGCATTTGCAATTGTGTTCTTTGTGGTCGCCGCAGTCGCAATCGCAATCGTCATCTTCACAATCGCAGTGGTGTTCGTGGCAACCACAGTGACAATCTTCGTCTTCACAAGTACATTCTTCGCCGTCTCTACAACCACAGTCACAGTCAGGACCACAACCACAGCCACATTCACACTCATCTTCTTCGTCTTCTAAACCACAATGGCAATGATGTTCGTGACAGTCACAATCGTCATCGCAATCACAGTTGTCATCGCAGTCACAATCGTGTCCACAGCAACCGCAATCACATTCGTCGTCGCATTCGCCTTCGCAACCACAAATATAAGGCATATCTTCTGGTTCTGCATAGACATTTATATCAAGATATCTTACAGCATATCCTGGATTTTGTTCTTCAAGTTCTTCGTCTTCTGGAAGGTTTGGAAGTTGTTGACCAAAAACAACAAGTTCTTCAACATTGTCATCAAGAAGGTCTTGAAGTTGTTCCATACATTCACCGATATCGTGTGAACCTTCTACTTCAGAAAATTCAAATCCTGGAAGGAATCCTTCGTAATATGGTTTACCGTCTTTTTCTGTTTCTTTTACAAGAGCTGGGAAAGCTGAAACCATAAGTGTTCTTTTGATTAAAGTTGTATTTTTTACTACATCACCAAACTCGGTTTTTTCAAGTTTAGGTTCTTTTTTGCTATCTTTTTTATTTGCCATTTTAAAAATCTCCTAACAAACCAATTATAATTCTTTAAAAAAATTCCGTCAAGTTAAAGGCGAAAAAGTTTGTAAAACGACAAAAACTGTTTTAATCTTTTTTAAATTGTGATATGATAAAGATATGAAAAGTTTTAAAGATGTAAAAAAAGCAACCATATTGTTAAAGGTTTTTAGTTTGATTTTGTTGTTAGGTGCAATTGGGTATGTTATTTATAAATATGTAACAAGCAAAACAATTGACGCTTGGTGTTTGTGTCTTATAATATTTTTTACAATTGTTGTTGCGTTTGTTTTCTTTACAAAAACATTTATGTTTGGTAATAAGGCAAAAAGAAACAGGATTTTGTTATATGTTTGTGTAACATTGCTTTGTATAATTCCAAGTGTTTTAAATATTATTTGCGAATTTACAAGTGGGAGATATGTTGAAAACTCTGATGTTATGGCAATGATAAATTCTGGTTCACCTACTGTATTTGTTGCAATTCTTTGGGGTCTTCTTGTTACGGTTTTATATTCTGGCATATGTGCAGCTATTGCAATATATGTAGAAAAGGGTATTGTCCCTAAAAACGAAGAAATGTTAGAAGAAGCAAAAGCAAAACTACAAATCGAACTTGAAAAACAAAAAAATCAAAACGCAAAAAAGAAATAAAAAAAGAACACAATTTTGTGTTCTTTTTATTTTTTATAATTATTCAGCTCTTGCTGTAAGAAGTGCAATGTTTCTTGCTCTCTTAATAGCAGTTGTGAGTTCTCTTTGGTGAGCTGCACAAGTGCCTGTTTGTCTACGAGAAACGATTTTGCCTTTTTCTGTGACGTATCTTTTAAGAGTTGCTACATCTTTGTAATCAATCTTTTTGTTTTTATCAGCACAGAAAGCACAAACTTTTTTCTTCATAGGTCTACGAGTTCTTTTTTGGAACTTTTCGTCCATCATGCCTTCTTTATCTTTTTCAATTTCTGACATAGATTATTTCTCCTTATAAAATTTTCCTTTATTAGAAAGGAAGAGTATCGTCTTCAATAGGTGTTAAATCACTATCACCATTGTCATCAATAGGTTTTACATCATCATTACCACCGAAGCCACCTTTTGTGCTAAGGAATTCAACTTCTTCTGCAACAACTTCAGTTACATATCTCTTTGAACCATCTTGAGCATCATAGCTTCTAGTTTGGATATTACCAACAACACCAGCTTTGCTACCTTTTTTAAGGTATTTATGGCAGTTGTCAGCTTGGCCACGCCATACGATAATATTGATGAAATCAGCATCTCTATCACCGTTATTATTTGCAAATCTTCTTGAGACTGCAAGTGTAAATCTACAGTAGTTAACACCACTATTAGTTGTTGATAATTCTGGATCTTTTGTTAAATTTCCAATCAATACAACTTTATTCATAAAAACTCCTTTTTAATTACAACCTATAGTTGTAACCCAACAATTACTTTTTAACAACAATGCAACGAAGAATGCCGTCTGTAATTTGCATAAGTTTTGCCATATTTTGACTTACTTCAGCAGTTGCAGTGTAATCCATAAGAACATAGAAACCTTCGTCCTTAAATTTGATAGGATAAGCAAGTTTCTTTAAGCCCCATTCATCAACACCTTTAACGGTACCTTTATTTGCTTCAACATAATCCTTAAATTTAGCAACAAGTGCCTTTCTTTCTTCTTCAGCAACTGAAGGATTAAGGATATATAAAACTTCATAATTAGGCATATACATTAACCTCCTTTTGGTCTAATCGGCTGTAAAAACAGCAAGAAGGAATAATTTAGCGGGAATCGACTTTTGTCCCAAATTATTCTAGCAAGTATGATACCACAAAATCGTTATAATTGCAAGTACTATTTTGCTTTTTTATCAAAATAAAAAACATAATTTGTTTCGTTTTTGTTAGTGGTATTTGTTTGACAATAAAGGCAAATCAATTATATAATTATTTTGTTAAATTATACCTATTTAAGCATACTAAAAAGGGGTTTATATGAAGCACTTTTTTAAATTATTAGCAATAGTTGTTCTAAGTGTTATAGGTGCCGTCGGTGTCGGGATAGGCATTCTTTATTTGTCGGGTGGCTTTGACGCTAAAGTTGTAGAGCCAACTGACATTGCTTTTGTTGAAGACAGGATTATGACTTACGGTCCAACTGACCTTAAAGTTGAAACAACGACAGAAGAAGTTGATCCAAACTGTGAGCTTACAATTACAGCTCTTCCAAGGGATATTGTAAAAGTTCCAAATAAGGTTAAAATCAACCAAAGATTTGTTGTTTGGCCGGTTATTGATACTGATGGAGAAAACGTTGGTGGTAAGGTAACAATCACTGCAAGTTACAAAGGTCAACTTGTTACAGAGTGTAAAGTCTTTATCGACGTTGAGGTTAAGTCTATTCAAGTTTCAATGACAAACGCAAATGCAAAGTGGGGAGAGACTGTTAACTTTACAACACAAGTTTTCCCACAAAGAGCATTAAACCCTAATGATGAAGAAAGTACTGCAGGAACAAGTTGGGAAGATTATGGTTCAAAAACAATTTTCTATTATCTTGTTGATGCAGACGATCAACCACTTGAAACAAAGTATGCAGAATTTATAGTAGGTACAGAACTTGTTGGTTCAACAATTTCAAGCAAAGATATTGAAGAAGCAAAACAAGAAGGAAAACCTGTTGCAATCAAAACAAAAAATAATGAAGCAACAAACCCTGTTACATTTTACATAAAGGCTTTCGTCTATAGTACTTATAGCGAGCAAGCAAAATATCAAGAATTAGACCAAAGCGAACAAATTGCAAATATGATTTTGGACACAAACTCAAACCCTGAGAGTGAAGATTATCGTAAGCAAAACCATGTTACACTTACAAACTTTGAAATTGATGGTATGGAAAGTTCACTTTATTCAAGTGACCCAGACAATTTAAAAGTTGTTGAAGTGTATTTGTATGAAGAAACAGTTTTTGTTGCTAATATGAAAACAACAACATCTTCAGACCTTAGAAAAGACCTTGATATTTCCTTATATACAGACACCCCTGGTGCTGATACAAGTATTATTGATTTCTTTATTAGAGATAACGTAACACTTTCAATTGACGATACATCTTACTTCTCATTTGGTGAAGAAAAAGATGGGGAAGGTAGATATCACGCAGTAGATGGTGGCGAAACATCTGATTATTGGACATGGAAGTTGGTATGGAATACACCTGATATTGCAAACTATGAAGCACTTGGAAAAGAATTCGTAATCACTGTTCAATATGCTGATAGTGAAACAATTAAGTTCTCATTTAAGATTAGAGTAATTGATAGACAATCATCTTCACTTACATACGAAACTGATACAGAAAATAATTATTTCTCAGTTAAGAGTGGAGAAGAGTTAAAGATTTTCTCATCATACTTTAAAGTAAATCCTGATGATGCAACTTTTGACCTTGTCAAAGTTTATCTTACAAGTTTAAGAAATACAATTCGTTATGTCCCAGAAGTTGGCGATACAACATACTATACAACATTTGCTTTCTACAAAGAAAAGGCAGAAAAATTAGGTTGTGACACAATCAATGGTGCAGATAGTTTAGGTAATACAATTAAGTATTTCTCATCTCCAGATTTCGCTGAAGGTACAGCAATCGACGATATTGATACTTATGTTGGTTATGTTTATGCAAAAGGTGAGTATTCAAGAGGTCTTGCAAATGCATCTTCTGCAGTACCTATTAGAATTTACTATGTAGACGCAGGTACAGACTTAGAAATTCATAATATCAAATTCTATGCACCAAGTCTTTCAGGATATGAAGAAACACCATTCCTTAAAGTAAATGGCATAACAGTTACAACAGACTTTGATGTTGTTGTAGATGATTACGACAATATCTATATCTTGGTTAAATCAAGCGACAATCGTCTTGTATTTGGAAACATCGGTACAGTTGTTGCAACAGCACAAGTTGTTTATTGCGACAAAGATGGCAGAGGTATCGTAAACGCATTTGGCGAATATGTATGGACAGATACAACAGTTTCATTTGATATTGAAATTTATGACGAAGTTTCAGAGCTTTCATTCTTCTCAGAAAATGCTATTACAGATGTAAGAGAAGGTGTAGAAGGTATTACAGGTACAAGCATTAGCGAAACCGAAAATATCCAAGAAGGAAATTATGTCTTAGAAGAAGACAGAATCTATTATGTATATGTCAAGAGTCCAAATTCAGAAGCACTTGACCTTGCAGTAGATGGTGTCGGCAGAACAAACATTACAATCACTCCTTTCTATAGAAGCGAGTTGGAATCAAAACCATATTACGAAGCATTAACAACAATCAACCAAGACGCAGTCACATATGATTGGGAAAGAAGAATTGTTGGCACAGAATATGGTTACAGAATTAGATTTATGCTCGACAATTGTTATAAGATTGAAATCGAAGGCGAAGAAGTATTAGACATTATCTACAAAATCGAAATAACAGTTGACGATTGTAAACTTGTTGGTTACTTTAAAGTTATAGATAATATCATCGAATCAGCTGATATTAAGTATAACGAACAAAACATTGATAAAACAGCAGTTAGCAGTGATATTGAATCATATATCACAAGCGACGGTGCAAATCTTGTCTTAAAGGCATATAACAGTGTTATCGACAATGATACAAACGAAATCATTGCAGAAGGTGGTCTTATCAATTTTGACAACCTTACATTTACACTTAATATGGCAGATGGCACAGAAACTGTTGCTACAATGAGATACGATATTGAAAACTTAACAAAGTCTGTCAGCATTAACAATCTTATCTATTTCTCAAATGGCAAACTTGTTGTCAAAAATGTTCCTTATGTTGAAGGTGGCGTAAAGATTAAAGTTTCAATTTCAAGTGAAGGATTTACAGGACTTAACAGTTTCTATAAACTTTCAGGCAGTTCATTTGTTCTTTCAAAAGAAGACGCAACTGCAGAATTTACTTTAATTATTTACGGTTTACAAATCAACATCACTAAAAACGAAGAAGCTCCGGTTACTGTTAAAGGTGTTAAACTTTCAACAATCAACTTAGCAGTAGCAGATGGTGAAAACTTTAACAGATTGATTTTCGAAATTAAAGATAAAGCAGATGAAGATGTTACAATTGATGTTTCAAAAGTTATCGACTTTGTTTTATACAGTGGTACAAGTGAACAATTATATGCAATTAGTGGTTCAGTTATCACAATCTTAGACGATATTTCAGCATCAAACAATATTCTTGTTTACTTCTATATCGGCGATAACACAATCACAATCGACGGTGGTAGCACATCATATACAATCTTTATCGACCCAATCTTTAGGGCAGACATTGTTGATGGTAAAGACACAATCGATGCACCTTTAATGGAAGAAAAGATTACTGATACTATCGTAAATGTTTTAAGAAACGATGAAGATTTAAGTAGTTATACAAACTTCTATGTTGAATATGTTTTAGATTCAACTCAAGAAGGATATGAAAACTTAACAAAATATGTAGAATTTGTACGTACAGGTGTAAATTCTTATATCAATGTTTCAAACATTCCAGCAGATTTTGAAATCGATGTAAAACTTACAATTTATGAAGCACTTGGCAACACTTATACTGTTGAATACCAAGGCACAACTTATACACAAAAGAAAGGCTTCTATACAGGCAATTATGAATTCCCTGTAAGTAACTATACTTATGAAGATGTTGCAGTTGACGGTTCAAGGATTAGTTACACAGAAAGCAAAGAAGGCGCAACAAAAGTTGACCTTGCAGAAATCACAAAAGAATACAGAGTTGAATATAACGATATGACTTTTGTTTATGATGGCGCAGGCTCTTTCTATTGCGATGGATACGAATTACCTTTAAGAGATTATTCTTATGTTATGGGTGAAGATAAACTTTATCACAAGGCATCAAGTTA
>JAZSQZ010000049.1:0-2280 GCA_045538175.1 Clostridia bacterium
AGGAATTAAAATGATAACATTAAACTTAACAGCAAACGGGAATGCTGAACAAAAAATTAAAGATTATTTAGAACAAAATATCAGTGAAACACTTGCTGACAAAATTAACAATGGAGTTCAAATTCAAAAAGACGGTTTAACTCTTATCAATAAAAAAGACCTAGCCGGCTTTATGCGATATGCAAATGATGAAGCAAGAAAGCAAGCCGAAAAAGGTGCTCAATGTGCTTGTATTGACGACCAGACTGTGTATGGTTGGGCTATCCATTACTTTGAAGAAGAAAGTATTGAAGGCAAACTATACAACCAAGATGGTACTGAATACAAAGCAGTTGTAAAGGAAAAACCCAAAACACCTGAACCGAAAAAGGAAGAACCAAAAACACAAGACAGACAAGAAAGCATCTTTGACATTTTAGATGGTCCATTTAATGTGCCAGTAAATATTCCAAACTTTAATAAGTTTGAACCAAAAGTCGAACCTGAAAAGCAAGGAACAATAGCTACACCCAAAGAAGAAGTTAAAAACGATAACCAGTATTTGAATATCTTAAACGAAATCTTGGGTGGAATTGTCAAGGAGTATTGAAATGGTTACAGTAAAAAATATTCGTAAAATACCAAAGTATATGTTGGCTAAAATCCAAAAGTTAGATAAACAGTATTACGACAAACCAGACGGACATACACGCTTTTATAAGTATTACACTTTGTTCAAACACGAACTAAGTGAAGTAATTGTAGCCGTTAGGCATTATCGTAAGAAATGGTTTTGTAAACAAGTTGTCGTTCACGGTATTCATAATCAAAATGTATGCTTGCAAGATATTGCACGCTTTATGGGCTTTCCAGTCGTTGGTTGGTATCGTGAAGGTATTTCCAAATATCCACATTGGCAAGACTATGACTGGGGATATAACGATGATAAATACTTTAATTTGTATGCACCGATTGTAAATAAAGAGTTTATCTCTACTCTACCTGAATACAGGTATGCTGCTTTGGATTTATATCTAGATAACAATTTATTTAAGTATTTAAGATTGTATGAAAAATATCCACAAGCTGAATTATTAGTCAAAGCCGGATTAGGTTATTTTGCCACAAGTAAAATGATTTTAAGACAATGTGCCAAAGACAAGCAATTTTGTAAGTGGCTCTATAATCATAGAGGCGACATTAAAAGTCATTATTATGTCAGTTCAATCATTCGTGCATACAAACAAAAACGCAGCATTGAAGATACATATAAGTTTGATAGTTTCAAAAAACTTTTCATTCAGCCAGATAATTTTCGCCATTTAAAAGAAGTCTTTACTGGAAAAGAAATAAATAAGTTACTTGAATATTTAATCAAACAAAACATAGATGGTTGGTGTTATGATGACTATTTAAGAGCTTGCGAATACTTACAACTTGATATGAGTTTGGACAAGAATAGATATCCACACGATTTCAAAAGATGGCACGATATTCGGATTGATGAGTATCACAGTGCCAAAGCAAAAGCCGATAAAAAGGCAAGACGAGAACTGTATAATAAGTTTAAGAAAGTTGCTAACAAGTTTATGACTTTGCAACACAATAAAAACGATTTCGTAATTGTGATTGCTAAAAGTCCAAGTGAACTTATCAAAGAAGGTAATGCACTACACCACTGTGTTGGCAAAATGGGATACGATCAAAAGTTTGCCCGTGAAGAATCATTGATATTCTTCATAAGAAATAAAGACAGTATCGAAACACCATTCGTTACTTTGGAATACTCGCCGACACAACACAAAGTCTTGCAATGTTATGCCGACCACGACAGTAAACCAGACAACAATGTATTGCACTTTGTAAACAAAATATGGTTGCCCTACGCTAACCGAAAAATAAAAAAGATTGCATAATAAGGAGAAATAAAAATGAACAATTATAGAATTACGGGCTATGACCCAAAACACGATTTTACCTTTATCTTAGATAGTTACGGTATGTTTGATGTGAACTGGAAATTCAGTTCATACCTTGTACTTCGTGGCTTAAAAATTCTCAAGATTAAGGATATTGAAAGTTTTGATAATTTACCAAACGACAAAGAACATTTATTCTTGCGAAAAACCATACAAGGGGAAGTTGAAACATTGAATATATAAAACACAAAGCCGGGAACGAAAATTCTCGGCTTTTTTATATTGTTATATGAACCATCTTAATCATCATTATAAAACAGCCTAATCATTAACCAATTGGATAATGTTCGCTGATTTTTATATGTTCTCTTCTGTTTGATTT